>NZ_JBFAWA010000026.1:4892-181493 GCF_040680035.1 Nonomuraea sp. NPDC052116 | reverse complement strand
GGACTCCGGAATGCCCGGCTCGGGAATGTTCTCGCCCTTGACGATGGCCTCGTAGACCTTCACCCGGCCGAGAACGTCGTCGGACTTGATGGTCAACTGCTCCTGGAGCGCGTAGGCGGCGCCGTACGCCTCCAGCGCCCACACCTCCATCTCACCGAAGCGCTGACCACCGAACTGCGCCTTACCACCCAGCGGCTGCTGGGTGATCATCGAGTACGGACCCGTCGAACGCGCGTGGATCTTGTCGTCGACCAGGTGCAGCAGTTTCAGGATGTAGATGTAGCCGACCGCGATGGGGTAGGGGAACGGCTCGCCACTGCGGCCGTCGAACAGTTGCGCCTTGCCGCTGCGCTGCACCATCCGGTCACCGTCGCGGTTGGCGACGGTGTTGTCGAGGAGACCGACGATCTCCTCCTCGTGGGCGCCGTCGAAGACCGGCGTCGCCATGTTGGTGCGCGGGGCCACCTTCTCGAAGCCCTTGTCACGCAGCCGCTCGGCCCACGCCTCGGCGACGCCGGAGATGTCCCAGCCGCGGGCGGCGATCCACCCCAGGTGGGTCTCCAGCACCTGGCCGACGTTCATCCGGCCGGGCACGCCCAGCGGGTTGAGGATGATGTCGACCGGCGTGCCGTCCTCCAGGAACGGCATGTCCTCCACAGGCAGGATCTTGGAGATGACGCCCTTGTTGCCGTGCCGGCCGGCCAGCTTGTCACCGTCGGTGATCTTGCGCTTCTGGGCCACGTAGACGCGGACCAGCTCGTTCACACCGGGAGGCAGCTCGTCGCCCTCCTCGCGGGAGAACACCCGGACGCCGATGACCTTGCCCTGCTCGCCGTGCGGCACCTTCAGCGAGGTGTCACGGACTTCGCGGGCCTTCTCACCGAAGATCGCGCGCAGCAGCCGCTCCTCCGGCGTCAGCTCGGTCTCGCCCTTCGGGGTGACCTTGCCGACGAGGATGTCGCCCTGCGTGACCTCGGCGCCGATACGGATGACGCCGCGCTCGTCGAGGTCGGCCAGGACCTCCTCGGAGACGTTCGGGATGTCCCGGGTGATCTCCTCGGGGCCCAGCTTGGTGTCACGGGCGTCGACCTCGTGCTCCTCGATGTGGATCGAGGACAGCACGTCGTCCTGCACCAGCCGTTGCGAGATGATGATCGCGTCTTCGTAGTTGTGGCCCTCCCACGGCATGAACGCCACCAGGAGGTTCTTGCCCAGCGCCATCTCGCCCTTGTCGGTGCAGGGACCGTCGGCGATGACCTGGTTGACCTCCACCCGGTCGCCCTCGGCGACGATGGGCTTCTGGTTGAAGCTCGTGCCCTGGTTGGAGCGGTCGAAGGTCGCCAGCCGATGTGTCGTGCTGGTGCCGTCGTCGTTCGAGATCGTGATGTAGTCGGCGGAGACCTCCTCGACCACACCGGCCTTCCCCGCGCTGATGACGTCGCCGGCGTCGGTCGCGGCACGGTATTCCATGCCGGTGCCGACCAGCGGCGACTCGCTCTTCAGCAGCGGCACCGACTGGCGCATCATGTTCGCGCCCATGAGCGCCCGGTTGGCGTCGTCGTGCTCCAGGAAGGGGATCATGGCCGTGGCCACCGACACCATCTGGCGCGGCGACACGTCGATGTAGTCGACCTCCTCGGCCCGCATGAGCTCGGTCTCACCGCCCTTGGTGCGGACCAGGACGCGAGGCTCGGCGAAGGACCCGTCGGCGTTGAGCACCGTGTTGGCCTGCGCCTTGACGTAGCGGTCTTCCTCGTCGGCGGTCAGGTAATCGATCTGCTCGGTGACCTTGCCGTCGACGACCTTGCGGTAGGGCGTCTCGATGAAGCCGAAGGCGTTGAGCCGGCCGAAACAGGCGAGATAGCCGATGAGGCCGATGTTGGGGCCTTCGGGGGTCTCGATCGGGCACATCCGGCCGTAGTGGGACGGGTGCACGTCACGGACCTCGAAGCCGGCCCGCTCGCGGGACAGACCACCGGGGCCCAGGGCGTTCAGCCGCCGCTTGTGCGTCAGGCCGGACAGGGGGTTGGTCTGGTCCATGAACTGCGACAGCTGCGAGGTGCCGAAGAACTCCTTCATGGACGCCACGACCGGGCGGATGTTGATCAGGGTCTGCGGCGTGATCGCCTCGACGTCCTGCGTGGTCATGCGCTCGCGAACGACGCGCTCCATGCGGGCCAGGCCCAGGCGGACCTGGTTCTGGATGAGCTCGCCGACGTTGCGGATCCGCCGGTTGCCGAAGTGGTCGATGTCGTCGGTCTCCAGCGGCCGGTCCGCCGGCTCCGCACCGGCGTGCAGCCGCACCAGGTATTCGACCATCGCCACGATGTCTTCCTCGGTCAGGACGGTGACGTTGATGTCGGTGTCCGAGCCGAGCTTCTTGTTGACCTTGTAGCGACCGACCTTGGCCAGGTCGTACCGCTTGGGGTTGAAATAGAGGTTCTGCAACAGGGTCTGCGCCGACTCCTTGGTCGGCGGCTCACCCGGCCGCAGCTTGCGGTAGATGTCCAGCAGCGCGTCATCCTGGCCGGCCGTGTGGTCCTTCTCCAGGGTGGCCCGCATCGACTCGTACTGGCCGAACTTCTCGAGGATCCGCTCGCTGGTCCAGCCCAGCGCCTTGAGCAGCACCGTGACGGCCTGCTTGCGCTTGCGGTCGATGCGCACACCGACGCTGTCGCGCTTGTCGATCTCGAACTCCAGCCAGGCACCCCGCGACGGGATGACCCTGCAGCCGAACAGGTCCTTGTCGGACGTCTTGTCGACATTGCGTTCGAAGTAGACACCGGGCGAACGGACCAGCTGCGAGACCACGACACGCTCGGTGCCGTTGATGATGAACGTGCCCTTCGGCGTCATGAGCGGGAAATCGCCCATGAACACCGTCTGGCTCTTGATCTCACCGGTGGTGTTATTGATGAACTCCGCCGTCACGAACATCGGGGCGGAGAAGGTCATGTCCTTGTCTTTGCACTCATCCACCGAGTACTTCGGCGGCTCGAATCGGTGGTCGCGGAACGACAAGGACATGGTCCCCGAGAAGTCCTCGATCGGACTGATCTCTTCGAAGATCTCTTCGAGGCCCGACTGAGCCGGGACGTCCTTGCGCCCGGCCTGGCGAGCCGCCTCTACCCGGGCCTTCCACCTCTCGTTTCCGAGCAGCCAGTCGAACGACTCGGTCTGCAGAGCGAGAAGGTCAGGAACTTCGAGGGGCTCCTGGATGCGCGCGAATGACACGCGACGGGGACCAGCGGGTACGGCGGAGGCGTTGCGCGAGGCTGCCAACAGATGTCCTTCCGGGAGCTGACGGCGGGACTGAATGCGCGCATGCCGAGCGCCCGGCAGTCACCGGGACATGAGGCGTCGAAAGGCAGCGCGGAATGGCAGCATAAACCGAGAGGGACATGGATGGCAACATTTAATGTTGATGTCAACCTCTCTCCCGCCCTAGGATCGCACACCCTCCTAGCCGTCGTCAACTTCAACACCACGACTCCACCCACACGACCACCCCCCGGCGCCACCGTCCCGACCGGCGAGAGGCCCCCCTCGACGCCAAGCCACCACGTGGCTCCGGCCCACGATGACCAGGCCGGACCCGACGTCGGGAGCCCACCGCACACCCCCCACGGGACGCGGGCCAGCCGAAGCACAGGCCGTCCCCGACCCCCGACCGCGACGACCGGGCGAAATCCACCACGCCACGCACCTCCCTCCGTCGCGCAGCGCACGGGCCAAGTCCACCACGCCACGCACGCCTTCTCCGTCGCGCGGCGCACGGGCGGCCTCCCGAAGCGCAGGTCGCCACCCCGGCCCCTGACCACGAGGGCGGCGCAGCGGGCGATGGCCGCGTTCACGCACCGCTGACCGTGTCGGCGACCGGCGGCCGGGTGGCGGGCGTCGCGCCGGCCCGCGGCCGGAACTCCGCGGCGTTGACGTGCGTCTCGGTCACCTTCACCCTGGCCACGGCGGCGCCTGCGGCGTGCGGCAGGCCGGCCAGCAGGCTCTGCGCGGCCCTGCCGAGCATCACCGCCACCGCCTCGACCGTGGGATACGGCAGATCCCTGGCGTACGGGTGCTCGCCGAACAGGTAGACCTTGCTGCCGTGAGCCACCAGGAGCGAGGCCAGCGGGTCATCGATCCCCAGCATGGCGCCATGGTCGAGGTGCTCGTCGACGAAAGCCCGCAGAGCCTTCTTGAACGCGCCGAACTCCACCACGGTCTGCTCGTCGCTCAAGCAGGCCGCCCGCACGGTGACCTCGGCCCACCAGGAGTGGCCGTGCAGGTTCACGCACTTGCCCGCCAGGTGCGGGAGCCGGTGCGCGGTCTCGAAGTTATGCCGTACGCAGATCTGATGCGTCATCACTGGCCTCGCCTTCGTAGACGGTCGGGTCGGGCACTCCGCTGAGCGAGAAGGCGTCCCTGCGTGACACGCACGCCAGGCACACGCCGCAGTGGACCGGGCCGTCGAGATAGCAGGTCCAGCTCCTGCCCATCGGCGCGTCCAGGCGCAGGCCGTAGGCGACGACGTCCTCCTTGAGCATGCCGAGGAAGGGCGTCTCGACACGGGGAAGGTGGAACCCGCGCCCGCCGAGGCGGATCATCTCGCGGTAGGCGTCGAAGAAGTCGGGCCTGCCGTCGGGCATCGGATGGCCCTCCGGGGTGCGGTGGATGCCGAGCGCCACCACGTCGGCGCGGCGGGCCATCGCGACCGCCACGGCCATGTCGGCGATGAAGGCGTTGCGGTTGGGGATGGTGATGGAGCGCAGGGCGGCACCGGTGGGCACGAGGGTCGGCACGTCCTGGGCCCGGTCGGTGAGCGAGCAGCCGGTCAGCAGGGGGCCGAGACCGGTGATCGTGATCGTGTGGTGCTCGGCCTCCAGGTGGGCCGCCACCTCCCGGGCGGCCGCCAGCTCCCGCGGGCCGTTGCGCTGGCCGTAGTCGAAGGAGACCAGCAGCAGGCGGTGGGTCGTGCGGTAGTGGGCGGCCAGCACCGTGGAGTCCAGCCCGCCGGAGAAGACCACCACGGCCGACGGCGGGACGACCTCGGGCGCGGAACTCATCGCACTCCTCACCCACCACGAAAGATTGCCGAACGTAACCGTATATCACTCTCTGTTAATGAGCGGCTGCGTGCGGGGGTATTGGTCCGGCGAACGTACTACCGGAGACCACCGAAGGCAGGCGCGTCCATGTCCGTCTCAACCCCGTTCGATCCGACCATCGACGTCCGGCGGCAGGAGCCGTTCGGCGCGCGACTGCTGGGCGGCGGGGACGCCCGGCTCGCCGGCCTGCCGCCGGGGCGGCTCCTGGACCTGGTCGGCGAGCATCACCTGGTCGTCCTGCGGGGCTTCACGGGGGCCGCGACCGACGAGGAGTTCGAGGAGTTCGCCGGTCGGCTGGGCGAGCCGGTCGCGTGGAACGGCAGCCGGACGTTCTACGTGGAGGCGCACGCCGAGCCGGTGGACCACCTCTTCGAGACGGGGTTTATGCCGATCCACTGGGACGGCCTCTACATGAACGCCGGGAGCGCGCCCGACCTGCAGATCTTCCAGTGCCTGCGGGCCACCGACCCGGCTGTGGGCGGGGCGACGCTGTTCTGCGACACGACGCTGGTCCTGGCCGGCGCCGACCCGGAGACGCGGGCGTTGTGGGAGGGCCTGACATTCCGCTACGAACGGCCCACCGCCGGCGGCGAGGTGGTGACGCGCGAGGTGCCGCTCGTCGTGCCCCATCCGCGTCTCGGCCATCCGACCCTGAGGTTCTCCGAGCCCGTTCCCGAGGACGTCGTCATCATCAACCCGACCACCACCACGCTGCCGCGCCCGCCGGCGGGCCACGGCGCCGCGCAGATCATCGAGGGGATCCGCCGGGCGCTCTACGACCCCCGGCACATGTACGCCCACCGCTGGCAGGCCGGCGACGTCGTGATCGCCGACAACCAGAGCCTGCTGCACACCCGCGAGCCGTACCCGCCCGGCGCGCCCAGGAAGCTCCGCCGGGTCACGACCCGGCTCGGGGCTCGGTTCTCATGATCCGTGGGTCGTGGGTTCAAGTCCCACCCGCCCTACTCTTCAATACCGCGTTCGACCTGGGGTCTCTCGGTTCCCGCCGGCCTTCGATCACGTTGTTGATCATGGTTGGTTGCTCGGTGGTTGCTCATTGGCGCGGGTCGGGCGACCTCGGGGTAGACGCTGGTGTAGGTGTCACGGGTGAACGTGGAGGAGACGTGCCCGAGGGTCTCTTGCACGATCTTCAGGTCGACCCCGGCCGCCGGCATCAGTGAAGCGGCCCCGTGTCGGAGGTCGTGAAGTCGCACCGGCGGCCGGCCCGCCCCATAGGACAGGACGTAGAACTGGTCGCTGACGTGCTGGGGATGCAGCGGCCGTCCGACCTCGTCGGTGAAGACGAATCCGCTGTCCACCCTGAACCGGTGTTTCTTCGGGTCGGCTGGGCTGCTCGGTGGTACTCGTTGATCGCTCCGCTGAGCACCTTTCGGCGCTGAATCCGGCCTTCCAGCGGCACCACAACTTGCTCGTCCTGATCGGGTGGCCGTTGCTGGCGGGACTGGTGCGGGCGGTGCGCGTTGTAGTGCTCGGCGTACTCCTCCACGACCGATCGGAGGTGGCCTTCGTCGTAGATCAGCATCCGGTCGGTGCATTCGGCCCGGACCGTGCGCACCCAGCGCTCGGCATAGCAGTTGGCTCGGGGCGTCCGCAGCGGCGTCTTCATCACCGTGACACCCTCTCCGGTGAAGACCTCATCGAAGACGGCGGTGAGCTTGGCATCTCGATCGCAGATGAGGAACAGAAACAAGCCGGCCCTCCAGTCGCGATTCATGAGCAGGTTGCGGGCTCGCTGGGCCGTCCACGCGCCGGTGGGGCCGGCGGTCACGACCAGGATGTGAACGCGCCGCGTCGCCACCTCCATCACGAACAACACGTACAGGCGTTTCACGAAAATCGTGTCAACGTGGAAGACGTCGCAGGCGAGCAGCCCTTTCGCCGGCAGGCTAGGAAGCGGGCCAAGGCCGCCAGGAGCGCCCGATCGGCCCAGTCCGGCTTCGGGCGGGCGAGCTGACGCTTCAACACGGCCACCTCATGGCGGAGCACCATGATCTCGACGTCCTTGGACGCCTGACCACGTCCCAGCAACACCAACCAGCCGAACACCCGAACCATGATCAGATACGGCAGACGAACCGACACAAGCCGCGATCTTGCCCGTACCGCTGGTGAAGGTCAAAACCGCAGTTCAAGCACCCTGCGATGCGTTATGAAGCGGTCGTTGCGCGTATGTGTTCCGGCCTCAACCGCTGTGTCCGGGCCTCAGCCGCGCAGCAGTTCCTCCCGCCTGGCCAGCAGCCGCTTACGCTCGGCGGACAGCTCGGTGTGGCGGGCCCGCAGGCGGGCGCCTACATCCCGGACCCATTGGGTCGTCCTTGCGACCTCGGCACGGGTGTTCTCGATGCGCTGATGCTTGATCACGTCGGTGATGATGTTGTCGAAGAACGTGTCGACGAACCATCGCGTGTCCACCTGCGGCAGGTGAGGACGTGCGGAGACGCCAACGTCGGCCAGTTCGCGGGAGAAGACGTCCAGGGCCCGCTGGGCGTGCCAGGCAGCCTCGTCGGCGGCATCCAGCCGGTCGGACTCGATGAAGTCGGCGATCAAGCCGCCGCCGAACATGTCCCAGGTGGAGGCGTTCACGGCCCAGTTCAGATGGCGCAGCACATGACCCAGCGCGTCATGTGCGGCTCGCCCGGCCCGGTGGGCCTCCGCATACTCGCGCACGTCCGCCGTCACACGGTCGAGGGTGGCACCGAGGTCGGCCAACTCCCTGGCACGGGCATCACCATCACTGATGAGCTGCCGCTCCTTCTCGGCCAGCAACTCTGCGTACTCCTTCGGGGCCGCCGCGAGCCCGGCCAGCTCGTCCTCGGTCGCACGCGCATCCGCCTCAAGCTGGGACAGGCGGGCCTGGTGGCCCTCGACCCGCTGCCTGGCGGCGGCCGCCTCGGCACGTTCACGGTCCAGCCGCTCCTCGCGGTTACCGAGCAGGCGGGCCAGGACGGCGGATAATCCGCCCTCCAAACGGGTGACGTCGTCCTCCTCCAGGGACAACTCCAGCTCCCGGTCGGCAAGGGTGCGGCGGGCTCGCTGGATCTGCTCTGCGGTGGCCTCACGCACCCGCCGCAAGTGGTCGGCCTGGTGCATGCGGGCGGCTGCGTCGCGCAACCGTTCATCAAGATCTGGTGAAGTGGTCACACCTCGGAGGACGAACAAGACACTCCGGACGTTCCAGCCGACCAGCCCCGGCCGCTGAGCCAGTGTTCTGATTGTGGCGGTGGTCAGGTTTAGGCGGGTTTCGCGGCCGTGATGTGACGATGCGGAATCGATCGTGTCGCTTGTGTTGATCGTCCGGGAAGGGCCCGCGTCAGCGTGACCACGTTTGTGAAAGGCCGCGCCCCATGGCGCCCTTGTCCTCCGTGGGCGACGGTGCCCGACGACGCGCCCTGGCCACGCCCCTGGACGGCGGCGTACCGTGGCGGCCGTGATGGCCGACAGCGACGCGATGCGTGGAATACCCGCCACCAGCAGAACCTGATCGACCTGGCCGAGCTGGGCCCGGTCGACCGGGCCCGCCAGATGCGCGCCCGGGAGGCGCTGCGGGTGTACGCCGACGCGATGTGGGACACGGTCAAGGCCACCAAACCCGGTGGGGGAAGCCCCATGACACACAACCCCTAACAACTGCGTGGCCGCGCTGCGCGACTTCACCGACGAGCTCTACGCCGCTGCGGTGCAGGCACAGCGGGCGGCCGACGACTCGTAGAACCATCCGATCCAATCCGATCCGAGCCCCGTCGGCATGCACCGGGGTACGTCAGCGAGTGCCACGAGCCGACGCATCTGTGACATGCCGATCCCAGCCGTGTCTCCGTAAGACCCCAGACGGCCCTCCGCGTAAACCAACCCGGAGCCCTCTGCCCGGGGAGCACGGCCCGAGCAGCCTTTGACGGGGCCGCCCCCGCTGTGTGGAATGACGAGGTGCGGTCTATCGCGGCCGGTGCGGTGAGCCGAAGACGTTCTCCTGATGCGCCGACCGCGATCTGATGTATCAGCGCTTGCCGCGCATGGCCATGAGGGCGAATCCGACCGGCAGGACCAGCAGCGCCAGGGAAGGGCCGAGGACAATGATCCTCGCAACCGCGTCGTATCCCCCGGAGGGGAGCACCCAGGCGAGCACCTGCCCGGCCGCCAAGGCAATGAGCCAGCCCGACGTCGCGGTGCGCCCAGGCGCAGGCAGCTTCACCAGGCGGTTGGCCAACGCACCCATGGGCAGCGCGAGGAGCAGGTAGAGGGGCGTCAGCACGGGCGTCAACCAGAGCAGCTCGGGAATCTCGCCGGCCAAAGCGATAGCCACCAAGACCGACACGGCTGCCGCCAAGCCGGCCGCGAATCCCCGGACGACCCTGGCACCGCATACGGATCGACCTGTCATGATCAGCGCCATGGCTCCACAATACTCTGCGCATACCTGACGTCGATCAGGCGTGTCGGGATCCTCTCACGCATGTGAAGAAGACCAGTGCCAGGCCGACGGCTCGGCGATCACCTGCGGCAACGGCTCCTCATCCAGACCAGACGTCCACGTCGCCGGGTCCGGCCGCCCCGGCAGGTGCCGGAACCGATTGTTACGTTCCTCGCTGCTCATGTTGGAGATGACGACCCTAACCCTCCCGAAGTTCCTCGCCGAATCGTGCGTTCCGTCACACCAGCGGTATGGATCCGCAATGTCAGCGGACCACATCGCTCCAGGGGACGCCATCCCCTGGATGCTTTGCGGGCGGACCTCCTTGGGGCCGTTCGCCTGGAGGAGACGGACGCCGAACCCTGCGCCTACGGGTGGCGGTGGTCCGCGGCGGGCTTCGAGGCGTGCTCGGAGGCGGCCAGGTCGAGCAGGACCATGGCGTCGTACTCGGGCGTGCCGGGCTCGGCGTAGTAGGCGACCAGGCGGTGGCCGGGGGTGCCCTCCAGCTGCATGGACTGGTAGCCGAGGGTGAGATCTCCGACGTCCGGGTGGTGGAAGGTCTTGCGGCCCTGGGTGTGCGCCCGCACGTCGTAACGCTCCCAAAGGCGGGCGAACTCCGGGCTCTTGGACAGCAGTTCGTCCACCAGTTCGGCCAGGTCGGGGGCGTCCGGCTCGGTGCCGGCCAGCGCGCGCAGGCGGCCGACGCAGGCCCGGATCTGCTCGTCCCAGTCGTCGAACAGCTCCGGGGCGTCGGGGTGGAGGAAGACGTAGCGGACCACGTTGCGCTGCGTGACCGGCCACTTCTCCATCCCGGCGAACAGCCGCATCCCGCTCGGATTGCAGGCGAGCACGTCCATGGTGCGGCTCACCACATGCGCGGGGTTGGGCCGCAGGCTCTCCAGCAGCAGCTTGATCCCGGACTGCACCGACCGGCTGGGCGGGGAAGACGGTTCGGGCGCGGGGCGGGCGGCGCACGCGGCGAGGTCCCGCAGGTGCTCGTGCTCGCGCTCGTCCAGCAGGAGGGCACGGGCGAGCGCGTCGACCACGGACGGGCTGGGCCGGGTCTCCTTGCCGCGCTCCAGGCGCGTGTAGTAGTCGATGCTGACCCCGGCCAGGGTGGCCAGCTCCTCCCGGCGCAGCCCGGGCGTGCGCCGCAGGCCGGGACCGGCCGTGAGACCGGCCTCGGCGGGGGTCACCCGCGCGCGGTGGGCCCGCAGGAAGTTCCCCAGCTCACTGCCAGTTTTTGGTCCCATATCTCCCAGTGTGTCAGGCCCGACGGGGTATTCCTGACACCACGTCGGACCCACGAAACTCCCCGCTCGGCGACCGTGTTCGCGACGGACTCCATGGACCGGGCCGACTTCGTCAAGATCGCGCCCGAACGGCTGGCCGCAGGCGGAACGGCCCTGGGGCGGACCATGACGGTGGCGGCCCACCCCGAGCCGCCGCCTACCTCATGGTCCGGCCGGAGACGCCGTCGCTCCGCCCGGCCGCCGAGGGCACGAACGTGACCGTCGCGATCGACCCCGGCCGCGCTCATGTCCTCACCAGGTCATGACAGGTCCGGCAGCCCGAGGTCGAGGTTGGGCCGGTCGATCCCGCCGTCCACTTCGAGCACCTTGCCCGTCACGTACCGGGCGGCCGGGGAGACCAGGTACAGCACGGCGGCCGCCACGTCCTCCGGCTCGCCGATCCGCCGCAGCGGCGTGGCCTGCTCCATCTGGGCGCGCAGGCCCTCGTCGTTCATGACGATGTCGAGCGCGGAGGTGGCGACCGCGCCGACGGCGACCGCGTTGACCCGGACGGCGGGGGCCAGGTCGAGCGCGGCCAGCCGGGTGTAGTGCGCCAGGGCCGCCTTGGCGGTGCCGTAGGCCAGGTAGCCGCGGCCCGCCACCCGGCCCACGGCGGAGGAGACGTTCACGACCGCGCCGCCGCCCGCCTTCAGCAGGTGCGGGACGGCGGCCCTGGTCAGCTCGTGCGCCACTCCGACATTGAACTGGAACGCGTTCTCGAGATGCTTCCGTTTCGTGTCGAGGAAGGCGCGGGGCATCGCACCGCCCACGTTGTTGACGACCACGTCCAGGCGACCGAACGCGGCCGCGGCCCGCTCCGCGAGGTCCTCCGCGGCGCCGGGGATCGTCAGGTCGGCGGGGACGACCAGGACCCGCCTCCCGGCCTGTTTCACCTGCTCGGCGATGGCGTGGAGCTGGTCCTCGGTGCGGGCGCAGATCGCGACGTCGGCTCCGGCCTGGGCGAGGGCGACGGCGGTGGCCGCGCCGATGCCCCGGCCCGCGCCGGTGACCACGGCCGCGGCGCCACCGATCTGGAAGCGGTCCAGGATCATGCGCTCAGCCTAAGGACGAACTGCAACCCGTTTCAATACGGCACCCGGCTGCGGCTGTCTCCGGTAGGGATGGTTTGTCGTACCCACCTGGCATGATCGCTTGCTGTACGAGGCAGCGTGCTCTGATCCGATGGGAGTTACAGGCGATGACCATTGACGATGTCCGGATCGACACCTAGTCCTGTGCCGACTCTGATCCGCCGCGCTTCCGCTCAGGTGTTCGTGGACGCGTCCACCGTTGACCTGACCGGCGAAGACCTGGTGACGGAGTTCGAGCTGGACATGACCGCGACGGGCCTGGTCGAGGCCGACCCCGATGGCGATGGCGCGCGCATCGTGTGCGGCCAGGAAATCGGCTCCATCCTCGTCACCGCCGAACTGTGGGATGACGCACCACCGCTGACCACCGACGGCTGGCAGGACGTCGCCGAGGTGTCCGTTTCCTGGCGAACTGCGTTCATGGACTTCGGGACGACGGACGGCGGCGACGACCCGGCCAAGCGGCTGGAACTGCCTGGCCCAGGTGATTACCGGCTGCGCGTCCACGGGCGCAACCGCGACGACGGCGACCCGCGAGACGATGGCGACCCCGTCGAGGAGTACCTGATCCAGGTGTGGCCCGCTCCGCGGTGCAAGCCCGTCATGGCCAAGTCCACCAGCAGGACCGCGGCCATGTGGAGAGCGCAGTGAGTTCTGCCTGCGACTGGGTTTCCGTCCTCTCCCGACGCGGGGAACACGGAAACCCAGTCGGCTCGCGCTACGCTGACCGCTGCCGGTGAGCGATCATTGTGTTGTGACCACCCACCGAGCGGGGGCGGGCCACCCGGGAGTCCCGGGTCAGACCTCCAGTTTCTCCTCGATGCCCCGGAGTTGGTGCCGGGACATGGCCAGGTTGGCGCGCCCACGGTCGAGCGCCAGGTAGAGGAACAGCCCCTTTCCCCCGCGCCCCGTGATGGGCC
The DNA here is from genome assembly GCF_040680035.1 of Nonomuraea sp. NPDC052116. Taxonomy (NCBI): domain Bacteria; kingdom Bacillati; phylum Actinomycetota; class Actinomycetes; order Streptosporangiales; family Streptosporangiaceae; genus Nonomuraea; species Nonomuraea sp. NPDC052116. The sequence goes on along the minus strand of NZ_JBFAWA010000026.1, from coordinate 168,659 downwards.
GGATGATGTGGTACTGGCCGCTGAGCGTGATGAGGATGTCCTCGATGCTGTCCTTGAGACCGAGCGAGTCCATCGTGCGGAGCTTGGCCTTCACCACCTCCGTGTTGCCCGCGGCGGCGACCTGCAGGTCCAGGTCCTTGGAGCCGCCGAGGGTGCCCAGCGCCATGCCGCTCCCGTGATCGACGATCGCCGCTCCGAGGGCGCCGTCGATCGTCATCATCTCCTTGAGCGAGACGTCCATGCTGGCCATTGTTCTCTCCCTTTCCGCCAGGGGACGGTTCAGTGCCTACGTGCTGCGACGGCGGCCACTCCGGCGGCCGTCTTCCTGCCCTCCAGCCGCAGCAGCCCGACGTTCGCGCCGGGCTTGGCCAGGACTGTGAGGACGATGGTGGGGCCGGCGGCGTAGAAGGCCACGAAGCCGGCGGTGCCCGAGATGAGCGTTTCCTCAAGAGCGCCGTGGCCGGTCATGGTCAGCATCCGCCTGCTCATCGCGAGCAGCGCCGCCGACAGCGCCGCGGTCTGCTCGCCGCGGTCTCCTTCGAGGTCGCAGGCGATCTGTATGCCGTCCACGGTGCAGGCGACGCTTCCGCTCACGTCCGGTGTGCGCTCGCGCAGGAGCGTCATTTCCTCCAGAACCTCTTTCCGCAGCTCCACCGGTGGCCTCCTCCTGAGTACGGGGAACCTCACGCCAGCTCCTCGAGCGCCTTCTTGAGCCGCATCAGCAGCGCCAGATCGGTCGGGTCTCCCGTCACGGGCGGGCCGAGCGGCTGGGCCACCGCCCCGGGATCGTGCGGCGGCCGCTCGTAGGGGTGCCGCGCCCGCTTCGGCAGCCAGGCTCCAGGCGCTTCACCACCGTCGGCGACCTCATCGGGCTCGGTGGCCTCGGCGGGCTCGGCATGTCTGGGCCGCTTGTCGGCGGGAGCGGTACGGCCCGGGTCGGGCAAGGCGGTACGGCCCGGGTCGGGTGGGGTGAGCAGGCCCGCGGCCGCCAGCCTCCTGACCGCCAGCAAAACCGCGTAGCCCGAACGCCCGAGCTGCTTGGCCAGCTCCAGCGGCGTGGCCTTGTGGTCGGCACCGACGATCACCTCCCACTGGACCCGGGTCAGCGTCACCCCGTGCCCCGGCAGCCACGGCACCGGCCGTACCGGCAGCGTGTCCACCTCCGCGGACGGCCAGACGTCGGCGAGGTGCGCCCGCCGCCGCGCGCACTCCCGCACCAGCCCCGCCACCTCGAAGAACCACTGCCCGCCCAGCCAGTGCCGCTCCCCCGGCCGGAACTTGGGCCGCGTCCCGCTGATCGGCAGCAGGAAGAAGGCCGCGTCCAGGACCGCACCCAGCACCGCGAACTGCAGCTCGCCGGGCGTGAGCGGCCCCTCCTCGAGGAGCCGCGCGCAGCCGCCGTCCGCCTGGAGCCCGCGCAGCGCCGCCTCCGTCATCCGGCCCCTGGCCGTGAGCAGGCGCTCGACGCCCGGGGTCTGGGCGCACTCCATGTACGTCACTCGCCCGTCGTGGAGGAAGATCGTGCCGTTCCTCCCGAGCCGGAGCGCACCCGTCGAACGCTCGTGCGCCAGCCCGGCCAGGAGTGCGTCGAGCCTGGTCATGACTCACGTCGTCAGCTGGCTGGAGACCGACCGCAGGCGGTGGCGCGCCAGGGCCAGGTTGGATCGTTCCAGGTCAAGGCGTACGTAGATGACGAGCGGCCCCTCGAAGACCGTCTCCAGCGGCCTGAGCAGATGGTGCCCCTTGTCCGTCGTGACGAGCATGTCGTCGATGCGGACGACCTCGCCCGGGCACGCGCGGGCGAGGCCGTCGGTCGTGGCCCGCAGCGCCTCGGTCAACGCGGCGGCCGACCGGTCGGCGTCCACGCCCGAGGCGCTGCTGAAGGCCACCGCCATGCCGCTGGTGTGGTCGAGCAGCATGGCGTCCAGCGCCCCCGGTATGGACATGACCTCCGCCAGGCAGGTGTCGATTCCGAGCACGTGATCCCCCTCGCCGTAAGTGGAACGGGGACAGCGTAGGGGGGTTATGAATCGCACTGAAGTAGCCCATAGACCTGCGGTTACGCTTTTATGTGGCCAAGGCAGAGAAAACCAATACCCATACACATAGTTCTGATATTTGCGAGTATTTCTCGTAACGAATGCGCCGTTCAGCTCCGGTGGCCCCGGGCCGTGACCGACATGGCGGCGAACTTCGCCCGGCCGGTCCCATGCTGGTCTGCAGGCCGATGAAGCCAGCGGCGGGGATCAGGGTGGGAGCGACGACGGACAGGACGAGCCGGCCGTCGTCGTACAGGTCCAGCCGCGAGCCGTCGAGGGCGAACCGGAGGCGGTGCGGCTCGCCTGCCTTGATCTCGGAGGCAGCCCCGACACCGGCGATCCGTACGTTGCCCTGCGGCGTCTGCGGGTGCGCCTCCGGGGCGTTGCCCAGCGACATCGCGTACCCGTCACCGGCCTCGAACGACGCCCCGCCGGGCATGAACCAGGCCTGCGGTCATGCACCATTTGGCCGGGTCGACGGCCCGCAGGCCCCACGCCGTCGGCGACCTAGGAGGTGACCTGGCCGTCGCCGCCAGCCGTGCCGCACGCGGTCAGGGTGGGCAGGGCTGCGAGGCCGGCGGACATCAGGCGGCTTCGTGTCATGCGCGGGTCACCGGTCGGCCGCCCGGCCCTGACCTATATGATGTGTTTAATCATACTTTTAAGGGTTGTCGATGGTCGAAAGCGCCCGGCCGGGCGGCCTGCACGCGCAGCTCGTTGACGCGCTCGGACGCCGGATCGCGCACGGCGACTTCCCCGTGGGCGGCATCGTCTCCCCCGAGCGCGTCGAGTCCGAGTACGAGGTGTCCCGGACGGTCGTACGCGAGGCGCTGCGCTCGCTGGAGGTGCTCGGCATGGTGCGCCCGCGCCACAAGGTCGGCACCACCGTCCAGCCCCAGGAGAGCTGGGCGCTGCTCAACCCGCAGGTCATCGCCTGGCGGGCGGACGGCCCCGACGCCGACACCCAGCTCGGCGAGTTGCTGACGCTGCGGGAGGCCCTGGAGCCCGCCGCCGCCAGGATCGCGGCGCTGGGCGCCCGGCAGGCCCTCGTGGACACGCTCCGCGAGCACCTCCGGGACATGCGGGACGCCTACGAAAGCCGCAGCCGCTCCTCGTTCGTGTCGGCCGACACCGGCTTCCACCGGACGGTCCTGCGGGGCGCGGACAACGCGGTCCTGAGCCAGCTCGTACAGACCCTCATCGCCACCCTGCACGCCCGCTACTCCGACCGCCACCAGTTCTTCACCGCCGACACCGCCGCCTCGCTGGACCGGCACGAGCAGGTCGTCGAGGCCATCGCGGACATGGACCCGGCGGCGGCGGAGGCCGCGGCCGCGTCGCTCGTCCGCGCGTCATGCGTCGAGGTCCTCGGATCCGCACCAGCATGGGAGAGATGACGTGCCCCTCCAGACCGCTCCAGGCGTTCCGGCGTTCGACCTGACAGGCAGGCTCGCCCTGGTCACCGGCTCGGGTCGCGGCATCGGGCAGGCCATCGCGCGCGGCTACGCGCTGTCGGGGGCGCGCGTCGTGCTGAACGGCCGCGACCCGGCGCGCCTCGAGGCGGCGGCCGCGGCCCTGCGCGAGGAGCTCGCGCCCGGCCGGCCGGCCGCCGACGTGCAGGTCCACGCGTTCGACGTCACCGACCCGGCGCAGGTCGAGCAGGCCTGCGAGGCCGTCGTCACCGCGTACGGCTGCCCGGACATCCTCGTCAACAACGCCGGCGTGCAGATCCGCGGCCCCCTGACCGAGATCCCGGTCGACGACTGGAAACGCGTGGTCGACGTCAACCTCACCAGCGGCTTCCTCGTCGGCCGCGCCTTCGCGCGCCACATGCTCCCCCGGGGCAGCGGGAAGATCATCAACATCTGCTCGGTCCAGAACCACCTGGTACGCGCCACCACCGCTCCCTACGCGGCCGCGAAGAGCGGGCTCGGCGGGCTCACCCGGGCGATGTGCGCCGAATGGGCGTCCGCCGGCATCCAGGTCAACGGCCTGGCCCCCGGCTACATCGACACCGACCTGAACGCGTCCCTGGTCGCCGACCCCGACTTCAGCCGCTGGATCACGCGGCGCACCCCCGCGGCCCGCTGGGGCCGCGTCGAGGACGTCGTCGGCCCCGCGATCTGGCTCGCCTCACCGGCGTCCGACTTCGTCAACGGCCAGGTCATCTACGTCGACGGCGGAATGACGGCGGTGATCTGAATGGACGCGAAGGCCCTCGTCGTCACCGGTCCCGGGCACCTGACGGTCGAGACCCGGACCACCCCGGCGCCGCGGCCGCACGAAGCCGTCGTCACGGTCGTCTACGGCGGCATCTGCGGCTCCGACCTGCACTACTACAGGAGCGGGCGGGTGGGCGAGTCCGTCCTGCGCTCCCCCATGGTCCTGGGGCACGAGGTGGTCGGGGTCGTCGCCGAGCCCGCCGCCGACGGCTCGGGACCGCCGGCGGGCGGCCGCGTCGCCGTGCACCCCGCCCAGGTGTGCGGCCGCTGCGGCCACTGCCTGCGCGACGAGCAGAACCTCTGCGCGGAGCTGCGCTATCTCGGCAGCGCCGCCCGGCTGCCGCACACGGACGGCGGGTTCGCCGAGCGCCTCGTCGTGCCCGCGAGCCGCCTCGTGCCGATCCCCGACGGGCTCGACCTGCGGACGGCGGCGCTGGCCGAGCCCGCCTCGGTGGCGCTCCACGGCCTGCGCCGGCCGGGCTCCGGCGTCGAGGGCCGCGACGTGCTGGTGATCGGCGCGGGACCCATCGGCCTGCTCTCCGCCGCCCTGGCCGCCTGCGCGGGGGCGGCCACGGTCACGGCGACCGACGTGTTCGGCGAGCCCCTCCGGCTGGCGCTCCAGGTGGGCGCGACCCACGTCGTCCGCGCGGACCTCGGCGAGCCGATCCCCGCCGCCGACGTCGCGATCGAGTCCTCCGGCTCCCAGGCCGGGCTCGTCTCCGCCCTGGAGGCGCTGCGCCCCGGCGGAACCCTCGTCAACGTGGGTCACCTGCCCCCGGGCGGGGTCACCGTGCCGCTGCACCTCGCGGTCACCCGCGAGCTGACCCTGATGGGGTCGAGCCGCTTCTACCACGAGATGCCGGCCGCGTTGTCGATCATGAGCGGGGACGCCGGGCGGTTCGCGCCCATTGTCACGTCCGTCTTCGGGCTCGGCGCGGCGGTGGCGGCGTTCGAGGAGGCGGCCGACGCCCGGCGCTCCAGCAAGGTCCTGCTCGCGTTCAGCTGAACCCCGGTGCCGCCCCGGCCGTACCTCCTGTCGACTGTCGGGTCGGGATGGGCGGGCGATGGCGAACGGCACCAAACACGGCGAGGCGGTGGACGGGCGGACCGGCGACGACCCGCGGCGGATCGGCGGCCACCGCATCGTGCGCCGGCTCGGCTCCGGCGGGATGGGCGTCGTCTACCTCGCGAAGAGCCGTTCGCGGCGGCTCGTGGCGATCAAGGTCATCCACCGGCACCTCGCCGGCGACCCGGAGTTCCGGCGGCGCTTCCGCCGCGAGGTCGCGACCATGCAGCGGGTCGCCCCCTTCTCGACGGCTCCCGTGCTCACGGCCGACCTGGACGGCGCGACGGCGTACGTCGTCACCGAGTACGTGCCGGGACCGACGCTGTTCCGCGCGATCGTGGAGCGGGGCCCGATGTCGGGCTCGGAGCTCGAAGGACTGGCCATGAGCACGGCGGTGGCGCTGTGGGCCATCCACGCGGCCGGCGTCGTCCACCGTGACCTCAAGCCGTCGAACGTGCTGCTGTCCCCCATGGGCCCGAAGGTCATCGACTTCGGCCTCGCCTTCGTCTCCGACTCCACGACCCTCTCCGTCACCAGGATGGGCACGCCGGCGTACATGTCGCCCGAGCAGGTGCGCGGGCTGGCGTCACCGGCCTCCGACGTCTTCGCCTGGGGCGGTGTCATGGCCTTCGCCGCGAGCGGGCGGCCGCCGTTCGGCTCCGGGGCGGGTCACGACGTGCTCTACCGCGTGGTCCACGAGGAGCCCGTGCTCCCCGAGCTGGGCGGCGTGGTCGGCCGGCTGGTGGCGCGGGCGCTGAGCAAGGACCCGGCGGCCCGCCCGACGGCCGCTGAGCTCGTGGACGCGCTGGGCGGGGGCGCGACGATCCGCCTCTCGCCCGACCTCGTCCCGGTCGGGCCCCCTCCACGACGCCGGGCGAGCGGCCGGTTCCCGTACGAGCCCAGAGTGCCGAGCCCGGCCGCCACCGCCTCGGGACGGAGCCACGCCGTCCCCGAGCAGGGCCACGCCGCCCCGGAGAAGGGCCGCACCACCCCGGACCGGAGCCACGCCGCCCCGGCGCACCGGGGCCGGCGACGGGGGACGTCCAGGCGCTGGGCGTGGGCCGGCGGCACGGTGGCCGCGCTCGCCGTGGCGACGGCGGGCGCGTACCTGCTCCCCAGCCTGTTCCCCGGCCTGCCCGCCGTGACCCCGGCGGTGAACCCGGCGGTGAATCCCGCCGTCGCGAAGGAGGCGGGCACGCTGTGGCGGAAGCTCCCCGGCGAGAACCCGCTGCGCGCGGACGGCGTGCGGTTCTACATGCAGCCGGACACCGACGCGGCCCGGCAGTCCCGGACCTGGTCGGCGCAGGGCAGGACGGCCGACGCCGCCCTCATGCGGGCGCTGTCGCAGGTCCCCCAGGCGATCTGGCTCGCCGGCGGCTCCCCCGCCGACGTCTCCCGCACCGCACGCGAGGCGGTCGCCCAGGCCGAACGCAGGCAGACCGTCCCGGTGTTCGTCACCAACAACATCCCGGGACGTGACTGCTGGAACGGCGGCGCCCCCGACACCGCGGGCTACCGGGCGTGGATCGACGCGGTGGCCGAGGGCATCGGGAACCGGCCCGCGGTCGTCGCCCTGGAGCCCAGCGGCCTGGCGCGGATGCCCGGCAGCCCCGAGTGCCCGCAGGGCGGGGAGTCCGCCGCCGTCCAGCGGTACGCCGATCTCACCTACGCCGTGGAGACCCTGACCGGCCTGGCCCGCACCGCCGTCTACCTCGACGGCGGGCTGGCGGGCTGGCCCGCGTTCACGCAGATCGCCGACCGGCTGGTCAACGCGGGGGCGGTGCGCGCCGACGGCTTCTACGTCAACGCCGTCGGCTACCGGCCGACCGCGCGATCGCTCACGTACGCCGCGAAGCTGTCCAGGTGCGTCTATCTGAGGGCGGCGTCGCGAAGCGCCTCGTGCGCCGACGCGGCCCTGGCCGCCGTGCCGGACGACGCGCCCGGCCTGCCGCGCTTCGTCGTCGACACGAGCCGGAACGGGGCCGGCGAGTGGCAACCGCCCGCCGGGCGCTTCCCGGTTCCGGACGAATGGTGCAATCCCCCCGGCAGAGGCGCGGGCGCCCGGCCGTCCGCCGGCACCGGGAAGCCGCTGGCCGACGCGTTCCTCTGGCTCAACAGTCCGGGATTCTCCAACGGCCAGTGCACCCGGGGCACCCCGGGACCGGCCGACCCGGTGTACGGCGTAGTCACCCCGGCCTCCGGCCAGTGGTGGCCCGATCAGGCCCTCGAACGGGCGCGCAACGCCGTCCCGCCACTCACACCGGCCCCCTGAACCCGGCTCATCCGCCTTCCACCGCGTACTTCACCAAGGTGGTGAGCACCTCCTTGACCGACGCGCGGTCGCGGACGTCGCACAGCACGATCGGGATGCGCTCGTTCAGCGCGAGCGCCCGCCGCACCTTGGCCGGGTCGTGGCGGCGGGCCCCCTCGAAGCAGTTCACGCCGACCACGAACGGGACGCCGCGCTGCTCGAAGTAGTCCACCGCGGGGAAGCAGTCGCCCAGGCGGCGCGTGTCGGCGAGCACGACGGCGCCGAGCGCGCCGAGGGCCAGTTCGTCCCACATGAACCAGAAGCGGTCCTGCCCGGGGGTGCCGAACAGGTACAGCCACAGCCCGTCGCGGATGGTGATGCGGCCGAAGTCGAGCGCGACCGTGGTGGTGGTCTTGGACTCCACGCCCGAGGTGTCGTCCACCCCGATGCCCCGCTCGCTCAGCAGCTCCTCGGTGTGCAGCGGCCGGATCTCGCTGATGGTGCCGACCAATGTGGTCTTGCCGACGCCGAAACCGCCCGCGATGAGGATCTTGATGGCCAAGGCCGAGGCGACGGCGGTCGTCCCCGGCTCAGAGGCTGCGTAGTCCATGCAGCACTTCCCTGTAGATGCGTTCGTCGATCGTCTGCGCCGCGGGGCGCGGGCGTTCGATGGTGACAAGGCCCTCTCGCCGCACATCGCTCAGGATCACCCGGGTGATGTTGAGCGGCAGCCTGAGGTGCGCCGCGACGTCGGCCACCGGCGTGGGCTTCCGGCACAGCGACAGCACGGCGCGATGCTCCGGGAGCAGCTCCGCGGGCTCGTAGGTGCCGGCGACCGTCGTGACGATGGCCACCAGATCGAACGCCTCGCCCTGCGGGCGCGCCCGGCCCCCGGTCAGCCCGAAGAGCCGGAGCAGCGGCCCGGGATCCTCCCCGGTCACTGTCTCGCGCCGTTCCAGGCGGGTGCCGGTGCCGCTCCCCTCGGCTGCGCGGAGAGGTGCTCGCCGACCCGCTTGACCATGAGCGCCATCTCGTACGTGACCATGCCCAGCTCGGCGTCGCCCGTGGCGAGCACGGCCAGCCGGGCCCCCTGGCCGGCCGCGGTGACGAACAGGAAGCCGTCCTCCATCTCGATGATCGTCTGCCGTACGCCGCCCAGACCGAAGTGGCGCCCGGCGCCCATGGCCAGGCTGTGGCTGCCGGCGGAGATGGCGGACAGGTGCTCGGCGTCCTCCCGGGTCAAGCCCCGGGAGCCGCCCATGGCCAGCCCGTCGGCGGACAGCACGATGGCGTGCCGGATGCCGGGGACGCGCTGGGTGAGGTCGTCCAGCAGCCAGCTCAGTTCACTTCTGGGGTCGGGCATCGGGATGGTCGTCCTTTCGGTTCCACACGTCTGGTCCCTGCTCCGCCTGGCGACGGCCTTGCTGCCAGCCGCGTTGCATGGACGACATGAGTTGTGCGAGCTCCTCCGGCGAGCGCGCCGAGGTGCTGCGCCGGTCCGCGCGTCTGGCGGAACGGAGCTGGGGAGCCAGGCTGGCCTGCGGTACCCGCATCGGCAGCCCGTCGAGGTCTTCGTCCGCGTCCTCGGCCGGCACCGTGACGCTCCAGTCGGCGGGCGGGCCGGGCGGGGTGGCGGGGCCGGGGACCGGCGTCGGAATCCGGATCGGTCCAGTGGCGGGCCCGTTATCCGGTTCCTCCGCGAGCCCGTCCGCGAGCCCGTCCGCAGGGCCGCCCGCGAGCCCGTCGGCGGGTCCGCCCGCGAGTCCGTTCGTGGACCCGTTGGAAGAGGCGTCCGTGAGCCCGTTCGCGGAGCCGTTCACAGGCCCAGTCACTGGCCCGGCCTGGATGATCGGGGTCGGCGCGGGCCCGGCCTCGAACCACGTCCCGCGCTCCGGGGCGCGGGCGGGCGCGTCCGGCCCGAGGGGCGAGAAGGGCTCAGGGGCGGCGGCCACCCCGCGGGACCGGGGCTCGGCGGGCCCGGTGCCGAGCGCGCGCATGGGCCTGGCTATGTGCGCGGCGACGCGGTCCGTGGCGGGCGCGACGACGATCGGGGGCTGGAGGTTGACGAGCAGGGAGGCCGGCAGCAGCACGATCGCGGTGGTCCCGTCGTACGGCGAGCGGCGCAGCGAGACCTTGATCCCGTGCCGGACCGCGAGCCTGGACACCACGAACAGGCCGAGCCGGTCGCTGTCGGCCAGGTCGAACTCCGGCGGGTCGGCCAGCCTGGAGTTGAGCTCGTCGAGGGTGGACTGGTTCAGCCCCAGGCCCCGGTCCTCCACCTCCAGCGCGAAGCCGTTGGCCGCGGTCATGCTGCGGATGTGCACGGTCGTGTCGGGCGGGGAGAAGACGGTGGCGTTCTCCACCAGCTCGGCGACCAGGTGGATCACGTCGGTGACGGCGGGGCCGACCAGCAGCGGGGCGTTCGGCATCGGTACGACGGTGACGCGGGTGTAGTCCTCGACCTCCAGCCCCGCCGCGCGTACGACGTCGAACAGCGGCACCGGGTCGCGCCAACGCCGCGCGGGGGCCGAGTCGGACAGGATGATCAGGTTCTCGGCGTGCCGCCGCATGCGGGTGGTCAGGTGGTCGAGCTTGAACAGGTCCTCCAGGACCTCCGGCTCCTCGACCCGACGTTCCATGGTGTCGAGCAGCGTGAGCTGTCGGTGGAGCAGCGCCTGGTTGCGCCGGGCCAGGTTGAGGAAGACCAGGCCGACGCCCTTGCGCAGGGTCGCCTGCCCGACCGCCGCCTCGACCGCCGTACGGCGTACGGCGGAGAAGGCGTGCACCACCCGGTCGACCTCGGCGGTGTCGGCGCGGTCGAGGCCGGGCGCCTCGGTGGCCGGGTCCACGTCGTCACCGCGGCGCAGCCGCTCGACCAGCCGGGGCAGCCGCCGCTCGGCCAGCTCTACGGCCGACTCCTGCAGCCGGCTGAGCTCGATGATCAGCGAGCGGCCGAACCGGTACGACAGCGCCACCGACGCAACCACCGCGAACAGCCCCAGGAGCAGGACCAGGCCGATCCGCCAGTACGCACCGGACTTCTGGGACTGCGCCTCCTCCGCCGTGCGGGCCAGCTCCGTCTGCGTGTCGCGGCTGATCGCGCCGAAGATGGCGTCCGCGTCCCGCTTCCACACGGTGGGGTCCACGGGCGGCGCGCCGCCGCTGGTGTCCCAGCCGAACAGCAGGTCCTCCGCGTCCACCAGCCGCTTGAACGACGCGCTGGCGATCAGCCGGTCGTAGTTCGCCCGCAGTTCGGGGCCGACGTCGCGCTCGGCGTTGGCGAAGACGAGCCGGCGGCTGGTCATCGCGGAGACGAACGAGGCCCGGTCCCTGGGGGTCATCTTGTGGTGCACGATCGTGGTGGTGAGCACGGCGTGCTCACGGCCCAGATACTCGGCCGCGGCACTGTAGGCCGCCATGCCGCGCACCGCCTGGTAGGACGAGACGTCGCTGAGCGCGTCGCGGTCGCTGAACTGCCCGTTGGCGACGCTGATCAGGTTGTTGTACGCCTCGATGATGGTCAGCGGCGGGGCCAGCACGCCGCCGTCGGCGGAATCGCGCAGCGACTGCAGCCCGTCGAGCGCCTGCAGCAGCGCCTGCACCTGGGCCGGGGTCTCCCCGTCCGCCGCCCCGACGTCGAGGGCGCTGATCACCTCGCGCAGGCGCTTGGCCTTGCCGTCGGTGACCCGGCGCTGCTCGGCCAGCGGCTCGTACGAGCCGGTGCCGCGAACCGCCTCCGCCGAGAGCTGGCGCTCCCGCTGTAACTCGACGATCAGCTGCAGCACCGGCGACCCGATGCCCTCCCAGCGGTCCTGCGCCTGGGAGACGGTGACGATCTCCTCAACGCTGGAGTAGGCGATGAACCCCCACAGGGCGACCATGGAGACCAGCGGAAGCAGGAGAATCCTGAGCAGCTTGGTACGGATCGGCGGGGGCGAACTCATCCATCATGTCCAATTCCGCGCACCGGATGATGCGCCGCCGGGCAGTCGCGAACCGGCACTACCCCGAGAATGTCCGCCACGACTGGCACGCCTGTGGTGCGTCCACTATGCCGATGGGGCACATGTACTTCAAGGTACGGATGCGAAGAAACATCACGAATGACGGGTTGACTCTTTGTCAGCACACGGTTCGTGACCGTAACGGCCGCCATCTCACCCAGAGTGACGATCCTGGGGCTCCGGATGACGGGGCTGGATACCCACCCCAGCCGCGGCCATTCTCCAGAAAATGTAAATAAGTCCGCAAATAGCCTTTCTAGGCTTTTGCGGAGGCGGCGCTACAATTAAGGCGGAAAGGAAGGGGGAGGCTCATGGGAAATGTCGTGGACTATATCGTGACCGAGTCGCTGGATCGCGCGACCCAGCACCTGACCCAGGCCGAACTCGACCGGCTGGGCGAGCTGCTGTCCGCCACGACCGGCGATGGCAGAAGGTAGGCCGCGTCGATTTCCGAAATCCCCGCGACGGGCGGGGCGGCCGTTCTGCGCGGCGGAACGAGCGGTGCCGCTGGACGAGGCCGGGAGGCGGGCGTCCGCGGCACTGATCGCGCTCGGCCTGCGGGCGGAGCTCGTTGACGCGGGCGACGGCCGCGACCCGACCGCCTGGTGGTGCCGCCTGCTCGGCGGCGCGGGGGACCTCTCGCCGGTCGCGTGCGGGATGGGCAAAGGACGCCCGGACGAGGCCCGCGTGGGCGCTCTGTTCGAGGCCGTCGAGCACTACCTCACCGGCCCGGCCGGGTTCGACCCCGCCGCCGTGCGGCCCGTCGCGCCCGCCGCACTCGCCTCGGGGCCGCTGCGCGGGGACGCCTGCGCGCTGCTGCTGACCGGGACGCCCGGCCGGCGGATGGCCTGCCTGCGCTATCGCCTCCTCGACGGGCCACCCCTCCCCCACAGGCGCGCCGACGCGCTGGTGCCGCTGTTCCTGTCGGCCCCCTGGTACGCCGAGACCGGCGCCGCGCCGCTGCGCGAGCTGGCCGGGGACGACTGCGACTACGCCGACCTGATGCGCTACAGCTGCAACAGCGGCTCGGCCGTCGGCATCACCGCCGCCGAGGCGCTGCTGCACGCCCTCAACGAGGCCGTGGAGCGGGACGCCCTGTCGCTGCTCCTCGTCCGCGCCTTCCTGGGCGGGGACGGCTTCCGGCTCAGGCTGATCGACCCGGGGACGCTTCCGCACGGCCTCGCGCGGGCGTACGCGACGGCGGAGGAGCTGACCGGGTCACCGGTGCACCTGCTGGACATCACCAGCGACCTCGGCGTGCCGACGATGCTGGCGTACACGGCTCCGGCCGAACGACGGCCGCACCGGCGCGGCGGCGGCACCTCGCTGGACCCGGCGTACGCCGCCTGGCGGGCGCTCACGGAGCTCGTCCAGACCACGCTCGGCGAGGGTCTGCCGCGCTCCGGAGCCGTACGCGGCGATCTGGCCGGGCTGGCGGCGCACCCCGCGCTGCACGCGTGCGGGCGCTTCGACCTCACCGACGCCCTGCGAGAGGCGCAGGTGGTCCCCTTTCCGCAGGCCGCCCCGACGGCCGGGACTCCCGGCGCCCAGCTGCGGAAGGTGACCGCGACGCTGGCCGCGCGGGGCCACCCGGCCTACCACCGCGTGGTGCGCGTCCTCCCCTGCGGGATCACCGCCGTGCACGTGATCGTGCCGGATCTGGAGCGGTTCATGCTGGTCACCGACGGCAACCTCGTCCTGCCCGGCCGCCGGGGGCTGGCCGTCGCGGCCGGACGGGTTTCCGAATCGATGCCACAGGATTGGCGGCCCCCATCAATGAGGTGAATGGTTTTTCCGCTTTATCGACCCTGCGTGGAGAATTACCAGCCTCTTTATCCGCACATACTGGATTTATGGGCGCACGATATTGGCAGAATCGCCAGGCCAAGATGTCGGTGGTGCTCGGCGTTCTGCTCCTGGCCCTGGCCACCATGATCCTGACCGTGGCCACCCGATTGCCGAAGGACTGGGGGATCACGGCCGGATCCGCTCAGATCATCGCGGCGGTGACGGGCGCGATAGGGCTGGGCAACGGCCTGGTGCAGTTCCTGACCTGGTGGCGCAAGCGCGGCGCGGCCACCGCCGCCCCCACCTCGGCCGACGTCGCCACCGCCAAGGACGTCCTCTCCGGGCTGGTCACCCAGCAGTGGCGCGACGAGACGGTCCTGCGCTCTCTGTGCGATCCCGAGCCCATGCCGCTGCCCTGGCACTCGACCGAGCGCCGCGAGCTCGCCGACCGTCCCGAGATCATCGCCAAGGGCACCGTGGCCTTCCCCGGCCTGGACGTGCACATCGCGGACATGGCACGTAACTTCCGCGCCCTGCGCTGCCGCCGGCTGGTCATCCTGGGCGGCCCGGGAACCGGGAAGACGACCCTGGCCGTGCAGCTCGTCCTCGAACTGCTGCGCACGCGGGAGCCGGAGGAGCCCGTCCCGGTGCTGCTGTCGGCCGCGCGCTGGGACGACCGCCTCTATGGGCGGCTGCAGGACTGGCTGGCCGCGAGCCTGGCGCTGGACTATCCGGCGCTGCGCGCGGAGGGCCTCGGCACGGACATGCCGGAGACTCTCGTGGCCCGGGGCGAGGTGCTGCCCGTCATCGACGGCCTGGACGAGCTGCCCGACACCGCCCGCGCGGACATGCTGACCGCGCTGAACCGGTCGCTGTACGAGACCGACCAGCTCATCCTCACCTGCCGTACCGACCAGTTCGCCGAGTCCGTCGAGGAGATCGGCGACGCCCTCACGGCGGCGGCGGTCATCGAGCCACAGCCCATGTCCCCCGCCGCGTCGGCCGACTACCTGGAGGCGTGCCTGCCGCCGGTGCCCCACTCCGTCTGGCCCCAGGTCCTGGAGGAGCTGCGCAAGGGCGCCGTCCCCGCGTTGTCCGAGGTCACCTCGACGTCTCTGGGGCTCTGGCTGGTCCGCGCCACCTACATCGCGCCGCGGGTGGATCCGACGCCGCTGCTGGCGCTCGGGCGCGGCAGCGCGGCGACGTTGCACGACCATCTGTGCGACCAGCTCATCCCGGCTCTGGTGAGCACGCGTACGCCCGCCGAGGGCCCGCCGCAGCCCTTCCGGCCGCAGCACGCCTGGACGCCGGAGCAGGTTGACCGCTGGCTCACGTACCTGTCCCGCCAGCTCGAACGCAACGAGGAGGACCCGCGCGACGTCGCCTGGTGGCACCTGGCCCGTTACACCTCCAGCCGCACGGTCCGGTTCGGGGCCGCCGCCGTGATCGGGGTCGTGGTCGGGCTGGCCTTCGGGCTGCTGACGAAGTCGCTCTTCTTCAGCGCGATGGCCGGCCTGTTCTCCGCGCTCGTGGCCGAGACCCTGATCGGCTCCTGGTTCACCGAGTCGCCGGGACACGCCGACTTCCACCTGCGCGGCAGGCTCGCCGAGCTCCTTCCCGCCCTCCGGGACGGGCTGATCGTCGGAGCCCTGGGGGCCATCGTCGGCTGGCTCATGGCCTACGCGAGCGGGAAGCCGGTCTTCGCCCTGAGATCCTCGGTGCAGATCGGGCTGCTGTCCTTCGTCGGATTCGTCGCCCTGCTCAGCCTGATCCGCTGGGTCGAGAGCCCCACCGCCGACCTGACGGCCAGATCCCCGCGCTCGACCTGGCAGGCCGACCGGAACCTGACCGCCATCCGGATCATCGGCGGGCTCGTGGTCGGGCTCGCCACCGCGGGCGTCCTGCTGTATTCGGGGATCCCCCCGGACATGTCGATCCTGGTCGGCCTGGTGCTGGGGCTGCTGTTCGGGCTCGTCCTGGGCCGCCACCACGCCTGGCTGGCCTACAAGCTGACGATCCCCCGCCTGGCCACCCGGGGAAGCCTGCCGCTGCGGGCGATGGACTTCCTGGACGACGCCCACCGGCTGGGCCTGCTGCGCACGGAGGGGCCGTACTACCAGTTCCGGCACGTCGAGCTGCAGCAGCACCTCGCGAACGGGCGGCACGTGGCGCCCGTGACCCCGCCCGCCAGGGCCCCTTCGCATAGGGACGGCCCTGGTGGGCAGGACGGACGCACATAGTCGCATCGGGGGCGTCATGACAACTTCAGGAGGCGTCTTCAGACGCAAACCGGTGGAGCTCATCGCCACCGAGCACGAGGGCGAGCTGGCCAGGTCGCTCGGGTTGTGGCAGCTCACCGCCATCGGCGTGGGCGGCATCATCGGCGCGGGCATCTTCGCCCTGGCCGGCGCGGTCGCCAACCAGACCGCGGGGCCGGCCGTGCTCGTCTCGTTCCTCATCGCGGGGATCGCCAGCGCCGCCGCCGCGTTCTCGTACGCCGAGTTCGCCGGCCTGATCCCGAAGGCCGGGTCCGCCTACACCTACGGGTACGCGGTCCTCGGGGAGATCGTCGGCTGGTGCATCGGCTGGGACCTGCTGCTGGAGTACACCGCCATCGTCGCGGTCGTGGCCATCGGCATCTCCGGCTACTTCGGCTTCCTCGTGGAGCAGCTCGGCTTCACGCTGCCCGCGTGGATGCTCGGCGCGCCCGGCACCGGCGCGGGGCACGTGGTGGACCTGTTCGCGGCGATCCTGTGCCTGTTCATCGCCTTCCTGCTGAATCTCGGGATCCGCGCCGCGGCCAGGTTCGAGACGTCCGTGGTGGGCATCAAGGTCGCCGTCGTGCTGCTGGTGATCGTGGTCGGCTTCTTCTACATCAACCCGTACAACTACACGCCGTTCTTCCCGTTCGGGGTCAGCGGGGCGATCACCGGCGCCGCCACCGTGTTCTTCGCGGTGTTCGGCTACGACGCGATGAGCACCGCGGCCGAGGAGTCACGGGACGCGCAGCGGCACATGCCGAAGGCGATCCTCTACTCGCTGGCCATCTCCATGGTCCTGTACGTGCTGGCCACGCTCGTGCTCACCGGCATGCAGAACTACCGGGAGATCGATCCCGAGAGCGGCTTCTCCTCGGCGTTCGCCTCTGTCGGGCTGCCCGGGCTCGCGTCCCTGATCGCGGCGGGGGCCGTGGTGGGCATCCTCACGGTCATGTTCACGTTCATGCTCGGCGTCACCCGGGTCTGGTTCTCCATGAGCCGGGACGGGCTGCTGCCGCACTGGTTCGCCAAGCTGCACCCGGTGCGCCGGGTGCCCACGCGGGTCACCTGGATCGTGGGCGTCGCGTCGGCGCTGATCGCCGGGTTCCTGCCCATCCGGGAGGCGGCCGAGCTGACGAACATCGGGATCCTGCTGGCGTTCGTGGTCGTGTGCGTGGCGGTGATCGTGCTCCGCTACCGGCAGCCCGACCTGCCGCGCCAGTTCCGCCTGCCGGGGATGCCGGTGGTGCCGGGCGTCGGGGCGCTCTTCTCGATCTGGCTGATCACGTTCCTGAGTCCGGTGACGTGGCTGCGCTTCGCCGTCTGGTTCCTGATCGGGCTGATCATCTACTACGCCTACGGCCGGCGCCACTCGGCGCTCGCGTAGCCGGGGCCGGGCACGGCGCGACGCCGTGCCCGGCCGAGTCGTTCAGAACGGGCAGGTGTCCGTCCACTGGGTCACCAGCGAGGTGTTGTTCCGGTCGGCGTCACGCACGCTGCCGCACAGGAACGGGGTGAAGCGGGCGTCGTCGCGCAACCAGCGGCTGAAGAACGACACGATCCACTTGCCCTGCTTGGCCTTGTTGCCGTAGCCGGTCACCGGGCAGAGGTGGTCGCCGGGGACCTCGATGTACAGCTTCTCGGCCTGCGTCATGCTGTTGTACCAGGGCCTGGCGTACGTGCCGCCGGGCGCGGCGACGTCGCTCGCGCAGGTCAGGAAGAACGTCGGCTTGGCGACGCCGGCGAAGCTCCCGCTCTGGTGGTAGGGCGCCAGCGGCACGCCCGCCCTGAACCGGGTGTCGTCGCGCAGCGCCACCATCGTGCCGCCGCCGCCCATGGAGTGGCCCGCCGCGCCGAGCACGCCGTTCAGCTTGCCCGAGATGGGGTTGCCGGTGGCGTTGCCGAGGTTGAGCAGCTGGGTGCCGGCCGCCCTGATCTGGGTGCCCCGCTGGTCGGGGCTGTCGGACAGCGTGTTGGTGTCGACGTTGAGGACGACGAAGCCCCAGGACGCCAGGCGCGGGCCGAGCCAGCTCAGGTTCTGCTGGGTGCCCTGGTAGCCCGGCATGAGCACGATGCCCGGGTACGAGCCACTGGCCGTCGGGTACGTGATCGTGCCCGCCTTGTAGCCGCTGGGGTTGGGGACAGTGTAGGTCGCGGTGGCCAGCGGGCCGGTGGTCGCCTCCAGCGACTGGGTGGTCGGGTCGGGGACGGTGCCCCCTGGAGGTGGCGTGGTGCCGCCCATCGTGCCGTAGACCTGGAACTCGAACAGCGAGTAGCCGTAGGCCGTGCCGCGGGCGGTGCCGTACATCCGTACGTACCGGCCGTTCCCGGTCACGGCGAGGGTCTGCGTCCCGCCGGTGCCGGTGGCGGTCGCGTAGACGGTGGTCCAGGTCAGGCCGTCGGCGGAGGTCTGGATCTGGAACGCCCGGCCGTACGCGGACTCCCAGCTGAGCACCACCTGGCTGATGGCGGCGGTGCCGCCGAGGTCGACCCGCAGCCACTGCGGGTCGCCGAAGGCGCTCGACCAGCGGGTGGCGGCGTTGCCGTCCACGGCCGCCGAGGCGGGCGTGCCGGCGTTCTCGGCGGACGACGCGGTGACGGGCTTGCCCTGGGACAGCAGCGGGTCGGCGACCGCCTGGGCGCTACCCGCGCCGCCGACCAGCGCGGCGGCGAGGGCCAGCGCGACGAAAACGAGAGAAGATCTCATGCTCTACCTCTGTGGAACGGGCGTGGCTTTCGCCAGCACGCGGACAGAAAGGCCGGTCGCGAGAGCGCTCTTCAACGCTCTGGACCATATGCGGCGGTCAACGGCGTTGAAAGCGCGGCAACCGCTGAGCGGAAGATGAATGCGGGAAGTTCCGGCGGGCGCGCCGTGTTGGTGCCGAGCATGGGAAACCGCTTCGCCGACGGCGACGTCATCAAGCGCCTGCTTCACGGGGCGCGGCACTGGGCCTTCGTGGGCCTGAGCGACAACCCGGAGCGCACGGCCTATGACCAGGCCCGGCTGCTCCAGGCCCGCGGCAGACGGGTCATTCCCGTCCATCCGGCCGCCGAGACCGTGCTGGGCGAGCCCGGGTACGCGTCGCTGGCCGAGGTGCCGGACCCGCTGGACGTGGTCGCGGTGTACCGGCGCGCCGAGCTGGCGGGGGAGTCGGTGGACGAGGCGATCGCGGCAGGGGCCAAGGCGATCTGGCTCCCGCTCGGCGTCATCGACGAGGCGGCCGCCGAACGCGCCCTGAGCGCCGGCCTCGACGTCGTCATGGACCGCTGTCCGGGCGTCGAATGGGCCCTGCGCAGAGACGCCTGAATGAGCGGGTTGGGGCGCTTCTAGCTAGCCGTCTGAGCCCGGTCGCGGGTGGTGCCGAGGACGCGGTAGCGCCGGAGCCGTTCGGTGAGCAGGTCGGGGCGGCGGCGCGGCAGCATCGCGGCGAGCTCCCGCTCCAGCTCGCGCCCGACGCGGCGGCAGAACGCCTCCGGTTCGTCGGCCGCGTCCGGGCGCTCGGGGACGACCCGGTCGGCGATGCCGTCGGCGACCAGGTCGGCGGAGCGCACACCCTGCGCGGCCGCCAGCTCCGGGGCGTGCTCGACGTCGCGGTGCACGATGGCGCTGGCGCCCTCGGGCGGCAGCGGTGACAGCCAGCCGTGCTGGGCGACGAGCACCCGGTCGCACGGGATCAGCGCGAGCGCGCCGCCGCCGCAGCCCTGGCCGAGCAGGATCGACAGCGTCGGCGCCGCAAGGGTGACGAGCTCGGACAGGCACCGGGCGATCTCGCCGGCCAGCCCGCCCTCCTCCGCCTCGGGGCTGAGCGCCGCGCCGGGGGTGTCGATGACGGTGACGAGCGGCAGGTTCAGCTCGTGCGCCAGGCGGAAGCCGCGCCGGGCCGCGCGCAGGGCCGCCGGCCCCATCGGCCCCACGTCGGTCTGGGTGCGCCGGTCCTGGCCGAGCAGCACGCACGAGACGCCGCCGAAGCGGGCCAGCGCCAGGTACAGCCCCGGGTCCTGCTCCCCCTCGCCGGTCCCGTTCAGCGGCAGGACGTCCGAGGCGGCGTAGCGGAGCAGCTGCCGGACGCCGGGCCGGTCGGCGCGCCTGGAGCGGGTGATCGACTCCCACGCGGGCACGTCCGGCAGCGGCTCGGACGGCGGCGTCTCACCCAGGGGCGGCTCCACCGGTGGAGCCAGCAGGATGCGCAGCGCGCGGTCGGCGATCCCGGCCAGCGCCTGCGGCGGCAGCACGGCGTCGATCAGGCCGTGCCGGTACAGGTTCTCGGCGACCTGGACGCCCTCCGGGAACGGCTCGCCGTACAGGGACCGGTAGACGCGCGGGCCGAGAAAGCCGATCATCGCGCCGGGTTCGGCGGCCGTGACGTGGCCGAGCGAGCCCCACGAGGCGAGCACGCCGCCGAGGGTGGGATCGCGCAGGTAGACCAGGTACGGCAGGCCCGCGGCCTTGTGCTGCGTGACCGCGGCCGAGATCTTCACCATCTGCAGGAACGCCACCGTGCCCTCCTGCATTCTCGTGCCGCCCGAGGCGGGCGCGGCGAGCAGCGGCAGCCGCTCGGCGGTCGCCCGCTCCACGGCCGCCACCAGGCGTTCGGCGGCGGCGACCCCGATGGATCCGGCGAGGAAGCCGAACTCGCAGGCGACGACGGCCACCCGGCGGCCGTGCAGCAGCCCCTCCCCCGTGATCACCGCCTCGTCCAGGCCCGTACGCTGCCTGGCGGCGGTCACGTCGGCGTCCTCCACCGGCCCGAGCGGCCGGTCCCAGCTGCGGAAGGAGCCGTCGTCGAGCGCGAGTTCGACGAGTTCGAGCGCGGTCATCCGGCCAGCCACGAGCGGATCTCCTCCTCGTCGGCGTTCAGCACGGGAGGCGCGGCGTGGTCGGTCCGGGTGATCTCGACCTCGCCGTCCGGCCCGGCCGGGTCGAAGAACCGCAGCGGCGGGCCGGGCAGCGTGATCCCGCCGATGCCCGCGTGCTCGACGTCGATGAGCAGGCCCTGCGACCTGGTCTGCGGCCAGTCGTACACCTCGTCCAGGCTGCGCACCCGGCCGGCGGGCACGCCCGCGGCGGCCAGCCGGCGCAGCAGCTCGTCCGCGCCGAAGGGGGCGAAGGCGGCCTCGACCAGCTCGACCAGCCGCCGGCCCGCGGCCACCCGCTCCGCGTTCGTCGCCAGGCCGGGCTCCCGCGGGTCCAGGCCGAACTCGGCGCAGAAGCGCTGCCACAGTCCCTCGCTGCCCACCGCGATCTGCACGTGGCCGTCCCCGCACCGGAACAGCCCGTACGGGGCGATGGACGGGTGGTGGTTGCCCTGGGCGCGCCCGACCTCGCCGGCCACGGTCCAGCGGGTGCCCTGGAAGGCGTGCACGCCGACGATGCCGGCCAGCAGCGAGGTGCGCACGACCTGGCCGCGGCCGGTCCGCTCGCGTTCGAGCAGCGCGGAGACCACGCCGTACGCGCCGTACATGCCGGCCAGCAGGTCGCCGATCGGCACGCCGACCCGCTGCGGGTCGTCGGGTCCGGACCCGGTGAGCGACATCAGCCCGGCCTCGCCCTGCGCGATCTGGTCGTAGCCGGCCCGCCCGGCCTCCGGCCCGTCGTGGCCGAACCCGGTGATGGACAGCACGACCAGCCGCGGGTTGAGTTCGAGCAGGCGCGCGGTGGTGAAGCCGAGCCGGTCGAGCACGCCGGCGCGGAAGTTCTCCAGCAGCACGTCCGCCTTGCGGATCAGGGCCTCGAGGGTGGCCCGGCCGTCCTCGTCCTTCAGGTCCAGGGCGATCGACTGCTTGTTGCGGTTGCACGACAGGAAGTACGTGGACTCGGAGCCGGCGAACGGCGGGCCCCAGCCCCGGGTGTCGTCGCCGCTTCCGGGCTGCTCCACCTTGATCACCCGCGCGCCCAGGTCGCCGAGCATCATCGCGGCGTGCGGCCCGGCCAGTGCCCTGGTCAGGTCGACGACGACGTAACCGGCGAGCGGGCCGCTCATGACAGGCTCCCCGGCACGACGAGGATCACCCAGCACAGCACCGGCGCGACCACCATGATGGTCATGCCCCAGGTCATCAGGCGCTTGAAGACGTTGTCGCGTTCGGACACGTCCGCGTTCGCGACGACCAGGGCCCCGTTGGTCGAGAACGGGCTGCAGTCGACCACCGAGGAGGAGATCGCCAGCGCCGTGACCAGCCCGACGGCGCCGACCTGACCGGTCTGCAGGAACGGCACGGCGAGCGGGATGAGCGCCCCGAGGATGCCGGTCGTCGAGGCGAAGGCGGAGACCACGGCGCCGATGAGGCAGATCAGGAACGCGGCCACGAGCGGGGCGCCGACGTGGGCGACCCCGTCGCCGAGCCACTTCACCGTGCCCTGGTCCTCCAGCAGGGAGACGTAGGTGACGATGCCGCCGACGAGGAGCACCGTACCCCAGCTGATCTTGTCGACGGTGCCGCGGGCCGCGGAGGGGAAGATCAGCGTGAGCGCGACCGCCACCGCCAGGGCGAGGAAGCCGATGTCGAGGTCGAAGACGAGCGCGCCCACGGCGAGCACGAGCAGGCCGACCAGCGTGAGGGAGCGCTGAGCGTCGAGGCGGGGCAGGGCGTCGTCGGCGGGGTCGGGGTCAGCGGCGGAGTCGCCCGCGGATCCGGAGGCGCCTGTGCGCGTGAGGGTCGCGACCTGCTGCTTCGGCGTCTCGCGGTCGCGCTGCAGCAGCTTCGTGCCGCCCAGGGTGAGGAAGCCGACCAGGCTGATCAGCGCGCAGGCGCCCATCGCGCTGAAGAACAGCACGGCCGGGTTGCCCGGAAGGTGGCTCTTGTCCACGACGCCGTTGGTGATCGCGCCGAAGATGCCGATCGGCGAGAAGCTTCCGCCGGTGGCCCCCTGCACCACCATCAGGCCCATCATGACCGGGTTGATCCGGTAGCGGGCGGCGAAGCCCATGGCCACCGGGGCCACGATGGCCACCGCGGCCGGGCTGGCGGCGCCGATCGCCGTGATCGCGGCGCACACCACGAACATCACCCACGGCATCAGCGCGACACGTCCGCGTACCGCCACCACGGCCCGGTGCACGATCCAGTCCACGGTGCCGTTGTTCCTGGCCAGCGCGAACAGGTACGTGACGCCGACCAGGATGACGAACAGGTTGGCCGGGAAGCCGCCGAGGACGTCCGACACCTCCACGCCGAACACCGCGGTGCCCACGACGAACGCCGCCACGAGCGCCAGCGCCCCCATGTTGATGGACCGGACGGTGGCTATCAGGAACACCAACACCAATACAACCAACGCAACGACTTCCGCTGACATCGGCGACTCCTCGGGTCAGGTGACTCTCCGGTTACGTGCGTATTTCCGGATTGGCCTAGCCTCTGCGCCACTGCGCCGGATGTCAATAGACTGTCCCCCGTGACCAAGAAGCGCCCGCAGACCTCCGCGGTTCCCGAGCGGATGGAGCGTCCCCGCCTCTACGTGCAGCTGGCCGACCACATCGCGCGCTTCATCGAGGCTCAGGGGCTCTCCCCCGGCGACCGCCTGCCGCCCGAGCGTCGCCTGGCCGCCGAGCTCGGCGTCAGCCGGGCGACCCTGAGCCGCGCCCTGGTGGCGCTCGAGGTCCAGGGCATGGTCGAGGTCCAGCACGGCAACGGCGCCGTGGTGCTCGCGCCGGCGCTGCAGGAGACGCGGCAGGAGTCACCGCTGGATCCGGCGTTATCGCTGGCCGAGCGCGACCCGATGGAGCTCGCGCGGGCGCGCGAGGCGATCATGGCGGGGCTGGCGCGCAGCGCGGCGGCGCATCCCGACCGCAGCCTCCGGCTCGCCCTGCTCGACGCCGACGGCCGGCCGGTGCGCTTCTCCGACACCTGGCCCTGCGTGCGCAGGCTCGCGGGGGCGAGCCTGCTGGCCGATCTCGACGACCTGCTCTCGGAGGCCGCGCCGCTGGACGACGCCCGGGTCTCGGCCGAGCGCCTGACGGCTCTCGCCCGAGCCGTGGTGATCGGTGACGCCGACGCGGCGGCGGCCGCCTGCGCCTCCCTGCTCCGGGTCTGACCCACCTCGTGCTCAGGCGCCGTCACGCGGCGGCGCCTGAGATTGGCGGTCGGTGACGTCAACGCGCGTTCATGTGCGCTTCGGCGGCTGGACATCGAACCTCTGTAGGTTCCACCCCGAATCAGCACATTTGCCCCCAAGGGAAGCACCATGTCTCGTCACCTTGTCGCCGCGCTCGCCATCGGCACGGCGCTTGCCGGCTCACTCGCCGCGCCCGCCGCCGCCTCCCCCGTGAAGGAGCCGCGGATCCTGTCCGACGTGACGCTGCCCGCGCCGGACCTGGCCGCGTTCGAGCCCGGAATCGTCAAGGACTCCCGAGGGGTCAAGCTGGGCGGCGTCGGCAGCGGCCTGTACCCCGCCGGGCGCGACGGCGAGTACTGGATGGTGACCGACCGCGGCCCGAACGGCGAGCCGAAGGTCAACGGCGAGAAGCGGCGCACGTTCCCGGTGCCGGAGTTCGCGCCCGCGATCGTGCGCGTGGCCGTCCGGCACGGCACGGCGCGCATCGTACGCAGCATCCCGCTGAAGAAGTCCGACGGCACGCCGATCACCGGCCTGTCCAACCAGTCCGGCCACGACGAGGCCCCCTACACCTGGGACGGCCTGACCACGCTCCCCTACGACCCGAACGGGCTGGACACCGAGGACGTCGTCACGGACGGGCGCGGCGGCTTCTGGCTGGTGGACGAGTACTCCCCCTCGCTGCTGCACGTGGCCGGCGACGGGCGGATCCTGACCCGGTACGTGCCCAAGGGCCTCGGCCTGACCGGAGCCGGCTACCCCGTACGCGAGACGCTGCCCGCCATCTTCGCCGGCCGCCAGCAGAACCGCGGCATCGAGGCGCTCGGCGTCTCGCCCTCCGAGCGCGCCCTCTATCTGGCCGTGCAGAGCCCGCTGGCCAACCCCGACAAGAAGACCGGCAAGGCCTCCAGCATCGCCCGCATCCTGCGGGTCGACCTGCGGACCGGGCGGCCCACCGGCGAGTGGGCCTACAAGATGGAGGACGTCGCCACCTTCGACCCGGCCGCCGAGCAGGGTGACATGAAGATCTCCGCGCTCAACGTGCTGAAGCCCGGCCGCCTGCTGCTCCAGGAGCGCACCGACGCCGTGGCCCGCCTCTACACCGTGGACCTCCGCAAGGCGACCGACCTCCTCGGCGGCCGCCACGACGACCCGGCGACCACGCCGTCGCTGGAGGCGTCCCTTCCCGCGGACGTCACCGTGGCGGCCAAGTCGCTGACCGTGGACCTGGCGGCGATCGACGGGCTGCCCGGCAAGATCGAGGGTGTCGCGGTGCTCGACCCGAGGACCATCGCCATCGCCAACGACAACGACTTCGGCGTCGGCACCTTCGACGCGAACGGCCGCCTGGTGGACACCGGCATCCCCAGCCGCATCCTGACGATCCGCCTCCCCCGCCCGATCGGCTGAGCACCGCGGCCGGCCGTCCCGCTCAGCCCGACGGCCGGCCGCCCGGCGCGGACGCCTGTCATGCGACCGCTCCGGTGCGTGACCGTCCTTGCCGCCGCCTACTATTCGCCGCATGACCACGCACGGATTCACGCTCACCGCCGAGGGCCCGTTCGACTTCGACGCCTCGCTGCGCTTCATCGAGGACTGGCCGGCCACCAGCGCGCTGCCCTCCGACGGGCGGGTGATGCGCTTCGCCTACAGCGCGGAATCCGACTGGCTGCCGATCGGCGTCACCGTGACGGGCGCGCCGGGCGGGGTCGCCGTGGCCACGACGCGGCCCGCCGGGCCGGGGATCCGGGGCGAGGTGGCGCGGATCCTGTCCCTCGACGTCGACGGCGCCGGCTTCGCCAAGCTCGGCGAGGCCGACCCGGTGCTCGGCGACCTGCAGCGACGCAGCCCCGGCCTGCGGCCGGTGTGCTTCTGGAGCCCGTGGGAGGCCGCGTGCTGGGCGGTGATCGTGCAGCGTTCGTCGATGCTCATCGCCTCGCGGATCAAGCAGCGCATCGCGGACCGGTACGGCGCGAAGGTCATCGTTGACGGGCAGGAGCAATCGGCCTTCCCTCCGCCCGTGTCGCTGCTGGAGGCCGGGGGTCTCGGGCTGCCGGCGCAGAAGGAGGAGTGGCTGCGCGGCCTGGCGCGGGCGGCGCTCGACGGCGTGCTCACCACCGAGCACCTGCGCGCGCTCGACCCGCAGGATGCCCTGGCCGAGTTGCGCGCGCTGCCCGGCGTGGGGCCGTTCTCCGCGGGGCTGATCCTGATCCGCGGCGCGGGCGCGCCGGACGCGTTCCCCGGCGACGAGCCGCGCCTGTTCGCGATCCTGCGCGAGGCGTACGGCCTGCCGGAGGACGCGCCGCCGAGCGCGTACCGGAAGCTGGCCGAGGCGTGGCGGCCCTACCGGTCCTGGGCCTCCTTCCTGTTCAGAGCGACGTCGTACAACCGGGACTGAACAGCCGTTGCCATCTTCATCCCGTATACGTAGACTCATACGTATACGGGATGAGAGTGAGACGATGCCGAACAAAACGATCTACGTGTCGGACGAGGATCTGCCGATCTTCCAGCGGGCGCAGGAGCTCGCCGGCGGCAAGCTGTCGACCGCCATCAGCGTGGCGCTGCGGCGCTACGTCGAGATGGAGGAGGGCCGCCAGGAGGGCTACGAAGAGATCATCGTGCAGGTCGGCCAGGGCGCCGGGCGCAAGCAGCGCTTCTCCGGCGTGCTGCTCGGCGAGTGGTGCCGCACCAGCCGCAGCGGGCGAGTGGAGATGTTCCGGGTGTACCGCTCGCGCAAGGGCAAGTTCGTGCTGCACGTCGACCGCTCGCCCGACTGGGTGAGCGGCTCGGAGTCCGACGACTGGGTGAGCACCTGGCGCGGCTACCTCGGCCTGGGCGAGACGAGATGGGGCTTCGTGCAGGGCGCGGCCACGCTGGACGTCTTCGACACGGTCGAAGAGCTGCGCGGCAAGATCCCTGACGAGTTCTACGACCTGATCGCCGACCTGGCCGAGCGGCCCGCCGTCGAGGACCTGGACATCTAGTACCCGCTGATCGAAGCGGGCGGGCGACCGTCCGCCATCCCGTCATGCCCACAAATCATGGTTAACCCCCCAACAAAAGGAGAAACCCCGCGATGCCCCCCGCCATTCACGCCGAGGGCCTGGTCAAGAAGTACGGCGACGTCGTCGCCCTCGACGGGATGGACCTGTCCGTCCCCGAGGGCACGGTGCTCGGCCTGCTCGGCCCCAACGGCGCAGGAAAGACCACGACGGTACGGATCCTGACCACCTTGGTGAGACCGAACGCCGGACACGCCACCGTCGCCGGCCTGGACGTCGTCACGCAGGCCGACCGGCTGCGCTCGCGCATCGGCGCGTCCGGCCAGTACGCGGCGGTCGACGACCACATGACCGGCGCCGAGAACCTGGAGATGGTCGGCCGCCTCTACCACCTGGGCGCCGGGCGCAGCAGGCAGCGCGCCCGGGAACTGCTGGAACGCTTCGACCTGACCGGCGCGGCCGACCGCCCGGTGCGGGGCTACTCCGGCGGCATGCGGCGCCGGCTCGACCTGGCCGGCGCGCTGGTGGCCGACCCGCCCGTGCTCTTCCTCGACGAGCCCACCACCGGCCTGGACCCCCGGGCCCGAGCGGGCCTGTGGGACGTCATCTCCGAGCTCGTCGCGGGCGGCACGACCGTGCTGCTCACCACCCAGTACCTGGAGGAGGCCGACCGCCTCGCCGACCGGATCGCGGTGGTCGACCACGGTCACGTGATCGCGCTCGGCACCGCCGACGAGCTGAAGGACCAGGTCGGCGGCGACCGGATCGAGCTGACCGTGGCCGGCGCCGGCGACCTCGCGGCCGCGCGGCACGCCCTGGCCTCCTTCGGCGAGGTGCGGATCGACCCCACCGCCCTGCACGTGACGGTCCCGGTCACCGGCGGCACCGCCGCGCTCACCACCGCGCTCGGCCTGCTGGCCGCCGAACGCGTCACCGTCCGCGACGCCGGGCTGCGCCGCCCGACCCTGGACGACGTCTTCCTCACCCTCACCGGCCACGAGGTCACCGCCGAGAAGGAGCCCGCCCGATGAACGCCCTGCAGATCGTGCTCGCCGACGGCGTGACGATCACCAAGCGCAACGCGCTCAAGATCAGACGAGCCCCGGACCTGCTCGGCGGCGCGGTCATCCTGCCGATCGTGTTCGTGCTGCTGTTCGCGTACGTCTTCGGCAGCATGATCGAGCTGCCGGGCATGTCGTACCGCGAGTACATGATCCCGGGCATCTTCGTCCAGACCATCGTCACCAGCGCGCAGATCACCGGCTACACCCTCACCCAGGACCTGCAGAAGGGCATCTTCGACCGGTTCCGCACGCTGCCGATGGCGCCCTCGGCGGTGCTGGTCGGCCAGACCGTCTGCGACGCGCTCATGAACGTGACCAGCATCGTCGTGATGGCGCTGGTGGGCCTGGCCGTCGGCTGGCGGATCCACACCTCGCCCCTGGAGGCCGTGCTGGGCTTCCTGCTGCTGCTGTTCTTCGCGTACGCCTTCTCCTGGGTGACGGCGGCCGTGGCGCTGGCCCTGCGCACGCCCGAGGTGTTCAACAACATCGCCACCATCGTGTCGATGCCGCTGGTCTTCCTGTCCAACGCCTTCGTCGACACCGGCCGCCTGCCGGGGCCGCTCAAGGTCGTCGCCGAGTGGAACCCCGTCTCCACCGTGATCCAGGCCGCCCGCGAGCTGTTCGGCAACGCGGCCGAGACTCACCCGCAGGCCTGGCCGCTCCAGCACGCGGTGGCGGTGTCGCTGTCCTGGTCGGTGCTGATCCTGGTGGTGTTCGTGCCGCTGGCCACGCGCCTGTACAAGCGGGCGGTCAGCCGGTGACACCTCCCGGCGACGGGCGCGGGCTCGCCCAGGGCGCGATGCCCTCGCGCAGCAGCGCCCACACCCGGTCGGCGGTGGCGCGCCGGTCGGGCGCCGGGGTCTTGGCCAGGACCCCGGCGAGCATGCCGATGGCCAGCACCAGGTCGTCGGCCGAGACGCCGTCACGGACGTCTCCCGCGCGCCGGGCGTCGCCGAGCACGCCCGCCAGGACTCCCGCCACGCGATCGCGCACGTCGATGATGCGGGGATCGGGCTCGCTCGGCCGCGTGCTGACCAGCTCGATGAACGCGGTCGAGGCGATGGCCTGCTCGGTCAGCAGCGCCAGCAGGTCGTCGAGCGTGGTGCCAGGCCGGGCCGCCAGCGCCTCCAGCTCCGTGACGCCGTCCTCGAAGACGGCCATCGCGAGGCTGATCCGGTCGGGGAAGTGCCGGTAGAGGCTGCCCTGCCCGACCCCGGCGGCGCGGGCGACCGTGCTCAGCGGCGCGTTGTATCCGGCGCTGGCGAACACCTCACGGGCGGCCGCGACCAGCGCCGCCCGGTTCTCGGCTGCGGCGCTCGGCCCTCTGTTCGGTCGACGTGACTCCGGCACAGCGGGTATCGTAGCAACCGGACAACATCGTCCGGTTGCCGCGAACGTGGCGAGCCGGAGGACGGCTGGCGAAAGGACGGGCTCTTGAGCACATTCGACGATCGCGTCGCCCTGATCACAGGCGCGGGGTCCGGAATCGGCCGGGCGATGGCCGTGGCGTTCGCCAAGGCGGGCGCCCGCGTCGTGGCCTGCGACATCGACAAGGAGTCGGCCGGGCGGACCGCCGAGGAGATCGGCGAGGCGGCCGTCGCGGTCGCCGCCGACATCTCCGACGAGGCGTCGGTGGCCGCGCTGACCGAGGCGGCGATCGGCGCGTACGGCCGCATCGACGTGCTGTGCAACAACGCCGGGATCATGGACACGATGGCGCTGCCCGCCGACATCCCGGTCGAGCTGTGGGAGCGGGTCCTGCGGGTGAACCTGACCGGCACGTTCCTGGTCACCCACGCGGTGCTGCCGCACATGCTGCGCCAGGGCTCCGGCGCGATCGTCAACACCGCCTCGGAGGCCGGCATCCGAGGCGGGGCGGCCGGCGCCGCCTACACCGCGTCCAAGCACGGCGTGGTCGGCCTCACCCGCAGCGTGGCCTGGGCGCACGCCAAGGACGGCATCCGCTGCAACGCCATCCTGCCCGGCCCCACCATGACCAACATCGCCACGAACGCCTCCTTCGACCCCACCGGCGCCGCCCGGCTCGGCCCCGTGCTCGCCCTCGGCGAGCGGCTGGCCCAGCCGGAGCAGATGGCCGACGCCGCGCTCTTCCTCGCCTCGGATGCCGCCTCGTTCATCAACGGGGCGATCGTCCCGGTTGACGGCGGCTGGTCGGCGGCCTGACCGCCGAGGAGCTGAAGCGCCGCGAAGGGCTCGTCGTCGGCGGCCTGCGGCGCCGGTAGAACCGAAAGGAACCCTCTGATGAACGTCATCGTCGACACGGACAAATGTTGCGGGGCAGGCAGCTGCGTGCTGCTCGCCCCCGAGGTGTTCGACCAGGGTGAGGAGGACGGCATCGTGATCCTGCTGGACCCGTCGCCGGCCGAGCCCCTGCACGCCGCCGTACGCGAGGCGGCCGCCGTCTGCCCGGCCGCCGCGATCACCCTGGACGGGCAGTCTTGACGGACGTCCTGATCGTGGGCGCCTCCGCCGGCGGCCTGGCCGTCGCGGAGGCGCTGCGCCGCAAGGGCCACCAGGGCGGCCTGACCGTGCTGGGCGCCGAGCCGCACCCGCCCTACGATCGCCCGCCGCTGTCCAAGCAGGTGCTGGCCGGCACGTGGGAGAGCGAGCAGGCGCACCTGCGGGCCGAGACCGAGCTGGACAAACTGGGCGCGACGTTCATCCTCGGCGACCCTGCGGTGCGGCTGGACCCCGAGGCGCGGGAGGTGTCCACTGCGTCCGGGCGGACCCTGCGCGCGCAGGCCGTCGTGCTGGCCACCGGGCTGACCCCGTCCCGGCTGCCCGGCCAGGACGGGCTCGCGGGCGTGCACGTGCTGCGCTCGCTGGACGACGCGCTCGCGCTCCGCGCCCACCTGCTCGAAGGTCCGCGCCTCGTCGTCGTGGGCGAGGGCGTGCTGGGGGCGGAGGTGGCCGCCACCGCGCGCGGTCTCGGCCTGGACGTCACCCTCGTCGGCCTCGGCCGCGCGGTCCTGGCCGACCAGCTCGGCGACCCGGCCGCCGCGCTGCTGACCAGGAAGCACGCCGAGCACGGCGTCCAGCTGCGGCTCGGCGTCGGGGTCCAGGGCCTGGCCTCCGAGAGCGGCCGGGTCACGGGGGTACGCCTGGCGTCCGGCGAGCTGCTGCCCGCCGACGCGGTGGTGGTGGCCATCGGCTCCCGCCCGGCGACCGGGTGGCTCGGCGACAGCGGGCTGGCCCTGCGCGACGGCGTGGAGTGCGACTCCCGCTGCCGCGCCGGCGACGGCGTCTACGCGGTGGGCGACGTGGCCTCCTGGCAGCACGAAGGGCTCGGCCGGCGGCTGCGGCTGGAGAACCGGACCAACGCCGTCGAGCAGGCCCAGGTCGTGGCCGCCAACATCCTCGGCGAGGACCTGGCCTACGCGCCTGTCCCGTACTTCTGGACCGACCAGTACGACGTCAAGCTCCAGGTCCACGGGCTGCCGTCGCCCGAGGCGGAGGTGAGCGTGGTCGAGGGCGACCCCGAGCAGAACCGTTTCGTCGCCCTCTACCGGCTCGACGGCGTGGTCACGGCGGTGCTGGGCTGGAACATGGCCAAGGCCGCCCGCCTGCGCCGCGACCGGCTGGGCACGACGTAACCCGCGTGGGTGGCGGCCTGCCACCCACGCGGGTCAGCGGGTGCGGACCTGCTGGTCGGTGTCGGAGGGCAGGCCGGCCGGCTGCGGCTGCGCGGCGCGGCGGCCGGGGATGGTCAGCACGATGAGCGCCGCCACCAGGGCGACCCCGCCGCCGATGAGGAACCCGGCGCGGAACCCGGCCTCGGACGGCAGCGTCACGGACCCGAACGTGACCGTCAGGTTGGCCAGCACCGCCCCGAGCACGGCACTGGCACAGGACGTGCCGATCGAGCGCATCAGGCTGTTGAGCCCGTTGGCGGCGGCCGTCTCGGTACGCGGCACGGCGCTCATGATGATGGACGGCATGGCCGCGTACGCGAAGCCGATCCCGGCGCTGACCACGGACGAGAAGACCAGGACGCCCCACGCGTGCCCCATCAGGACGAGGGCCAGGAGGTAGCCGGAGGCGATGATGAGCGTCCCGAGCAGCAGGGACGTCTTGGGCCCGCGAGCCCCCGACAGGCGGGCGGCCACCGGCGAGATCGCCATCATGACCAGCCCGGCCGGGGCCATCCACAGCCCGGCCTCGACCATCGACCGGCCCAGGCCGTACCCGGTGGCCTCGGGCAGTTGCAGGAGCTGCGGCGTGATCAGCGACATCGCGTACATGCCGAAGCCGATGACGATGGAGGCCAGGTTGGTCAGCAGCACCTGACGGCGCGCGCTGGTGCGCAGGTCGATCAGGGGCGCGGACACGCGCAGCTCCCACCAGCCCCACAGCAGCAGGATCACCGCCGAGGCGGCGAACATGCCGAGCGTGGTGCCGCTCGTCCAGCCCCAGTCGCTGCCCTTGGAGACCGGCAGCAGGAACAGGGCCAGACCGGCCGCCAGCCCCACCGCCCCCACGAAGTCGAAGCGTCCCGGTGACTTGACCGGCGACTCCGGCACGATCATGAAGATCAGCACGCTCATCACCACGCCGAGCGCGGCGGCTCCCCAGAACAGCGCGTGCCAGCTCACGTACTGGGCGACGAGCGCGGCGGCGGGCAGGCCGAGCGCTCCGCCCACGCCGAGCGAGGAGCTCATCAGGCCGATGGCCGAGCCGAGCCGCTGCGGCGGCAGCACGTCCCGCATGATGGCGATGCCCAGCGGGATCACGCCCATCCCGAGTCCCTGCAGCGCGCGGCCGATCACCATGGGGGCCAGCGAGTTGGCGGGGGCGCACACCAGGGAGCCGACGGCCAGCAGGACCGCGCTGACGATCATGACGCGGCGCTTGCCGTACAGGTCGCCGAGCCGCCCCGAGACGGGCATGGCGACCGCGCCGGCCAGGAGGGTCGCGGTGATGGCCCAGAAGGCGTTGGCGGCCGTGGTGTGCAGGAGGGTCGGCAGGGTCGCGATCAGCGGCACCATCAGGGTCTGCATCAGCGAGACCGTGATGCCCGCCGCCGCCAGCACGCTGATGATCGCTCCACTGGACGGTGCGGCACGCGTTGAACTCATGAGTTTTCCCGTATCTCGCAGAATTATATGCACGATGCATATGGTATGTATCCTACACATCACCATATAGAGGGATATTCTGACCGCCGTGGGGAGGTAATCATGCGCGAGGAGATCGTTGACATCGAGCGCGAGCTCATGCTCATCGGCCGATACAAGGAGCTGGCGTCGTCGGCCGCGCCTGCTTCGGAACGCCGCCTGGAGCGTGGCAGCAGCTACATCCTGCTGAGCCGGCTGGAGGCCGAGGGGCCGATGTCGATCGGCCAGCTCGCGCAGGCGTTCAGCCTGGACACCTCCACCGTCAACCGGCAGACCGCCGTCCTGCTCCGCGACGGGCTCGCCGAGCGCATCCCCGACCCCGAGGGCGGGATGGCCCGCAAGCTCCGCATCACCGAGGAGGGGCTGCGGCGGGTCGCTGGGGAGCGCGAGTACCGGATCCATGGGCTCGCCACGGTCCTGAAGGACTGGACCCCGGAGGAACTGGCCGCGTTCGCCCGGGGCCTGGCCCATTTCAACGCCAGCATCGAACACTGACGGCACGACGCGGGGCGGCGTGCCGTCCGCTCAGGCGCTTGTGACGGTGACGATGGTCTTCAGGATGTCGCGGGGCGGGTCGGCCAGGCCGCGTCGTACGGCGTCCCGGAGCGGGACGGTCTGGACGGGGAGCCGATCGACCCGGAGGTGACCGGCGTGCAGCAGGGCGACGGCGGCGCGTACGTCGGTGTCCCATCGGTGCGAGGCCGACCCCACGATGCGCTTCTCCCCCAGCACCACGTCCAGCGTGGACAGGACGGCGGGCTCCGGGGTGACGCCGAGCAGGACCGTGGTGCCGCCGCGGCGGCACAGCGACAGCGCGTCCGTCACCGCGGCGGGCGTTCCCGCGCTCTCCACGACCACGTCGGCCCCACGGCCGCCGGTCAGCTCGCGGACGGCGTCCGCCGCCTCGCCGGGCGCCGCGCCGGTGAAGCCGCACGAATCGGCCAGCGCGCGGCGGCCCGGGTCCGGGTCGACCGCGACGACGGCCGCCGCCCCGCGGCAGACGGCCACCTGGGCGACCAGCAGCCCGATGGCGCCGGATCCGACGACCGCGACCACGGCCCCGGACACGTCACCGGCCTTGTCGAGCGCCCGTACGGCGACCGCCGCGGGCTCGGCGAAGACGGCGACCTCGGCGGGCATGCCCTCGGGCAGCGGGACGCAGCGGCCGGCCGGCGCCACCAGGTACTCGGCCAGCCCTCCGTCGTCCTGCAGTCCGAGCGCCGCCCCGCGTTCGCACAGCGGGTAGTCCCCGCGGGCGCACCACCAGCACCGGCCGCAGCCCAGCACGACGTCCGGGACGACCGGGGTGCCCGGGGCCAGCTCGACTCCGGGGCCGGAGCCGGCGACCACGCCGACGACCTCGTGCCCCAGGGTGAGCGGGGCTGTCCGGCCGGTCAGCGGGTGCGGCGTGACCGGCACGACGATCGGTCCCGCCCGGTACTCCTCGACGTCGCTGCCGCAGATGCCGCAGAGCGTCACCGCGATCAGGACCTCGCCGGGACCTGGGCTGGGGATCTCGGTCTCGACCAGCCGCACGTCGCCGCGCCCGTACCAGCGCAACGCCGCCATCCGCGTCATCCCCGCACCCCGCTCGGCCGGGCGAGGTGGTGCCGGTGGGCGGGGCTCATGGGCGGGTGCCGGTCAGGCGGGTGGTGACGCCCGGGCGGGTGGTGAGGCCGTCGGTGAGCTCCACGCCCAGGCCGGGCCGGTCCTCCAGGCGCACCCGGCCGTCCTCCACGAGCGGCAGGCCGGTGGCCAGCTCCCCGTACCAGGTGTGGCGGAAGGCGCGCACGCTCTCCTGCACCAGCGCGTTGGGCTGGCTCAGGGCCAGGTGTACGCACGCCGCGAACGAGATCGGCCCGGTGCAGTCGTGCGGCGCGAACGGCAGGTCGTACGAGTCCGCGAGCGCGGCGATCTTGCGGGCCTCGGTCAGCCCGCCCGTCCAGCCGATGTCCACGATGGCCACCCGGATCCCCGCGCGTTCGAGCAGCCCGCGGAACGCGCGCTGCCCGGTCAGCGTCTCGCCGGTGGCCAGCGGCACCGGCGTCGCGGCCTGCAGCGTGGCGTACGAGGCCTGGCTGTCGGACCGCAGCGGGTCCTCGACCCAGTACGGGGTGAAGCGTTCGAGCTCCTTGACCAGCCCGAGCGCGGCATGCAGGCTCCACAGGCCGTGCAGCTCGACCATGACGTCCATCTCGGGGACGGCGTTCTTGATGTCGTCGAGCACCTTCAGGCCGGCCAGCAGGTCGGCCCGCTCCAGCCGCATGCCGCCGGTGCGCTCGGCCGCCTGGTCGAACGGCCACACCTTCATGGCGCGCAGCCCCTCGTCCCACAGTTCCCTGGCCAGCTCGCCAGGCCGTTCGAGGAAGCCGCGCAGGTCCTCGTACCGCGACGTGTCGGCCAGGCCCCAGTTGGAGACGGCCTGGCGCGGCTCGTTCTTGACGTAGGAGGGGCCCGCGCAGGTGTTGTAGACGGGGAGGCTGCCCTGGTAGGGGCCGCCGAGCAGGGTGGCGACGGGCTGCCCGGTGGCCTTGCCGAGCAGGTCCCACACGGCGATGTCGACGGCCCCGTTGCCCCGGGTCTCGACCCCGCTGCCCTGGAAGCCCACGTGGCCGGTGAGCAGCCGGCGCAGCCGCTCGGGGCTGGGCAGCGGCGCTCCCACGAGGAGTGGTGCGACGGTCTCGTGCAGGTAGGCCTCGACCGCCTCCGCCCCGAAGAACGACTCGCCGAGGCCGGTGAGGCCGTCGTCGGCGTGCAGCCGCATCAGGAGCACGTTGGGCTGAATCGGGCATCGGATGGTCTCCAGGCCGGCGACGGCTCGGGTGCTCATGGTCCAAGAACGCTAGCTGGTTAGACCAGTAACCCGCAAGGGCCAAGAAGAGCCTTGACAGTCACGCTTCGGCCAGCCACGATCTACCAATCTGGTAAGACCAACATCGAACGGATGTTGAGACTATGACGTTGACCACCAGTCCCCTAGCGATCACCATGTGGGACTTCTCCTGGCTCGAACGGCGCTGGGACGGCGCCGGCTACCAGGACTGGGACCGCACACTCGACGAACTGGCCGAACGGGGCTACGACGCGGTACGCATCGACGCCTTCCCCCACCTGGTGGCGGCCGATCCGGAGCGGACCTGGCGCCTGCTCCCCGTGTGGCACTTCGAGTCCTGGGGCGCCACCGAGCCGGTCTCCGTACGCGTGCTGCCCGGCCTGCTCGACTTCATCCGGGCATGCGCGGACCGCGGGCTGCGGGTCGCGCTGTCCTCGTGGTTCAGGAAGGACGAGCTCGACGTCCGCTCGCGGATCAGGACCCCGGCCGACCTGGCCCGGATCTGGGACGTCACCCTCTCGGCGATCGAGGACGCCGGCCTCGCCGACGCCGTCTACTTCGTCGACCTGGTGAACGAGTGGCCGCTCGCGATGTGGGCGCCCTTCCTGTACGGCAACGACGCGAGCGCCGAGACCCTGTCCCGGGGCGACGCGGCCGTACAGAACTGGGCCAAAGAGGCGATCTCCACCCTGCGCGCCGCCCACCCCCGCCACCGCTACACGCTGTCCGGCTGCACCGAGACCACCGGCGCCCCGGGCGAGGACCTGTCCGAGCTGGACCTGCTCGAACCGCACGTGTGGATGACACCGCAGGCCACCACCGACTTCTACGCGGAGATCGGCTACGACCTGCACCACTCCCAGTTCGACCCGCGGGCCTACGAACCGCTGTCCGGCCCGGCCGAGCGCCTGTACCGGTCCGACCCGCAGCGGTGGGCCGGCCGCCTGACCGAGCACATCGGGGAGGTCGCGGCGTGGTCGCGGGCGGCCGGCAAGCCGCTGGTGACCACCGAATGCTGGGGGATCGTGAACTACAAGGACGGCCCCGGCCGCGACTGGGGCTGGGTCAAGGAGCTGTGCGAGATCGGGGTACGGGCCGCGCTGGCCACCGGGCGCTGGGAGGCGCTGGCGACCAGCAACTTCTGCGGCCCCCAGTTCGACGGCATGTGGCGCGACATCGCCTGGCACCGGCGCATGACCGACGCCATCCACGCGGGGGTCACCGAATTCACGACCGTCCCCTGAGAGGAACCGGACACATGAGTGATATCCCCCGTCGAGACCTCCTGCGCGGCGCCGCCCTGCTGAGCCTGGCGACCCCGCTGGCCGCCTGCGGCTCGAGCGGCGCCCCGGTCGGCTCCAAGGAGTCCGGGCCCCAGGGCACGGTCAACGTCTGGATGCACGAGGAGCAGGCGAACACCAAATACTTCAACGCCAAGATCGCCGAGTATCAGCGCCAGTTCCCGAAGGTCACCGTCAAGCCGCTGTACATCCCCATCGCCAACCTCGACACCAAGCTCTCCACCGCGTTCACCACGGGATCGCCACCGGATCTCATCAAGGTCGGCGCCTGGACCCTCGCCGAGCGGGCGTCCAAGGGGCAGGTCGCGCCGCTGCCGCCGGCGGAGTTCGGAGCGGGCTCCATCGACGAGCTCAAGACCAGGTTCGACACGAACGCCTTCGCCGCCCTCACCTACAAGGACCAGGTCTACGGCGTCCCGATCGACTTCAACTCGGTCCATCTCTGGTACCGCCGCGACCGCTTCGAGCAGGCCGGGCTCGACCCCGACAAGCCTCCGACGACCTGGGAGGAGGTCGAGGAGTTCAACGCCAAGCTCACCACGGGCTCCCAGGTCGGGCTCCAGTGGCAGCTCGCCGACAACATCTGGGCGATGCTGAACTTCATCCCGCTGATCAACGGCCTCGGCGGGAAGATCGTGGACGAGAACACGGGACGCGGCGGGCTGAACACCCCGGCGGGCCTGCAGGCGCTCGAATACTACGGCCGCCAGGGCAATCCCAGGCTGAACGACCCGGTCGGCGCGTTCGGCCTGTTCGCCAAGGGCACGGCGGCCATGCTGGTGTCCGGCCGGTTCACCTCCAGCCTCATCCCGGCGCTCAATGCCAAGGCCGAGCTGGGCAAGACCTTCGACAGCACCGTCGTGCCGAACTGGGCGGGCAAGGAGAAGGTGGCCTCCGGCTACTCATGGGGGTGGATGGTCGCCAAAAAGGCGAAAAATCCGTTTACGGCTTGGCATTTCGTTAACTGGCTGTCCACGTCCGAGCATGTCGACCAGCAGCTGGCCGCCACCGGCCTGGTCACCCCGGCGGCCGGCTGGCAGAAGCTGCCGAGCGCCCGCGACAAGGCCAGCCAGCAGTTGGAGGAGCAGCTCCCGTACACCGACTTCGGCCCGGTCCTGCCCCAGTGGACCGAGACGATGAAGGCGCTCCTCGACGCGCTGGAGTCGGTGATCCACAAGCAGCGGTCCGCCCAGGAGGCCGCGGCCGCCTTCGACGCCGCGGTGGGGCGGATTCTCAAATGACCGCTGCACGGCGGGACACCATGGCCGGGGTCGAGGCCCGCGCGGGCGCGGGCCTCGCCGCCCCGGCGATCGTGTACTTCGTCCTGTTCTGGGCGCTGCCCGCGCTCGCGGCCCTCTACCTGAGCTTCACCTCGTACGACCTGTCGGGCACCCCGCAATGGGTGGGCCTGGACAACTACCGCGAGCTGGCGACCAGCGCGGAGTTCTGGAGCAGCGTGTGGGTGACCGTGCTCTACACGGTCTTCGCGGTGGGCCCGACCATCGTGATCGCGCTGGTCGTGGCCGTGCCCCTGGCCAAGCCCGGCCGGCTGCGGGCCTGGCTGCGCGGGTTGATCTTCGTCCCCGCGGTGATGCCGCTGGTCGGCGCCACCGTGCTGTGGCAGGTCATCTACTCCACCGGCGGGCTCGCCGACACCCTCGTCGGCGCCCGCCCGTGGCTCACCGACTCCGACTACGCCATCTGGGCGCTGCTCGTGATGGTCATCTGGAAGTACGTCGGGCTCTACGTGATCATCTTCGTCGCCGGGCTGCAGGCCCTGCCGGCCAACGTCTTCGAGGCCGCGGCCATCGACGGCGCCCGCACGCTGCGGACGTTCTTCCTGATCACCGTGCCGCTGCTGCGCCGCACCTTCACCTTCGTGATCGTGGTGGCCGTCACCGGGGCCATGCAGTCGTTCGTGCCGGCCTACCTGCTCACCAAGGGCGGGCCCGTCAACGCCACCCAGGTGCTGCCGCTCTACCTGTACAACAACGCGTTCTCCTTCTCCCGGTTCGGCTACGCGTCGGCGATCGCGATCGTGCTGCTCGTGGTGCTGCTGGTCTTCGCCTTCACCCAGTTCAAGCTGATCAGGAGTGACGAGGAATGAGAATCCGCCGCTCGCTCACCCTCGTGGCCCTCGTCGGCTTCGTGGCGCTGATGCTGCTGCCGCTCTTCTCCATGGTCGTGCTCGCCTCGGCGCCCGACGACAGCGATCTGTCCGGGCTGCGCTTCCACGGGTTCGCGTTGTTCGACAACCTCGGCGAGATCATGACCGACGGCCGGTTCCCGCGCTACCTGCTGAACAGCCTCGTCATCGCCTCGGCGGTCTCCGTGCTGGACGTGGCGATCTCGGCGGCGGCCGGGTACGCGCTGGCCCGGCTGCGCTTCCCGGGCCGGGCCGCGCTGCTCAACCTGGTGATCATCGCGCTGTCGCTGACCCCGGCGGTCGTCATGATCCCGGTGTTCGTGGCGCTCAGCGAGGTCGGCTGGCT
This sequence comes from Nonomuraea sp. NPDC052116, assembly GCF_040680035.1. NCBI lineage: Bacteria > Bacillati > Actinomycetota > Actinomycetes > Streptosporangiales > Streptosporangiaceae > Nonomuraea > Nonomuraea sp. NPDC052116. The sequence goes on along the minus strand of NZ_JBFAWA010000026.1, from coordinate 129,145 downwards.
CAACAGCTACCAGGGCCTGATCGCGCCGTTCGTGGCCAGCGCGCTCGGCGTCTTCCTGGTCCGGCAGTTCGCGCTGGGCATCCCCGCGCAGATGCTGCACGCCGCGCGGGTGGACGGCGCCGGCGAGCTGCGGATCTTCTTCCTCATCGCCGTCCCGCTGCTGCGCCCGGCCCTGCTCACGGTGCTGCTGCTGCAGTTCCTGGCCCAGTGGGACAACCTCATCTGGCCGCTGATCGCGGCCAGCGAGCAGGAGCTGTGGACCCTGCCGCTCGCGCTGTCGTCCTTCGAGGGGGAGCACGGGATCGTCTACCACCTGCAGACCGCGGCGGCGCTGCTGTCGATCCTGCCGCCGCTCGTCCTGTTCGCCCTGCTGCAGCGCTACTACGTCTCGGGCCTCACCCTCGGAGGAGTCAAGCGATGACCGACGGCATCCGCATCGAGCGGGTCACCAAGCGGTACGGCGGCCAGGTGCTGTTCGCCGACGTCGACCTGCACGTCCGCGACGGGGAGTTCCTGGTGATCGTCGGCCCGTCGGGGTGCGGGAAGTCCACGCTGATGCGCATCGTCGCCGGGATCGAGCCGGTCAGCGCCGGCCGGGTCACGGTCGGCGGCAAGGACGTCACCCACGCCCACCCAGGCGACCGCGGGATCGGCATGGTCTTCCAGGACTACGCCCTCTACCCGCATCTGAGCGTCGAGGGCAACCTGGCGTTCGGCCTGCGCGCCCATCACGTGCCGAAGGACGTCATCCGGCAGCGGATCGAGGACACCAGCCGCGTGCTCGGGCTCGCCGACCAGCTCAGGAAGAAGCCGGGCCAGCTCTCCGGCGGCCAGCGGCAGCGGGTCGCGCTCGGGCGTGCCATGATCCGGGAGCCGGCCGCGTACCTCATGGACGAGCCGCTGTCGAACCTGGACGCCGCGCTGCGCGTGCAGATGCGGGCCGAGCTGATCGAGTTCCACCGCCGCACCGAGGGGACCGTCCTGTACGTGACCCACGACCAGGTCGAGGCCATGACCATGGGCGACAGGGTCGCGGTGCTCAACGAGGGCGAGTTCGCGCAGATCGGCACCCCGACCGAGATCTACGAGCAGCCGGCCACGGTGTTCGTCGCCACGTTCCTCGGCAGCCCGCAGATGAACCTGATCGAGGCCACCGCGCGGGCCGGCGCGGACGGGGTGGAGCTGACCAGCGGTGACCTGCGCTGGCAGTTGCCCCGGTTGCCGGACGACCTGCCGGAGTCGGTGCGCGTCGGGTTCAGGCCCGAGTCCGTACGCGTACGGGCCGACGACGGGGCCGCCCTGCCCATCGAGGCGACGCTGTCGTACCGGGAGAACCTCGGCAACGAGAGCATCCTGCACCTGCGCGACGACGCGGGCCGGGCGATCGTCGCCCGCGTGCCGCCCCGCACCGGGCCGCGCGACGGGGAACGCGCGACCTTTCATGTGCCGCTGACCGATCTTCACCTGTTCGGCCCGGATGGGCGGGCGTGCTGGCACGGAGCGCGGCTCGGCACCGGCGGCGAGCCGCTACCGTGGTCGGCATGACCGCTGAGCGCGGGAGGAAACCGTCACTCGAGAGCCCCGCCGAACCCACTATCGGGGGAAAGCCGCCGACCAGCCCGGTTGCGCTGATCGCCCTTCTCGAAGACCGGATCCTGACCGGACACTGGGCCCCCGGCGTGCGCCTGCCCTCCGAGCGGGACCTGGCGACCGAGTTCGCGGTCAGCCGCCCGGTCATCCGGGAGGTCCTCAAGGCCCTGCAGGAGCGCGGGCTGATCGAGGTCTCGCCGCAGCGGGGCAGCTTCGTCCGCCACTACACGGCCGAGAACCTGATGCGGCCGATGAACCTCGCGGCCCGCGCCGCCGGGGTGACCGCCCGCCAGCTCATGCGGGCGCGGGTGATGCTGGAGACCGAGGCGGCGAGCCTGGCCGCGGCCAACGCGAGCAAGCGCGACCGTACCGACCTGCTGCGAGTCCACCAGCTCTTCGCCCGGCCGGGCGACGTGCACGCCAGGGCGCGGGTCGATCTCGCCTTCCACGAGACCATCGCCAGGGCCTCGGGCAATCCGGTCATCCACATGATGTTCACCGCGATCCAGGACCTCACCTACGGGCTGATGCTGCGCAGCCTCAGCGACCGCGAGGTCCGGGAGGCCGGCGAGCCCCTGCACACCGTGATCCTGGAGGCCATCCTCGACCGCGATCCCGACGGGGCCCGCGAGGCGATGCGCCGCCACCTCGACCTCGCCGAGGACTTCTACGGGCCCGACATGGACACCGACCTCGCCGACGTCATCGAGCACCGGCTCGCGGCGTCCGGCGACGACCTCATAGCCGACCTCCGCCAGCCCTCATGACCACGCGCATGGCCCGGCGCTTGACGGCGTCGATCTGGTCGGGCCGCCCGGTCATGATGCCGTCCACGCCGTACGTCATGAGGCGGCGGATGACGGCCCGCCGGTCCGTCGTCCACGTGTAGACCCGCATGCCGTGCTCGTGGACCTGCCTGACGTAGGTCGCGGTGAGGCCGCTGTGCGGCACCGTGATCGCGGCGGCGAACCCGGCCAGGTCCTCCAGCCGGGAGGCGTCCGGCTTGCCCATCAACGCGACGGGGAGGTCGGGCATCATCTCGTGCAGGTTCCGCATCGACTCCCAGTTGTACGCCTGCACGGCCATCCGCCTGCCCTTCCACAGGGATCGGTACTTCCTCAGCTCGGCGGCCACCCGTTCGTCGATGTCCGTGCTGGCCGGATCGTGCTTGATCTCCAGCAGCATCCCGACCCCGCTCCTGCTCATCTCCCGCAGTCCCTGTTCCAGGGTGGGCACCTTCTCGCCCTGGAACTGGGAGGAGAACCACGAGCCGGCGTCCAGGCGCTGGATCTCCGCGAGCGTGAAGTCGGCGACCTTCCACGGGGAGCGGCCGGGGAAGACCTGCTCGACGTTGGTGGTGCGGGCCAGCGACTCGTCGTGCATCAGGATGAGCCGTTGGTCCTTCGTCTGCTGGACGTCGTACTCGCACATGGTGGCCCGCTGGGATCGGGCCACTTCGCAGGCCACGATGGTGTTCTCGGGCGCGTACCCGGATCCGCCCCGATGCGCGATGTTGTCGACCTCCCACGGCGCGGCAGCGGCGGGCCTCGCCATGACGGCCAGTGCGGTGATGACGACGGCACCCAGCAGACGGTACATGAGCGATCCTCCGGCCCGGCCCTTCTTGTCCCCCGAACCCGACACGGACCTCTTATGTCGAGTTACGTCGAAAAGTGCCCACTAATGCCAGCAAAGAGCGGTTCGCTACGGCGTGTCGCGGACGTCCGCACGAACTTTTTGCCGACGACCGCCGGCGATCTCAGTAGCCGCTCCCCTAGCCCAGGGGGCCGAACTTCACGTCCTTCTGCCGCCCCAGCACCTGGTCCTGCGAGCCGTACGCGGTGACCGTGACCGGCGGGGAGTCCAGGATCTCGGCCGACTTGTCCTCGGGATCCGGCACCGGCTTCCCCGGCACCCGGGCGATGAAGAAGCCGCCCGCCAGCCGCGCGTCGGTGCGCCGCCCGTCCGCCCAGTCGATCTCCACCCGGCGCACGCCCGAGGTGACCCGGCCGACGACGACCCGGTACGTGTCGTCGTGCTGGACCCGCTGCGGCCCCGTCGCGTACGAATGCGTGTGCGAGGTGTACGCGTCCACCTGGAGATCCCCCTGGAAGCCGGTCAGATCCCCGGGCGGCTTGAACCCCCAGTACGTGAAGACCGCCCGCTCCGCCATGTCCTTCTGCGTGGTCGGGGTGCACAGGACGAAGCCGGCGATGCTGCCGACCAGAGCGGTCATGCCCTTCTTGTCCCGGTATTCGGCCAGCACCCGGAAGTCCTCCACCGAGCCCTGCTCGGGGAGGCGCAGGTTGCCGTCCATGTTGTGGACGGGACCGCCGTTGGGCATGCACTCGCGTACGACCTGCAACTGCTCGGGGGTGTTCTCCGGCAGCCGGGCGACCTCCGCCGCGGTGTCCGGGCCGGAATCGCCGGAGGGAAGCACGACGATCACCGCAGTGACCAGGGAGGCGGCCACCGCGAGCCCGGCGAGCGACCACGTCGCGCGCCGGCGCCGCAGCGCGCCGGTCCGCGCCCGCCGGGCGTGCGCGAGGGCGTCCACGGGCCTGGCCTCGGCGGCCATCCGCCGGAACTCCGCGGCGATCCGCTGTTCGTCGATGGTCATCTCAGGCCTCCAGGGTGACGTTCTCGCCGACCAGCTCGCGCAGCCGGGCGACGGCTTGGTGGGTCTGGCTGCGCACGGTCCCCACCGAGCAGCGCATGATCTTGGCGACCTCGGACTCCGGCAGGTCCTCGTAGTAGCGCAGCACCAGGACGGCCCTCTTGCGCGGCGGCAGGACGCGCAGCGCCTGATCCAGGGTGAGGCGGGTGTCGACCTCGCCGGTCCGGTCGCCCGTGGCCCGGTCGGGAGGCGCCTCGACCACGCGTTCGCGGCCCCAGCGCGGACTTCGCCACCGTCCGACCTGTTCGTGGTACATGACGCGGCGCACGTACGCCTCCGGGTTGTCCCGGATCCGGCGCCAGTGTCCGGCGGTCTTCGCCAGGGCCGTCTGCAGCAGGTCCTCGGCCGCGTGCTGGTCGTTGGTCAGCACGTACGCGAGCCTGATCAGGCTGTCCGAGCGCGTGGCGACGAACTCGGTGAAATCTCGCTGCTGGTCGGGGTGCAAAAGGCTCTCCTCTGGTCTCACCCGTCCAGATGGAGCCGGACCCGCGGATCTATGGCGTCAGGGCCTATTACGGGGCTTATTACGGGCGGCGGCGGTTCCAGGAATCGGTGATGTGCCTGCGCATCGCGGCCGCCGCCCCCTCCTGGTCGCCGGCCGCGATCGCGTCCTTGATGGCCTGGTGCTCGGCCAGCGTCTGGCGCATCACCGCCTCGTTGTACTCGCCGTGGTAGAGCATGCTCGTACGGGCCTTGTCGTGGATGCTGTTGACGATGGCCCGCCCCAGCCGGTTGCGCGACGCGGCCATGATCATGTCGTGGAAGCGCACGTCGGCGGCGGCGAAGTCGGGCGTGGAGGCGAGGTTGGCGCGCATGACGGCCAGCTCGGCCCCGATGCGCTCCTCGTCGTCGGGGGTGCGCGCCAGGGCGGCGGCCGCGGCCATCTCGGCCTCCAGCGCGGTGCGCACGGACACCAGCTCGTCCAGGAACGTCACGTTCTCGTCGTGCGCGATGACGGCGGTGAGCACGACGTCGTCGAGCAGGTTCCACTGCCGGGGGTCGGTGACCTGGGTGCCGCGGCCGTGCTCGATCCTGACCAGGCCCTTCTCCTGGATCACCTTGACCGACTCGCGGATCACCGTCCGGCTGACCCCGAACTCCTCGCAGAGGTCGGCCTCCGGCGGGAGCGCCGCGCCGGGCGGCAGCGCCCCGCGCACGATGTCGTCGACCAGCTGCTCGACCACGGTGGTGCCCAGCTTGGCCCCGCGGACCCGGCGCGGTGGCCGCTTGCCCGCCCGCTCGGGCGGCTGCGCGTCCCGCGTCGAATCCCACGGCCCCGTAGTCGCGTGCTGAGTCAACGCATCCTCCCGTCCGCCTGAACGCCCTTCAGTGTAGGGCATTGTGAATACGTCACACGTATGATGTCATATCCTGAAACACGGCGTTTACGTACCTCAAGCCGCCTTGTCCGAAGGAAGCCCCATGAGACGACGCACCCACCTGGCGGTCACCGCGGCAGCGGCCCTGCTCGCCGTCGCGGCCTGCGCTCCCCCGAACGCCCCGACCCAGGCGAAGCCGACCGGCTCCGCCGGATCGCAGTACGGCTTCGCCGCCGCCGAGCAGAAGGCCGGCAAGCTCCTGGTGTGGGTGGACTCCACCCGGCTCGACGCCGCGAAGGCGTACCAGAAGGCGCACCCCGACGTGCAGCTGGACATCGTCACCTACGACGGCAACGCCAACGGCTCCAACACGCTCAAGACCAAGGTGCAGCTGTTCGACCGGGCCGGCGAGGGCTGGCCGGACGTCGTGTTCACCACGGACAACAACACCGCGTCCTGGGCCTCGCAGGGCGACAACGCGTTCGTCGCCCCGCTCAACAAGGGCCTGCTCGACGACGCCACGCTGAGCGGCTTCGCCAAGGGCGCGCTCGACGTGTGCACCGTGGACGGCACGGTCTACTGCCTGCGCAACGACCTGGCCCAGGTGGTGCTCTGGTACAACAAGAAGCTGCTCGACAAGTTCGGCTACACGTTGCCCACCACCTGGGAGGAGTACCAGGCGCTGGGCGAGAAGGTGGCCGCCGAGCACCCCGGCTACATCATCGGCACGGCCGGTGACGCGTGGGCGCCGGAGATCTACATGTGGGGCGGCGAGTGCCCGGCCAACCAGGTCACCGGGCCCAAGGCGATCACCGTCAAGGCCACCGACCCCAAGTGCGTGCGCACCGCGAAGATGATGGACAAGCTCGTCGCGAACAAGACCATGTCGATGCTGTCCCTGTTCGGCCCCGAGTTCGCCAAGAGCCAGGGCGACAAGGTGCTCATGCTGCCCGGCCCGGCGTGGTACGGCGGCGCGGTCTTCCAGGGCACGCTCAAGACCCCGAAGGGCGAGCTGGCCGTGGGTGACGCCCTGCGCTGGTCCGACCAGAGCACGCCGGTGACCGGCAACGTCGGCGGCGGCACCTGGTGGCTGTCGCGGCACAGCGCGCGCCTCGACGCGGCCAAGGACTTCATCGGCTGGGTCGCGACGGCCGACGCGTACCAGGTCGAGCTCTCCCCCGGCTATCCCGCGTACGCGCCCGCCGCGACCAAGTGGATCAAGAAGCAGCAGGACAGCGGCTACTACGCCGGCGACCTCGCCGGCCCGATCTCGGCCGCGGCCGGGCAGGTGTGGCCCGGCTGGGGCTCCCCCGAGTTCAGCCAGGAGGCGGTCTGGGCCAAGACCGTCATCCCCGGGCAGACCGCGGGCAAGACGGTCGAGTCGCTGCTGCCGGAATGGCAGACGGCCATCGAGCAGCAGGCCCAGGTCTTCGGCTACCAGGTCACCAAGTGACCGGATCGAGACTGCGGCTCTCCGCCGGGCACGTCTTCGTCTCCGGGTACGTGGTGCTGCTGGTCGCGTTCGGCATCGTGCCCACGGTGTACGCGCTCAATCTGGCCTTCACCGATGCCCGGGGAGTCTTCACCGGTTTCGCCAACTTCGTCAGGACCGCGCAGGACTTCCGGTTCCTGGCCGCCGTCGAGCACGTGGCGACCTACCTCGTGCTCTGGCTGGTCACCCTGACCGTGCTGGTCCTGCTGCTCGCGCTGCTGGTCCACCGGCTCACCGCGGGCTGGTCGCGGGCCGCGCTGCGGTTCGTCTACTACGTCCCCGGCGCGCTGGCCGGCGCGTCGAGCGTGCTGCTCTGGCTGTTCATGCTGGACCCGTCCGTGAGCCCGGTGGACGACCTCGTCCGCGCGCTCTGGGGCGAGACCTTCGTGCAGGTGATCTCGCCGGGTCACCTGCCGTGGATCTTCACCCTGATCGCGTTCTGGACCGGCGCGGGCGGCTGGATCGTGGTCATGTACGGCGCGCTGAACACGATCCCCCACCAGCTCATGGAGGCCGCCCGGGTGGACGGCGCCGGGCCGGTGAAGATCGCGCTGCGGGTGCAGCTGCCGATGCTGCGCAAGTGGATCGTCTACATGCTGATCCTGTCCCTGGCGGCGGGCACGCAGCTCTTCGTCGAGCCGCAGCTCATCTCCCAGGCCAGCTTCGGCGTGGTGGGCAACGACTACTCGATCAACCAGCTCGCGTACCTGTACGCCTTCAACCAGAACGACTTCAACGGCTCCGCGGCGATCGCCGTCGACCTGCTCATCGTGGCGCTGTGCTGCGCCGGGCTGTTCGTCGCGCGGGGAGGTCTCTTTGACACGGACTGACCCCGCGCGGGCTGTCGCGAAAGTGCTCGTCATCGCGTTCCTGCTGGTCTTCGCGGTGTTCTTCGTCCTCCCCATGCTGTGGCTGGTGCTCGCCTCGACCAAGAGCCCGGCCGACCTGATCCACGGGAACCCGCTGTCACCGGGCTCGCTCGGCTCGCTCGTCACCAACTGGCAGCACCTCATGTCCTTCCAGGACGGCGCCGTGCTGACCTGGATGGGCAACTCCGTCACGTACGCGGCGTTCTCCGTGGCGCTGACCCTGCTGGTCAGCATCCCCGCCGGCTACGCGATGGCGCTCATGAGCTTCACCGGCCGGCGGCTGCTGCTGATCGTCACGCTGGTCGTGATGCTCATGCCGGGGACCGCGCTGGTGCTGCCGATCTTCCTGGAGCTCAGCTACGTCGGCCTGGTCAACCAGGCGGCCTCGGTCGTGCTGCCGATGTCGTTCTTCCCGTTCGGCGTCTACCTGACGTACATCTACTTCTCCACCAGCGTCCCCGGCGAGCTGCTCGACGCGGCGCGGCTGGACGGGTGCGGGGAGCGCGCGACGTTCCTGCGGGTGGCGCTGCCGCTGGCCAAGCCGGTGGTCGCGCTGGTCGCGTTCTTCAGCTTCGTGACGAACTGGAACAACTTCTTCCTGCCGTACGTGATGCTGCCGGACAGCGACAACTACCCCATGCAGGTCGGGCTCACGCAGATGCTGGCCGCGACCCCCACGTTCAACCCCGTCGTCGGCGCCAACGCCGAGGTGCAGCCGCCCGAGCTCGTCCTGGCGACCCTGCTGTCCATCGCTCCCGTGCTGCTGGTGTTCCTCTTCTCCCAGCGCTTCCTGGTCGCCGGGCTGACCGCCGGCGCGACCAAGGGATGACCGCCTCTCCTAGGAGTTACATGACCGTCGTGAAAGCCAGCGTCCCCGTCCTCGACCCCCCGGCGTGGGCGCTGGCCCAGCGTGCCCTGCTCGACCTGCTGGACAGCGGGTGGCGGCTGTTCTCCGACCGCTACACCAGGCCGGACGGCTCGCTGCGGTACTCCGGCCGGCTGTCCTCCCGCGACGGCGCGGACGACTTCTTCGAGCCGTTCTTCAACTGGCCGCAGCTCTACCTGCTGGGCGGCGCGGACGACCTGCTCGACGGCAGCGCCCGGCACTGGCACGGCGTCGTCGGGCAGATGACCGAGCTGGGCATGTTCGCCGACGAGTTCGAGATCGGCTATGACTGGTTCCACCAGGGCGAGAGCCTGCTGTTCACGTACTTCCTGACCGCCGCCGACCCGGCGGCCTGGGCCGGGCGGGCGACCAGGTTCGCCGACCTCTACCTCGATCCGGCCAAGGGCAACTACGACCCGGCGCACCACGTCATCAAGGCCCCGCACAACGGCAGCCGGGGGGCGCGGGGAGGGGTGTCCGGCTCGCCCGCGTACCCGTGGACCGCGGCGGAGGCGGCGCAGTACGGCTACCCGCTGGACTGGCTCGTCCCCGACGGCGAGCCCGTGCCGCCGCTCGCCGAGGACCCCCGCCTGGGCGCCGAGATGCAGCGCCGCCTCGGCCGGGGCGACGCGGTCGGCAACCTCAGCGTGGCCGGCCTGGTCTGCAACGCCTACCTCGTCTCGGGAGACGAGCGGTACGCCGCCTGGCTGCGCGAGTACGTCGGAGCCTGGCGGCGCCGGGCCGAGGAGAACGGCGGCGTCGTCCCCGACAACGTCGGCCTCGACGGCGTGGTCGGCAGCCTGCTCGACGGACGCTGGTACGGCGGCCACTACGGCTGGACCTGGCCGCACGGCATGTACAGCATCGGCCAGGCGACGGCCGTCGGCGCCCTCAGCGCCGCCCTGGCCACCCGCGACGACGGCTACCTGGACCTCGTCAGGTCGCTGCTGGACGCGGTCATCGCCAGGGGCGTGAAGCTGCCGTTCAGCCAGAGCGACTCGGCCAACCAGGGCCGCTGGCGCGCCCACCTCGGCTCCGACGTGGACGTGCCGACGCTGCTGGTCCCCTACCGGCACAGCGACAAGGGCTGGTTCGACTACAACCCGGTCCAGACCTCGGTGCCGCTCGCGCTCTGGCACCACACCGGCGCCCCGGAGGACCGCGCCCGCCTGGACGCGCTGCGCGCCGCGACCGGCTACGACTGGGCCACGGTGCGGCCGTTCCGCGACAAGGAGGAGGCCGGGCACGAGGAGCCCTGGTACGCGTACCTGTGCGGCGACAACCCCGGCTATCCCGAGCGGATCCTCGCCGCCGCGCACGCCCAGGCCCGCCGCCGCATCGCCCTGCTGCTCGACAACGCCGACCGCGACCTGCCCGAGTCGGACATCCACCTCTGGCAGAACGTCAACCCCGTGGTGACCGAGGCCCTCACGCAGCTCATGTGGGGCGGGCCGCAGGTCATCTACAACGGGGGCCTGCAGCAGGCCAGGGTCCGCTACTTCGACGCCGTACGCCGCCGTCCCGGCGTGCCCGAGCAGGTGGCGGCGCTGGTCAGCTCGATCGAGCCCGAGGCCACGGTGGTCACGCTCGTCAACCTCTCCGCCACCGCCGACCGCGTGCTGGTCGTGCAGGCGGGGGCGTTCGGGGAGCACGAGATCGCCGGCGTCACGGCCACGGCCGCCGAGCCGGGCTGGACCGGCCACGACACCGAGTACGTCCACCACGAGCCGGTGCGGTCGGTCACCGAGACCCCGGTGAACGGCCCGCACCTCACGGTGGAGCTGCCCGCCGGCACCACCGTCACCCTCACCCTGCGCCTGCGCCTGCACGCCTACCAGCCGTCCTACCGGCAACCCTGGGACTGACCCCCGCCTCCCTCCACACGGGTGCGGCGGGTCGGGGAACCCCCGGGGGCGCTACCGGTGCAGCAACCGCGCGGGCACCGCGTCCGCGAGCGCCTTGTAGCCCGTCGGGTTCAGGTGCAGATGGTCGCCCACGTCGAAGGTCGCGAGCATCCGCCGGGGATCGGCCGGGTCCCGCAGCGCCCGGTCGAAGTCGATCACCGCGTCGAACGCGCCACTCGTGCGGATCCAGTCGTTGACCGTCTGCCGGGCCGCCTCGCGGCAGCCCTGGGCGTCGTCGTAGAAACTGCCGCCGAAGGGCGTGATCGTGGCCCCGTACACCTGAATGTCCTGCGCGTGAGCGCGCGCGACGATCTGGTCGTAGGCGGCGATCAGCTCGTCGGCGATCCTCTTCTGGGCCTCCTGGGTGGCGTCCGCGGTGCCGATGTCGTTGACGCCCTCGAAGAGGATCAGCCACTTCACGCCGCTCTGCGCGAGCACGTCGCGGTCGAGGCGGGCCAGGACGTTGGGGCCCAGGCCGTCGTTGAGCACGCGGTTGCCGCCCGCCGCCTGGTTGGCGAAGGCGACGCCCGTGGTGCGGCGGTCGGCCTGCAGGCGATCGAAGAGCTGGTCGGGCCAGCGGTTGTTCTGGTTGGTGGTGGAGCCCCTGCCGTCGGTCAGCGAGTCGCCGACCAGGGCCAGCGTCGCGGTGGCGGGCTTGGCCCAGACCTCGAGGCCGCTGAGGAAGTACCAGTGGTCGACGGGGGTGGCGCCGGTGAGGTCCGCCGCGTCGGCCTGGTTGCCCCTGGCGAGGTAGGAGGTGGTCCGGGAGCCGGGGTGCGAGGTGACGTCGGTGGAGGCCTGACCGTCGGCCAGGTAGAGGGTCACGGTCAGTACGGTGCCCGCGGCCAGCGTGAGGTCGAGCGGGTCGGACACGACCTGCGCCCCGACCGGCACGACCGCCGAGGGCCGGCCGAAGAACGTCACCGGTCGTACGGTCTCCGGCCGGATCGCGCTCACCCCGGCCTTCCCGCCGCCCGGGAGCGCCACGGTGACGCGGGTGACGGGCAGCGACGCGCCGCCGAACGCGTTGGACAGGCGCAGCCGGAACCGCTGCCCGCCGACCGACACCCGCAGGGTCTGCCGTACGGTGCTGTCGGCCAGGACCAGGTTCTCCTGCGTGTACGGCGCGGGCGGCAGGTTGCCCGGCTCGGTGAGCTGCGGCATCGCCGTCCACGTGGTGACCCAGTGCCCACCGGGCGTCGCCGCCCCGTCGGCCACCCCGGCAGTGCCCATGGCGAGTCCCAGAACCGCGACGATGGCCAACTTCAGCGCCCTACCCATAGATCTGGCCTCCCGAAAATTTCGGGCAGAAATCGAACATTTCGGTAGGGAAGGTATGACACGCCGCCCTCGCGGTCAATGCCGGGGCGGAACATCCTGGTCGGGCGATCGAAAGTCGGGGCCCATGGCGCGGCGCCCGAGACCGGCGGAATGGATCCGCGCCCAGCGGCGGCTCACCCCGGAGACTACTGGTCCCGCAGTTTACTCACCCTTGCCTAGCAAACTACGAAAAATATAGTACGCTCCGAGCATGGAACTAGGTATCGCCCTGCCCACGTCAGGCCCGCTGGCCGGCCCGGAGAACATCGCCCGCGTCGCACGCGAGGCCGAACGACTCGGGTACGACTCGGTGTGGACCTACGAGAGGCTGCTGCGGCCCGTCGCGCCCGTCTCGATGGGCGGCGGGGAGCCGCAGCCCGTGCCCGAGGTCTACCGGCAGACCTACGAGCCGCTGGAGACGCTGAGCTACGTGGCCGCGCTCACCTCACGCGTCAAGCTCGGCACCAGCATCATCGACGCTCTGCTGCACCCGGCCGCCGTGCTGGCCAAGCGCTTCGCCACCCTCGACCGGTTCAGTGGCGGGCGGGTCGTCGCCGGGCTCGGCCAGGGGTGGATGCCGCAGGAGTTCGAGGCGGCCGGGGTGCCGATGAGCCGGATCGGGCCCGGCATGGACGAGGTCGTCGCCGCCATGCGGGCCTGCTGGGGGCCGGACCCCGTCTCGTACGACGGGAAGTTCACCCGGATCGCCGAGTCGGAGATCAACCCCAAGCCGGTGCAGGCGCGGGTGCCGATCCTGCTGGGCGCGATGACGCCGGGCGGGGTACGGCGGGCCGCCCGCATCGCCGACGGGCTCAATCCTGTGGCCCTCTCGCGTGACGCGCTGCTCGGCCTCGGCAAGGCCTTCCGGGCGGCGGTCGAGGAGTTCGGCCGCGACCCGGAGTCGGTCACCATGGTCGCCAGGGCCAACGTGCCGATCACCGCCGAGCCGATGGGTGACGACCGGCCGTTCCTGGGCGGCTCGCCGCGCCAGATCGCCGACGACCTGGCCGGGCTCGAAGGCACCGGCGTGGACCACGTCCTGTTCGCCACGTCCGGCCGCAGCCCCAAGAGCGAGCCGGGCATCGACGAGACGCTCTCCCTCTACGCCGAGCTCATCGACCTCGCCCGGCGGTGAAGCCCGCCGATCAGGGGGCGCACTGCTCGTGGATGTTGTTGCGGGCGGCCCAGGCGTGCAGCTCCTGGAAGGCGTCGCGCAGGTCCTCGCCGATGGGCGTGAGCCGGTAGAGGACCGCCGTGGCGGGGCCGTCGGCCAGCTGGCGCTCGACGAGGCTCGCCGCCATCAGCTCCCGCAGGCGATCGGACAGGATGCCGTCGGTGATCCCGGAGATCGACTTGGCCAGCTCGCCGAAGCGCGCGGGCCGCTGCATCAGCGCGACGAGGATCATGCCGTTCCAGCGCTTGCCGAGCACCTTGAACACGTCGACGAACTGCACGTCGCACGAGATGCCATGCGGGCTCCCGTCCGTCGCGACGGTCTCGGAGACGTGTTCAGCCATGGTGACCAGCCTACCTCCCGGTACCACCCGGAACCGGGCGTGCTACTGATTCCATAGCACACTAGCTCATTACGAGCCCAGCTCCGTGACCTGCCCTCTCACGCGCCACCGCCGCCGAACAGCACCCAGCCGAACACGTACATGACCGATCCGAGCACGGCCAGCGCCGCCCACAGCAGCGCGGACATCAGGCCCCTGAGGTACGGGTTCCCGCGCGGCGCCGTCCGGCCGTCGGCGATCTCGGCCCAGCGGGGTTCGAGCAGCACGGCCACCCGCTCGGCACGCGCGTTCCCGTCCGCGGTGAGGATGAAAGTCTCGCCTGGCATCTGCGGCCCCTCCCGGGTGAAGACGGATGATCACCCCGCCGCCCGGCGGGGGTCCGGATGCCCTGCTGGGCGTCCACGGGGCAACGTTAGGCAGACGCACTTGTCGCGGACTTCGCGACTTCTTGGACGCCCGCCGAGCCGCGCCCAACCCGCGGCCAAGTCACGGACAAGCGCGCCGCCCGGCCTTGCCCGGCGGTCAACCCTGGGCGGCGGTCAGCCCTTGCCCGCTGGTCAGCGCCGGACGGTGGTCAGCCTTGGATCGGGGTCAGCGCAGGTCGGGGTCAGCGCAGGTCGGGGTCAGCGCAGGTCGGGGGTCAGCGCGGGTCGGGGGTCAGCGCGGGTCGGATCGGAGAGCGCCGAGGAGGCCGCAGACGGCCGTGACGAGGTCGTCGCCCAGCCGCCGCCAGGCCGTCGCGGCGGACGCGGCGGTGGCGTGACCGGCGGCCAGATCTCGTCCCAATGCGATGGTGTCGCCTGCGGCCAGGTCGCGTTCCAGTTCGGCGCACATGTGCACGATGAGCACGCGGGTCATGGCCTCCCGCCGCGCGGCCCGGCCGGGATCGGGCTCGCCCGGCTCCCGCGTGGCGTCGTACAGGCGGCGCAGGGACGGCCGCTCCAGGTGGACGCTGACGGCGTACTCGCGCAGCGCGGGCTCGACGACGACCTGGGCGAGGAAACGGCCGTACCAGGAGGGGACGCCCAGCTCGACGTGGCGTTCGATGTGGGGCAGGACGACGCAGCGGATCCGGTCGCGCGGCGACATCTCCCCGGGATCGCCGAGCCGGCTCATCATCGCCAGCCGGTGCACCTCCATGGCCTCGGCGTGCTCGGCCAGGATGGCCTTGACGAGTTCGTCACGGGAGGTGAAGTGATACTGCACCGCGGACTTGTTGCGCTGCCCGGCGGCTTCGCCGATCTGCCGGATCGACACCCCGGCGAAGCCTTCGGTGGCGTACAGGCGTTCCGCCGCGCGCATGATCGCGCTCCTGGCGGTCACCGCGCGCGCGGACGCCTGGACGGTCATCGCGAGCTCACCATGTGACCCACACGTCCTGGAGCCCGCCCGACAGCAGCCCGGTGCGCAGCTTCAGCTCGTCGGCGCTGTCGCGCAGGCGCAGGGTGGGCAGCCTGCGGGCGAGCGTGCTGAGCACGACCTGCAGCTCCAGCCTGGCCAGCGGCTGGCCGAGGCAGTAGTGCGGGCCCGCGCCGAACGTCAGGTGCTGATTGGCGTTGTCCCTGCGCGGGTCGAACGCGTCCGGATCGGCGAACTTGCGCGGGTCCCGGTTGGCCGCGGGCCGGCAAGGGATGACGGTGCTGCCCACGGGCACCGCGGTGCCGGCGAACTCGGAGTCCTGGGTGGCGACCCTGGGGAAGCCGACCACGCTCAGCGTGCTGTCCAGCCGCAGCACCTCCTCGACGGTGCCGGGGATCAGCTCCGGGTCGTCGACGACCGCCTGGTAGCGCTCCGGCTCAGCGAGCAGCATCGCGGCCATAATGGCGATCATGTTGGACGTGGTCTCGTGCCCGGCCAGCAGCAGCGCCATCACGGTGGTGATCAGCTCTTCGTGGCTGAGCCGGCCGTCCTCGCTGTCGGAGATCTGGGTCAGCTCGCTGAGCAGGTCGTCACCGGGGTCCGTCCGCTTCTCCTCGACGAGGGCGGAGGTGTACGCGCCGAACTCCTCGTACGTCTTCATGACCTCCTCCTGCGTGTAGCGCGTCAGCGTCAGCATGACCTGGGACCAGTGCGCGAACTTGTCCTGGTCCTCGCTGGGGGCGCCGACGAGGGCGCAGATGACCCGCACCGGCAGCGGCAGGCCCAGCTGGACGGACAGGTTGGCGGGCGAGCCGGACTTGAGCAGGTCGTCGATGAGCTCGTCGGTCATCTGCTGCACCCGGGGGCGCCAGGACTCCATCTTGCGGATGGTGAAGGACTTGCTGAGCAGTCGCCGCCACCGCAGGTGGTCCTCGCCCTCCCGCATGCGCGTGGTGCTGCTGCGGGAGAAGATCCCGCCGTCGTCCGTCGTGGACACCCGCGCCGCGCCCTCGCCTCCTCGCTGGAAGCTGGTGTCGGTGAGCAGCGCGCGGACGTCGTCGTAGCGGGTCAGCAGCGTGGCGGCGTCGCCGCTGGGCAGGCGTACGTGGGCCACGGGGCAGCGGTCCTGCAGCTCGGCCCACTCCTTCGGCGGCTCCAGTGCGGTCGTGCGCGGGAAGGGGTAATCGGGCATGGTTTCGGTCATGACGCCCCCATTGTCGTTGACGAGTCGCCCTCAACCCTAAGGCGACTGCCTTAATAAGGGAAGCACCTTAAACTCCTGTCCCGCCGCAGGGATTGCCGTCCTTCCGGGGGGAGATGAAGGGCCGCCGCACGGGGTTGCCGTCCTCCGGGGAGCGGAGGCCGCCCGCCTCCGCCGCCCATCACGCCCGAAGCCGCTCCTCCCGGAGGACGGGCGGGCCGGTCAGTGGTCGGCGGGTTGGTAGTCGAACCAGTCGAAGCTCGCGCTCCCCTCCGTCACGTACATCCCGATCACCCGCCCCGTGAACCCCGTGGCCACCTCGGTGGACAGGTAGCGCCCGTCCAGCTCCGCCAGGAGCGTGCCGTCCGCCGAGAAGGCGATGGTGTCCGGCCCTCGGCCGTCCACCCCCACCGGCTCGCCGGCCGGTGAGATGACGGACGGCGGCAGGATGTCGCGGGTGCGGATGTCGAGAGCGAGCGTGAGCGGCCCAGGCGGCACCGGACGCTCGGCCAGGCACTGCCGGAGCGGGCCGATGCGCGCGACCACCCGCACCAGCCCCCCTTGGACCTCCAGGTCGTAGTGGTGGGCCTCGTCCATCCGGACCGACACCCCGGCCGTGCCCGCGCCCGGCTCCAGCAAGGCGGTGACGCGGCAGTCGTGGTGCTGCTGGCGGCGGCCGATGAAGGTGTGGCCGGGGCGGTCGAGGGTCGGGCCGGTGGCGTGCAGGGTCAGCCGGCCGGGCCGCTCGGTCAGCGACCAGGAGCCGTCCGGGCGGCCGCGCGGCGAGATCCAGCAGGGCCGTGGCGAAGGCTCGTCGAAGTCGTCGCGGGAGGGCTCGGGCGGGAGCGGGTGCCAGGCGGCGGGCGCCGGGTGACGTTCTTCGACGGGGCCCACGACCGGCCAGCCGTCCTCCCACCGTACGGGCGTGAGGAACGTCTCCCGCCCCAGCACCTGGTACTCGGGGGTGTAGCCGCGCGGGCGGGTGCCGAGCAGGACCATCCACCAGGTCCCGTCGGCGGCCTGCACGAGGTCGGCGTGGCCGGTGCTCTGGATGGGCCGGTCGGTGCCGCGGTGCGTCAGGATCGGGTTGACCGGACCGGGCTCGAACGGGCCGCGCGGCGAGCGGGCGCGGGCGATCGAGACGGCGTGGCCGCGCTCGGTGCCGCCCTCGGACATGAGCAGGTACCACCAGCCGTCCACCTGGTAGAGGTGCGGCGCTTCCGGATATTTCCCGCCGGTGCCGGACCAGACCTGGTACGGCCCCTCCAGCATCTTGCCCTCGGCCGGATCGACGCGCGCCACCTGCGTGCCGGAGAAGGCGCACCAGCAGGCGCCGTCCTCGTCCCAGGTCAGGTCGGGGTCGATGCCGGGCAGGTCGATCCAGACCGGCTCGGACCAGGGGCCTTCGGGGCGTTCGGCGGTGACGATGAAGTTGCCGCCGGCTCTCACGTTGGTGGTGATCACATAGAAGCGCCCGTCGTGGTGGCGGATGGTGGGCGCGTAGATGCCGCCGGAGGCGGACACGTCCGGCGGCAGGCTCAGTTGCGAGGGCCGGTCGAGGACGTTGCCGATCTGGCGCCAGTGCACGAGGTCGCGGCTGTGGAAGATCGGCACGCCCGGGAAATACTCGAAGCTGGAGCACACCAGGTAGTAGTCCTCGCCGACCCGGCACACGCTGGGGTCCGGGTGGAACCCGGCGACGACGGGGTTGCCGTACGTACGCACGTTCAGCCCTCCTTCCCGGGATCGACGACCAGCCGGATGGACGCGCTCAGCGGCAGGTCGGCGGCCGACGGCCCGGTGGACAGCACGATCTCCCCCGGTTCGACGAGCCGCCGCCCGCCGAGCCCGGTGAACGAGAACGCCTCGGCGGGCACCTCCAAGACCACCTCGCGGCTCTCCCCCGCGTCCAGGGGCACGCGGGCGAAGCCGACCAGCCACCGGACGGGCCGGGCGACCTGGGCCACCGGGTCGGTGGCGTAGACCTGCACGACCTCCTCGGCGCGCCGGTCACCGTCGTTGCGCACGGTCACCCGCACGTCGACCACGCCGTCCGTGCCGTATTCCGCCCGCGACGTCCGCATGGTCTCGTACGCGATCGCCGCGTACGACAGCCCGTGCCCGAAGGGGAAGGCCGGGGTCGGGTCGAGCACCGTGATGCCCTCCGCCTTCTGCCCCAGGGGCGGCTGGAGGTAGGTGGACGGGTTCACGAACGGCGAGTGCGGGATCTGCACGGGCAGCCGCCCGGACGGGTTCACCCTGCCGCTGAGCACACCGGCGACCGCGGCCGCGCCTTCGACCCCGGGGAAGAACGCCTGGACCGCGGCGGCCACCCGGTCCTTGTAGGCGCCGAGCGCGTACGGCCGCCCCGACACCACGACCAGCACGGTCGGCGTGCCGGTCGCCAGGACCGCCTCGACCAGGTCGGCCTGGCGGCCGGGCAGCCGCAGGTCGGCCGCGTCGCAGCCCTCGCCCGACGTGCCGCCGCCGAACATCCCGGCCCGGTCGCCGACGAACAGCAGCACCAGGTCGGCCTGGGCGGCGACCTCGGCAGCCCCAGGGATCCCCGACCCGTCGTCGCCCGACACCTCGGCGCCGAGGCAGTGGCGCACGTCGGCGTTGGGGAACTCGGCCGTCAGGCCCTCCAGGATCGAGGCGACCGGCAGTCCCATGCCGCTCTCGGGGAAGCGGTCGAGCACGTGGTTGGGGAAGGAGTAGCAGCCCATGAGGGTACGCGGGTCGTCGGCGCACGGCCCGATGACCGCCAGCCGCCGCGTCATGAGCGGGTCGACGGGCAGGGCCCGGCCGGCGTTGGACAGCAGCACGATGGAACGTTCCGCCACCTCGGCGGCCAGCTCGCGGTTGCGCGCGCTGTCCAGGTCCACGTCCTCGGCGCCGTCCGGGACGAGCGGGCCGCCGTCCAGCAGGCCGAGGTCGACCTTCTGCCGGAGCACGCGGCGTACCGACTCGTCCACGAGCGCCTCGTCGACGTGGCCCGCCTTCACCTGCTCGACCAGGTTGCGGCCGTACCCGCGGGTGTCGGGGAGCTCCACGTCGATCCCGGCCGACAGCGCGATCGCGCCCGCCGCTGCGACGTCCTCGGCCACCCGGTGCATGGACGCGAGGAACGGGACGGACCAGTAGTCCGACACCACCGTCCCCTCGAACCCCCACTCGTCCCGCAGCAGCCGCCGCAGCAGGTCCGCGCTGGCGGCGGCGGGGACGCCGTCGAGGTCGGTGTAGGAGTTCATCACCGAACGCGCGCCGCCCTCGCGCAGCGCCGTCGCGAACGGCGGGAGGATCACGTCGGCGAGCTCGCGCGGCCCGATGCTGACGGGTGCGTGGTTGCGGGCCGCGCGTGAGGCCGCGTAGCCGGCGAAGTGCTTCAGGGTGGCGATGATCCCGGCGTTTTCCAGCCCGCGCACGTAGGCCGTGCCGATCTTGCCCACCAGGTACGGATCCTCGCCCAGCGTCTCCTCGACCCGCCCCCAGCGATAGTCACGTACGACGTCCAGCACCGGCGACAGGCCCTGGTGCACGCCCGCGGCCCGCAGATCGGCGCCGATCGCCGCCGCCATGCGCTCGACCAGACCGGGGTCGAACGTCGCCGCCCAGGCCAGCGGCGTCGGGTACGCGGTCGCCCCGAACGTCGCGAACCCGGTCAGGCACTCCTCATGGGCGATCGCGGGCACGCCGAGCCGGTTCGAGGTCACCACGCGCTCCTGCAGCTCCCGCAGCCGGGCCGCTCCCTCGGCCGCGGACAGCGGCGCGGTGCCGTACACGCGGGTGAGATGCCCGACCCCGTCGCGCAGCCGCTCCTCCAGGCCATCCACCGCGGCGAAGCGGTCCTGCAGGGGCGCGACGTTGCCGGGGTCGTCGGTCTGGATCCACACGGAGCCGAGCTGCGCGACCTTCTCCTCCAGCGTCATCTCGGCCAGCAGGACCTCGACGCGTTCGGCGGACGGGCGGCCGCGGTCACGCCACGGCTCATTCACGAATGTCATGACTTCCTTAATGTGAGTTCTCAGCCCTTGAAGGCGCCGTCCATGATCCCGGCCACCATCCGCCTGCCGACGAACACGAACAGCACCAGCAGCGGCAGGGTGGCCAGGAAAGAGCCCGACATGGCCAGGCCGAGGTCGACGTCGAGGCTGTTCTGCAGCGCCTTGATGGCGATCTGCGCGGTGTACATCTCGGGCGACTTCAGCACGATGAACGGCCACAGGAAGTCGTTCCACGAGGTGACGAAGCCGAGCAGCCCGAGCACGAACGCGGCCGGCCGCACCAGCGGGAACGCGATGCGCCAGAAGATCTGCCAGGTGTTCGCCCCGTCGATGCGGGCCGCCTGCAGGATCTCGTCGCTGATCGTCGTGGACAGGTGCTGGCGCATCCAGAAGATGCCGAACGCGCTGGCCAGGCCGGGCACGATGAGGGCCTGCAACGTGTCCACCCAGTCCAGGGCAGAGATGATCATGTACTGCGGGATGACCGCGAGCTGCGTGGGCACGGTCATGGTGAGCACGACGATCAGGAAGAGCACGTTGCGGCCGGGGAAGCGCAGCTTGGCGAAGGCGAACCCGGCCAGGGAGCAGAGCACCGCGTGCCCGACGGCGATCGTCCCGGCCACGATCAGGCTGTTGACGATCGAGCGCACGAACGGCACGGTCGTGAACACCAGCTCGGCCAGGTGGAAGAAGTTACCGCCCGGCGTGATCTTCGGCGGCAGCTGGGTGGCGGTCGCCGAGTCGGTCGTGGCCACCACGAACATCCAGTACAGCGGGAAGATGCAGGCGAACGCGGCCAGCCCCAGCAGGAGGTAGGTCCACCAGGGGACCCGATTGCTCTTGGCGGTCATCAGCGCTCCGGGCGGATGCGGGTGGACAGGAGGTAGTTGACCGTCGCGGCGACGATGACGAGGACGAACAGGGCCACGCCGATGGCCGCGCCGTAACCGAACTGGAACTGGCCGAAGCCCTGCTCGTACAGGAACAACGTGAGCGTCTGGCACTGCCGGATCGCCCCGCAGGTCTGCGACCGGGAGATCAGCAGCGGCTCGGTGAAGATCTGCAGCCCGCCGATCGTCGAGGTCACGACCGTGAACACGATGACCGGCCGCAGCGACGGGATCGAGATGTGCCGGAACTGCTTCCACCCGCCGGCGCCGTCCACCGCGGCCGCCTCGTAGATCGCGCGCGGGATCGCCTGCAGCGAGGCCAGGTAGAGCAGGGTCGTGTAGCCGAACCAGCGCCAGGTCACCATCACGGCGATCAGCAGGTGGCTCCCCCACACCGACTGCTTGAAGTCGATGGGCTCCACGCCGACGAACCCGAGCAGCCAGTTGAGCAGGCCGTAGTCGCGGTCGAACATCTGGGCGAAGACGATCGTGGTGGCCGCCACCGAGGTGATGTACGGCACCAGCATCGACATCCGGAAGAACACCGCCAGCCGCAGCCGCGCGTGGTTGAGCAGGTGGGCCAGGAGCAGCGCCAGGACCAGCTGCGGGACGGTGGACAGCACCCAGATGCTGATCGTGTTCCTGACCGCGTTCCAGAACCGGGCGTCGGCGAGCAGGCGGCTGAAGTTGTCGAAGCCGATGAAGACGTGCTCGCCGATGGGGTTCCAGTCGAACAGCGCCACGTAGAACGTGAACAGCAGCGGAACCAGGCCGAAGACCGCGAAGATCAGGAAGAACGGGGCGATGTAGAAGTAAGGGGCGATGCGCTCGCCGATGCTCTGCCGCACCCGAGTCGTGAGCGCGGGCGGCGTCTCCACCGCCCGCGACGTGCTGAGGCTCGTCGTCACGCTGGTCTACTTGCCGATGGCCGTCTTGACGTTGGCCAGCGCCGTGTCCCACGCCTTGGCCGGGTCGCCCTTGCCCTGCTCGACGTTCGTGATCGCGTTCTGCAGCTCCTGGCCGATGGCGGAGCTGTCCGGGCCGATGTAGAACGGCTTGAGCCCGAGCAGCGAGTTCGTGTAGATCGCGCCGATCGTCGCGCCGGAGAAGAACTCGTCCTTCAGCCCGGTGAGCTTGGCGTCCTTGTAGACCGACGGGGTCGTGGGCAGCGAGCCGGAGTCCAGGAAGTGCGTCAGCTGGCCCTGCGGCGACTGGGTCTTGGTGATGTACTCCCAGGCCGCCTTGGCGTTCTTGGCGCCCTTGGGGATCGCCAGGTAGCTGCCGCCCCAGTTGCCCGCCCCGCCGGGGATGGTGGCGACGTCCCACTTGCCCTTGGTGTCGGGGGCGTTCCTGCGGATCGCACCCAGCATCCACGACGGCGCGGAGATCACCGCGAACTGGCCCTTGCCCATGCCCGCGGTCCAGCCCTCGGTGAACGAGCCCTGCTTGGCCGTGATCCCGGCCTGCACGGCCTTGAGCGACAGGTCGAAGGCCGTCTTGACCTGCGGGCTGGTGCTGTAGACGACGTTGCCCGAGGGGTCGTAGTACTTCTGCGGCCCCTGGTTGACCGCCTGGTAGAACACGCTGGTGGCCGCGTTGTCCATGAACGCCTTGCCGGTCTTGGCGGTGTACTTCTTGCCGGTCTCGATGAAGGCGTCCCAGGTGGGCCAGAGCTTGCCCACCTCCTCGCGGTCGGTCGGCAGCCCGGCCTCCTTGAACAGGTCGGCCCGGTAGGCGACGGCCATGCCGCCCACGTCCGTCGGGATGCCGATGATCTCACCGCCCTTGGCGGTGCTCGCGCTCATCACCCAGTCGAGGTAGTCGCCCTTGACCTTGTCGGCGCCGAGCTGGCGCAGGTCGTAGAAGTTCTGGGGCTGCTGGACGAACTTGGGCAGGTCGTCGCCCTGGATGAGGACGAGGTCGGGCACCTTGCCTCCGGCCAGCGCCGTGGTGAGCGCCTGCGCCGTCTCGACCGAGCTGCCCACCTCGGTGAGCTTGATCTGCACGCCCGGGTTCTGCTTCTGGTAGTCGTCGACGGAGGCCTTCTGGTCGATCCCGGAGAACGACCAGAACTCGAACGACTTGCTGTCGCCGCCCGACGGCTGGGACGGGGTGCCGCCACCGCCGCCACCGCAGGCGGCCGTGGACAGGGCGAGGGCCGCGGCGAGCACGACCGGGGTTACGTTGCGGAACTTCACGTCGGTCTCTTTCGGTGGGGTCCGGCGCTCAGGAGCGGAGCGCTGTGGCGAGGACGTAGTAGGCGGGCGCTGCCGTCACGCCGCGTTGGGAGACAGGTCGGTGCATGCCGCGCTCCTTCGAGTGGGGGGGGTCGCCAGCGCGTCGGAAAGTTTCGGTCCAGGGTCCGATCGTTAAGCCCGGACTCTAGGTCGAATTCCCGAAACCCGTCAAGAACCTCCTCGTAAGACCGCCGAAACAATCGGTCCCACATTCCGAAACCATCCCGTTAGACTGCGGCCATGACCGCCGCCGAGGAGCCGTCCGCCACGCCCCAGCCGCTGACCATCACGCAGCTCGCCGAGCTGGCCGGCGTGTCCACCGCGACCGTCTCCAAGGTGGTCAACGGCCGTTCCGAGGTCGCCCCCGAGACCCGCGCCCTCGTCGAGGGCCTCATCCGCCGCCACGGCTACCGCCGGCAGCGCCGGCGGGTCAACGCGTCAGCCCTGGTGGAGGTGGTGTTCCACGCTCTGGGCGGCGACTATCCGATCGAGATGATCAAGGGGGTCGACCAGGTCGCCCGCGAGCATCACCTGGCCGTGGTGATCTCCGACATGCAGCAGCGCTCCGGTCCCGGGCACGGCTGGATCGAAGGCGTGCTGAGCCGCCGCCCGGCGGGCGTGATCGCGGTGTTCTCCGGCCTGACCGAGGAGCAGCGCGACCAGCTCGTCACCCGTGACATCCCC
Source organism: Nonomuraea sp. NPDC052116 (assembly GCF_040680035.1). NCBI lineage: Bacteria > Bacillati > Actinomycetota > Actinomycetes > Streptosporangiales > Streptosporangiaceae > Nonomuraea > Nonomuraea sp. NPDC052116. The sequence continues at coordinate 105,196 of NZ_JBFAWA010000026.1, read as the reverse complement.
ATCGTGCTGCTCGACCCGTCGGGCGACCCCGGGCCCGGCGTCCCCTCGGTCGGCGCGGGCAACTGGAGCGGCGGCCTGTCGGCCACCCGCCACCTGATCGACCTCGGCCATCGCCGCATCGCCGTCATCACCGGGCCCGACTGGGCCCTGTCCAGCAGGGCCCGGCTCGACGGCTACCGCACCGCGCTCGACCTGGCCGGGGTGCCCGTCGACCCCGAGCTGATCGGCTCGGGCGACTTCGTCATCGAGGGCGGCCTGGCCCAGGCCCACCGGCTGCTGCGCCTGCCCGACCCGCCGACCGCGATCTTCGCCTGCAACGACGGGGAGGCCGTCGGCGTCTATCGCGCCGCCTACGAGCTGGGCCTGCGCATCCCCGGTGACCTGAGCGTCGTCGGCTTCGACGACCTGCCCTCGGTGGAGTGGGCGGTCCCGCCGCTGACCACGGTCCGCCAGCCGCTCACCGAGATGGCCGCCACGGCCACCGCCATGCTCATGAAGCTCGCGCAGGGCGAGCCGCTGGCGCAGACCCGGGTCGAGCTGGGCACCGAGCTGATCGTCCGCGCCAGCACCGCGCCGCCGTCACGCTGACCGAAACTTTCTGGATTCTTGCCGTACGTATCGGCGCTACGCGACCGTCTGGAAGGACCGCTTGGAGAATCCGATCATGTAGCCGTCGATGACCGTCGTCACCGGCCGGTCCACCCGGCCGCCCGCCCCCAGCGTGACGAACAGCGGGATGTAGTGGTCGACGGTCGGATGCGCGTACGGCATGCCGGGCGCGCGGGTCCGGAACGCCGCCAGCTCCCCCACGTCACCCCTGGCCAGGGCGTCGGCCGCCCAGGCGTCGAAGTCGGAGGACCAGGCGGGGACGACACCCCGGTGGAGCATCTCCGAGGTGACGAAGGGGAGCCCGTGCGTCATGAACCCCGAGCCGATCACGAGCACGCCCTCCTCCCGCAGCGGGGCCAGCCGCGCCCCGAGCTCCAGCAGCCGGTCGGGGTCGTGGGTCGGCATGCTGAGCTGCAGCACCGGGATGTCGCCCAGCGGGTACATGGCCATCAGCGGCACCCACGCCCCGTGGTCGAGGCCGCGGCTGGGGTGCTGGTGGACCGGCTCGCCGTCAGGCATCATCGCGGCCACCCGCCGGGCGAGCGCGCCGGCGTCGGGGGTGTCGTACGTCATGGCGTAGTAGCGCGGGTGGAAGCCGCCGAAGTCGTAGACCAGCGGGGTGCCGGCGGCGGGCGCGGACAGGGCCAGCGGCGCGGCCTCCCAGTGGGCGGAGACGATAAGGATGCTCCTGGGCTTGGGCAGCGACTGCGCCCAGGCGAACAGCTCGCCGATCCAGGGCCCGTCGTCGAAGAGCGGGGGCGCTCCGTGGCTGAGGTAGAGAGCGGGGAGCGGGCCGTCTGCGGGCGTCCAGGGGCGCTGGGCCCGCGCCCGGGGCAGCGCGCCGGGCAGGAACGCGTCGTAGGCCCCGGCGGGGATGTCCGGGTTGAGGATGGACGTCATGAGGGCTCCCGGTTGGGGGTTGGGTCAGGGTCGGGCTCCGGGCGCGCGGTGGCCGGGTGCCGTTCGAGGCAGCTGTCGCCGGGGTCGATGGCGTGGGTGATGCGGCGGCCGATGTCGCGCAGCTGCCGGATCTGCGCCTTGGTGAGGGGGTCGAAGACGAAGCCGCGTACGGCCTCGACGTGCCCGGGGGCGGTCTCGACGACCTTCTCCCAGCCCTCCCCGGTGAGGATGGCCAGGGTGTAGCGGCCGTCGTCCGGGTCCGGCGTGCGGCGCACCCAACCGCGCTTCTCCAGCCGGTTGACGACGTGGGACAGGCGGGACAGCGACCCCTCCGAGATCATCGCCAGGTCGCTCATGCGCATGGTGCGTTCGGGGGTCATCGACAGCCCCGCCAGCACCTGATATTCGAAGTGGCTGATCCCGGCGTCGCGCAGCAACTGCCCGTCCAGCGCGGCCGGCAGCTTGATCAGCACGGTGATCAGAGCCAGCCAGCTCTCCATCTCCTCGACGGTCAGCCAGCGCGGCTCCTGAGGGTGCTCCATGTTCTCCACTCTAACTTGATGAATCAAGTGATCACGCGTCCACTCATGCTTGACGCTTCAAGTGCGACGTGCGTATCTTCCGGTTGAAGCTTTAAGTCATCTCGCCATCGATCGGACTCCCGATGAACGTCGTTTTGTGGATCATCGCCAGCCTCCTCGCCCTGGCCTTCTTCGGGGCCGGGCTGATGAAGCTGTCCCAGCCGAAGGAGAAGCTGGCCACCTCCGGCCTGGCCTGGACGGAGGACTTCTCCGCCGGCGCCGTCAAGGGCATCGGCGCCCTGGAGGCGCTGGCCGGCATCGGGCTCATCCTGCCCGCGGCGCTGGGCATCGTCCCGGTGCTGACGCCGCTGGCCGCCGCCGGCCTGGTCATCGTCATGATCGGGGCCGCGGTCGTCCACGCCCGCCGCAAGGAATACCAGGGGATCGCCATCAACGCGGTGCTCCTCCTGCTGGCCGCCGTCGTGGCCTGGGGTCGCTTCGGCCCGTACTCCTTCTGACCTGACCCCCGCGCGTCAGGCGGGCGGGGCGGTGGAGCGGCGGGTCACCAGGGTGGGCGTGACGGAGAAGCGCACCGCCGTCGTGCGGCCCTCGATCCGCTCCAGCAGCAGCCGCCCCGCCGTCTTGCCCATGATGATCCCGTCCTGGTCCACGCTGGTCAGCGAGATGTGGGAAAGGGCCGCCGCGCGCGCGTTGTCGTAGCCGACCACGGAGACGTCGCCGGGTACGGCCAGCCCGGCCTCGTGGATGGCCGCGAGCGCGCCGAAGGCCGCCTGGTCGGCGCCGGCGAAGATCGCGGTGGGCCGGGGCGTGCGGGCCAGCAGCTCGCACGTCCCCTGGTGGCCGCCTTCCTCGGTGTAGGCGGTGGCTGCGAGAGCGATGTGCTCGGCCAGGCCGTGCTCGGCCATCACCCGCTCGTACGTCCTGGCCCTGATGGTGTGCAGCAGCGTCACGGAGCGGACGGCTCCGACGTCCTTCTGCGTGATGTGCGCGATGCGGCGGTGGCCGAGCGCGATGAGATGCTCGACGGCCAGCTCGGCCCCCGCCTCGTCGTCGTCGAGCACGGAGTCGTAGACCGCCGAACGGTCGTGGCGGCCGAGCACGACGGTGGGCGTGTTCCTGGCCATCTCTTCGAGGCGGGCCCTGGCGATGACGGCGGCGACGACGAGGATGCCGTCCACCTGCCGGTCCACCAGGGCGTCGATGGCGCGGACCTCGGCCTCGGCGTCCCTGCCGCTGCCCTGGACGATGATGGCCTGGTAGCCGGCGCCCGCGATCTGCTCGTCGAAGCCGTCGAGGATGTCGGCGAAGAACGGGTTCCTGATGTGCGGCAGCACCACGCCGAACGTGAACGTGCGCCCCCGCATCGCCCGGGCCGCGGCCTGCGGCCGGTAGCCGAGCTCGTCGATGGCGGCCTGCACTTTGACGCGCATCGCCTCGCTGACCCCGTACGCATTGCGCAGCACCTTCGACACGGCGGTGGTGGAGACCCGGGCGTGGCTCGCCACATCGGTGATCGTCACCCGTCGCCGCCCGTCGCGCGTGACCATGTGACGCACCCCGTTCGACTCGACGCGACCCGATTGTACGAGCTCCAGGCCGGTGCCGCGATGAATAACGTTACCCATTCAAGAGATCGGATATCCAAGAGTCCACCCACTCCACGTGGATCACGATTGGGGACCGTTCCTCAAATCGAGCCTTGACCGCCAGGCCCTGTAACGCTTACGTTAACTCGCATCGGGGGGCGTTAAAACGATTCAACGGACCCGGAGGGGCGTTGTGAAGACCTCTCACCGCGCGCTGGGAGCGGCTCTGGCCGTTCTCACGATGACGGCCCTGACCTCCTGCGGCTCAAGCTCGGGCGCCGAGCCGGCAGCCGACGGCACGGTCACCCTGAAATACCTCGTGGACAACGGCCAGGGCTCGGTCGACACGGCCAAGGCCATGACGGAAGCCTTCATGAAGGCCAATCCCAAGATCAAGATCGACATGGAGACGCGACCGCCCGGCAGCGAGGGCGACAACATCGTCAAGACCAGGCTCTCTACGGGCGACATGACGGATGTGTTCGCGTACAACTCCGGGTCGCTGCTGCAAGCGCTCAACCCGTCGCAGACCCTGGTCGACCTGGCCGGCGACCCGGCGATCCAGAACGTCCAGAAGGACTTCCTGCCGGTGGTGAGCCAGGGCGACCACGTGTTCGGCGTGCCCTCCGGCACCGCCCTGGGCGGCGGCATCCTCTACAACCGCAAGGTCTACGAGAAGCTCGGCCTGCAGGTCCCGAAGACCTGGGACGAGTTCATGGCCAACAACGAGAAGATCAAGGCGGCCGGGATCGCGCCGGTGATCTCGACGTTCAAGGACACCTGGACCTCGCAGCTGTTCGTGCTCGGCGACTTCTACAACGTGCAGGCCGCGGTCCCGAACTTCGCCGCCGACTACACCGCGGGCAAGGCCAAGTTCGCCACCACGCCGGCGGCGCTGGCCGGGTTCCAGCACCTGGCCGACGTCAAGGCCAAGGGCTATCTCAACGAGGGCTTCGGCTCGGCGACCGCCGACCAGGGCATGAAGATGCTGGTCGAGGGCAAGGGCGCGCACTACCCGATGCTCAGCGCCCAGGTGCCGCCGCTGGTGGACACGATGCCGCAGGCGGCCACCGACGTCGGCTTCTTCGGCGTCCCCGGCACCGACCCGGCCAAGAACGGCGCCACCCTCTGGGAGCCGGGCGGCGTCTACATCCCCAAGACCACCAAGAACCTGGACGCGGCCAAGAAGTTCCTGGCCTTCGTCGCCTCGCCGGCCGCGACCGAAGCGGTCAGCAAGGTCGTGCAACCCTCGGGGCCGTACCGGATCACGGGCGCCAAGCTGCCGGACGACGCCGTGCAGGTGGCCAAGGACCTTCAGGCGTACATCGACAAGAGCGCCACCGCGCCCGCGCTGGAGTTCCTGTCCCCGGTCAAGGGCCCGTCGCTTGAGCAGATCACCGTCGCGGTCGGCTCCGGGCTGACGCCGGCCGCCGAAGGGGCGGCCCAGTACGACAAGGATGTCGAGAAGCAGGCCAAGCAGTTGGGGCTCGCGGGGTGGTGACCAGGCAGGACGCCGGGCCCCGCTCGGGGCCCGGCCCGGCACTCGCGCGGCCGCCCGCCGGCCCGGCCAAGCGCAGGTCGGCCTACCCGTACGCGCTCTACCTGCCGGCCGCCGTCGTCTACCTGGTGATCTTCCTGGTGCCGACGGTGATGGCCTTCTACTTCGCGCTGACCCGCTGGACCCTGTTCGACAGCACCTTCGTGGGCCTGGACAACTTCCGCGACTTCCTGTCCGAGCAGAACCTGCGCATCGGCTTCACCAACACGCTGTTCTACGCCGTCGTCACCAGCGGCCTCAAGGTGGTCCTCGGCCTGCTCCTCGGCGTGCTGCTCACCAGCAAACTGCGGCTGCGCGGATTCCTGCGCTCGGTGGTGTTCTTCCCCGTCCTGGTCTCCACGGTCGCGGTCGGCATCACCTTCAGCGCCCTGCTCAGACCCGACACCGGCCTGGTCAACAAGGCCCTGGCCGTGGTCGGCATCGACGGCCCCGACTGGCTCGGCGACGCCGGCACCGCCCTGCTGTCGGTGGCCCTGGTGGACGTGTGGAAGGGCGTCGGCATCGCCACCGTCATCTACATCGCCGGCATCCTGTCCATCCCCCGCGACTACTACCAGGCGGTCGCCGTGGACGGCGGCGGGGCCTGGCACCGCTTCCGCCACGTCACCCTCCCGCTGTCCTGGCCCGCCACCTACTCCGTGATCATCCTGTCGTTCATCGGCGGCCTGCGCTCCTTCGACCTGATCTGGACGATGACGCGCGGCGGGCCCGGCTTCACCAGCGACACCATCGCCTCGATCATCTACAAGCAGTACCAGGCCGGCTTCTTCGGCCTGTCCACCGCCGGCAACGTGCTGCTGTTCGTCGTGGTCACCGCCATCGTCGTCCCGCTCAACTACTTCCTCGGCAAAAGGCAGGTGCCCGCATGACCGCGCTGAGAAGGCTCGGTGCCGAGGCGATCGCGCTGGTGCTGGCCGGGGTGATCTTCCTGATCCCGTTCGCGCTCATGCTGCTGACCGCGGTCAAGGACCAGACGCAGGCCACCGACCTGGACTTCGCCTGGCCGGCCAACTGGCCGATCGTGCAGAACTTCGTGGACGTGATCCAGGCCCGCGACTACGTGCTGCTGCGCGCCTACGTCAACAGCACCGTCCTGACCGTCGCGTCGGTCGTGCTGATCGTCGTGTTCGCCTCCATGGCCGCGTTCGTGCTGCAGCGCCGCACGGGCAAGCTCGGCTCGGTGGCCAACTTCCTGGTGCTGACCGGCCTGATCATCCCGCCCGCGATCGTGCCCACCATCTGGCTGCTGCAGGCGCTCGGCCTGTTCAAGACCCTGCCGGGGCTGATCCTCATCGAGGTGGCCTTCCACATGGCGTACTCGGTGCTGCTGTTCCGGGCGTTCATCGCGGCCATCCCGCGCGAACTGGACGAGGCCGCCCAGATCGACGGCTGCACCGGGCTCGCGCTCTTCTTCCGGGTGATCTTCCCCCTGCTCAAGCCGGTCACCATCACCGTGGTCCTGACCACGTCGGTGGCCATCTTCAACGACTTCGTCAACCCGCTCTACTTCACCCCCGGCGACGACAACGCCACCGTGCAGGTGACCCTCTACAACTTCCAGAGCCAGTACAACACCCAGTGGAACCTGCTGTTCATGGACATCGTCCTGATCACGATCCCACCGTTGCTGCTCTTCATCTTCTTCAACCGCAAGATCGTCGCCGGCATGACCGCCGGCGCCATCAAGGGCTAGGAGACCCGTGACCCTCGTGCATGTCGAAGCGCCCGTCTTCGAACACCACCACGACCCCATCGGCATCGGCGAAAGCGCTCCGCGTCTGTCGTGGACCGTCGCCACCGAACTTCCCGGCTGGCGGCAGCAGGCGTACGAGATCGAGCTCAGCGACGGCACGGCCACCGGCCGGGTCGAGTCGGCGGAGTCGGTGCTCGTGCCCTCGCCGGGCGGCGAACTCGGCTCGCGCGAACGGCGCGGCGCCCGGGTGCGCGTACACGGCCGCGACGGCTCGGTCAGCGACTGGAGCCCCTGGTCGTGGGCGGAGGCCGGGCTGCTGGAGCCGGCCGACTGGACGGCGGGCGCGGCGGCGCCGCCGCTGGAGCTGCTGGGCCTCCCCGACGGCCCCGCGCTGCTGCTGCGCCGCGACTTCACCGTCCGCGGCCCGATCGAGCGGGCCCGCCTGTACGTCACCGCCCATGGCGTCCACGAGACCGAGATCAACGGCCGCGTCGTGAGCGACGACGTGCTCGCACCCGGCTGGACCAGCTACGGCCACCGTCTGCGCTACCGCACGCACGACGTGACCGACCTGCTGACCGAGGGCGCCAACGCCATCGGCGCCACCCTCGCCGACGGCTGGTACCGGGGCCGGATCGGCTTCCGGGGCGGCAAGAGCGACCTGTACGGCGACCGTACCGCGCTCATCGCCCAGCTCGAGATCGCCTACGCCGACGGCACCACCGACGTGCTGGCCACCGACGAGAACTGGCGCTGCGCGACCGGGCCCGTCACCGCCGCCAGTCTGTACGACGGCGAGAAGTACGACGCCCGCCTGCTGCCGTCCGGCTGGTCGGCCTCCGGCTTCGACGACGCGGCCTGGCTGCCCTCCGACTCCCTGCCGCACGACCCGGCCCTGCTCGTCGCGCCGACGGGCCCGCCGGTCCGGCGCATCGAGACGCTGGCGCCGGTGGAGACGCTGACCGGCCCGGACGGGGAGACGATCCTCGACTTCGGCCAGAACATCGCCGGCCGCCTGCGCATCCGCGTCCAGGGCCCGGCCGGGCACACGGTGACGCTCCGGCACGCCGAGGTCCTGGAGAACGGCGGGCTGGCCATCCGCCCGCTGCGCGACGCCGCCGCGCTCGACCAGTACACGCTGCGCGGCGACGACGGGCCGGAGGAGTGGGAGCCGCGCTTCACCACGCACGGCTTCCGCTACGCGCAGATCGACGGCTGGCCCGGCGAGCTGGACCCGGCCTCCGACGTGGTGGCCGTGGTCTGCCACACCGACATGCGCAGGACCGGCGACTTCACCTGCTCAGACCCGCTGCTGTCCCGGCTGCACGACAACGTCGTGTGGAGCATGCGCGGCAACTACGTCGATCTGCCCACCGACTGCCCCCAGCGCGACGAGCGGCTCGGCTGGACCGGCGACATCCAGGTCTTCGCACCGGCCGCCGCGTTCCTGTACGACTGCTCGGGCCCGCTGGCGTCCTGGCTCGCCGACCTGGCCGTCGAACAGGTCCAGGAGGGCACCGTGCCGCATTACGTGCCGTGGGTGCCGCTGCTGTTCGGCAACTCGCCGACCGCCGCGTGGGGCGATGCCGCGGTGCTCGTGCCGTGGACGCTCTACCAGCGGTTCGGCGACCTCGGGCTGCTGCGCCGGCAGTACGCCAGCATGAAGGCGTGGGTGGACCAGGTGGACGGGCTGGCCGGCGACGACCACCTGTGGAACGAGGGCTTCCAGTTCGGCGACTGGCTGGACCCGGCCGCGCCGCCGGACGACCCCGGCAGGGCCCGTACCGACCACGCGCTCGTCGCCACCGCCTACCACGCCCACACCGCCGCGGTCCTGGCCGAGACGGCGGCCCTGCTGGGTCACGACTCCGACGCCGGCCACTACGCGGCCCTGGCGCGGGAGGTGCGCGAGGCGTTCCGCCGGGAGTTCGTCACCCCGTCGGGGCGGCTGGCGTGCGACACCCAGACCGCCTACGCCCTGGCCCTGACCTTCGACCTGCTGGACGGGGCCGAGCAGCGGGAGCGGGCCGGGCGGCGCCTGGTCGAGCTGGTCGGCCAGGACGACCACCGCATCGGCACCGGGTTCGTCGGCACGCCGCTCATCTGCGACGCGCTCTGCTCGGTCGGGGCGTACGACACGGCCTACCGGCTGCTGCTCCAGCGCAACTGCCCGTCCTGGCTGTACCCGGTGACGATGGGCGCCACGACGATCTGGGAGCGCTGGGACAGCCTGCTGCCCGACGGCTCGGTCAACCCCGGTGAGATGACCTCGTTCAACCACTACGCGCTCGGCGCGGTGGCCGACTGGATGCACCGCACCGTCGCCGGGCTCGCCCCGGCCGCTCCCGGCTACCGCCGCCTGCGCGTCGCCCCGCGGCCGGGCGGCGACCTGACCCACGCCTCGGCCCGCCTCGACACCCCGTACGGCCTCGCGTCCGTCTCGTGGGAACGGGACGGCGAGACGCTCACGGTCACGGCGACCGTGCCCCCGGGGACGGTCGCCGAGGTGGACCTGCCGGGGGCCATCCCGCAGGAGGTGGGCGCCGGAACCCACACGTTCACCACGACGATGTGACCCTCGATGCCGGGCTGGCGGCGGGGTCTACCGCCACCAGCCCGTGCAGCTCCAGTGGCCCGACCGCTTGAGGCACGCGCGGAAGGCCCGGCCGCCCGGGTCGTCCACGGCGAACGTGGTGACGCTGCGGTTGCCCTCGACACGAGGATCGTGGCGGGACAGGCCGAGCTGTCCCGCGCCTTCAGATGGCCACGCGAGCGCGCCGTGGCCGCGCTCAACTCGGGAGCGCCTCCAGCGATGCCGGGCGAGGGCCGGTCACGACGCCGCTGAGGGCTGGGGTGCGTTGGCGTATCCGAGCGCGAGGTAGAGACGGTGATCGATCCGCCATCCGGCTTCGGTTCTGCGCCAGTGGTCGACGTACGTGCCGTGGGTACTGATCGCGGGCCCGTCCGGGAGCTGCCTGGTGGCGATCAGTGTGGCACGAGTGCGAGGTCGATCGGCCGTGGGGTCGTCGAACACGATGCCGGAGACATGGTGCAGGACGTGGCCGACCGTCCCCATCTTCGACTCGGCGAACCGGCGAAGCTCGTCCGAGCCCTGGAACAGGGCGCGCTGGTCCGGCTGGCCCACGAGGACGACCTCGAAGATCCCGTCGTCGGTGAACACGCCGACCCAGCCGTCGACGTCACCGCTGTCGAAGGTGTGGGAGTAGCGGCCGATGGTCTGCTGGATCTCGTGGCGGTCCCAGATATCGAGGTCGGTCATAGCAGCTCCGCCTGCGGATCGTCCACACCGATCCACGGGTTGAACGGTCCCGCGAGCAGGAAGCAGCCGTCCGGCACCGTACGCGCGCCGCCCGTCTCCGTCCGCGACGTCGCGGTCGCGACGTAGAGCCCGGTCGCGTAGCGCCGTACCTCGTCGACGAGATCGACCTGGCCGAGCGGAGTGTTGAACGCCCCGTACCGCATCATCAGCGATGGCCTGCCGTCCACATACGACTCACCGATATCGGTGGCGTACCTTCCCTTGCGAAGGTAAATCTGACCGGCTCCGTCGTCCGCGAGTCTCCGGAAGACGTTGTGTCCCTCGCTGGTGGCCCCGTCGCCGGCCTTGAACGCCTTTCCCACCCAGGATCCACGCGCGGAGGTCTCCTTGTACAGCTCGGACTTGGTCCCCTGGATCTGCTCCGGGGAGAGATGCAGGACGGGGATGTAACCGGCGTACTCGCCGTCGAGCTCGCTCAGGTCCGGAGCCGGCAACGTCTTCCACAGCGCGAGCAGTTCGGCATGGGGCATCGCCAGCAGCTGCTGGACGCCGATCGCCGGGACCGGGTCGATCGACGGATTGGAGATGGTCGTCATCTGTGCTGTCCTCCTAGTTGTTCTGGGAATCCTCGGCGGCAGCCGGCCGGGCCTCAGGGCCCGCCAGCCATCCGCCGTCGATGGTGTAGACGCTGCCGCTGATGAACGACGCGCTCTCGCTCGCCAGGAAGACCACCAGGTTGGCGACATCCTCGCTGCGGCCGGCCCGGCCGAGCGGGAATCGGCTGCCGACGTTGCGCTCTTCGCCCATCTTTCGCATGAATTCGTTGCTGGCAATGAACCCAGGGCAGATGGCGTTGACCCGGATGCCCTTCGGCCCGAGCTCCATCGCGGCCGTCTTGACCAGTCCGAGCACCCCGTGCTTCGCCGCCGAGTACGCCGCCGCCATCCGGACTCCGATCAGCCCGGCCGTCGACGAGGTGACCACGACAGAGCCGCCCCCCGCGTCGAGCATGGCCCGGCCCGCCGCCTGCAGACCGAGCAGGACTCCGCGCAGGCAGACCGCCATCGTCCGGTCCCACGCGTCCAGCGGATACTCCAGGACGCTCGATGGTTCCCCGGTTCCGGCATTGAGGTGCGCGATGTGTACGGCGCCGTAACGTGCGATGGTCTCGCGGACCATCGCCTCGTTGTCCTCGGGCAAGCTGACATCGGTCCGGATCGCGAACGCGTCGCCACCGGCGGCGTTGATCTCCTCGGCCGTGCGCTGCGCGCCCTCGGCGTCGATGTCCGCGCAGCACACCCGCGCTCCCCGGGCGGCCAGAGTCGCCGCGGACGCCGCACCGATGCCCGACCCGGCGCCCGTCACCACCGCCACCCGCCCCTCGAGCAGGATGTTCCCCTGCGGTGCGGTGGTCGTCGACGTATTGGTCATCTGCCGCTTCCTCTCTGTTGAACGGTGAGCGACCGCGTGTGCGGTCACGGCCTGGCCAGCGGGACGACCCTGCGGAACTTGCCGCCGGGTTCCTGCTGGGGGTCTTCGTCGGAGCGCTCGAGCGTGACATCGCCGGCCCCGTGCTCTCCGAGCAGCTGGGCGAGGTCGGCGAACACCGTCCGCCACACCTGGCCGGGATCGGCGCCGTCGGCGATCCTGAGGCGCACGCGCAGCACGCCGGGTGCGGTCTGGACGATCTGGAACATGGCGACGCCGGGGATGCGATCCAGCAGCGTGCCGAAGACCATGGGCGACATGCTCACGGTCAGTCCGTTGCGAGCGGGGAACGTGAGCAGGTCCGCGGAACGGCCCTGCACCCGCAGCGCCGGGAGCAGGTTGCCGCACGGGCAGGGGTCGGGACGGAACATGACGCTGTCCCCGAGGTCGTACCGTAGGAACGGCTGAACCTGGTTCGCGAGATTGCTGATCAGGACCGTGTGCGACTGCCGGCCCGGCGGAACGGGCCGGTAATCGGCGTCGACCGGCTCGACCACCGCCCAGTCGCTGTTGACGTGGTACCAGCCGTACTCGCAGCCCAACCCCAGATAGCCGCACTCGGTGCACGCGTAGGCCGCGCGGACCTGGGCCTCGAATACGGTGGCGAGCCGCTCCCTGACCTCCGGTGTCAACGTCTCCCCACCGGGGATGACGAGCGCCGGACGGATGTGGAGCCGGCCGGCGGCCTGTTCGCCGGCCAGCACCGTGAGCATGCCGGCGAAACCGCTGAGGATGGCGGGCTTGAACCGGTTGAGCTCGTCGACCAGCTCCGGCAGCGGTTGCCGGATCGAGAACACCCGCATCCTCTGGCGGAGTCGCGGATGATCCAGCTGGAACCGGGCGGTGGTCGCGACCGTGTAGAAGTGCCCGCCAGGTGCGGTTACCACGGCGGTCCGGCCGCCGTTCGTGATCATGTGAAGGATATCGCGTGCGTGCAGCCCGCCTCCGGCGCGCGACGCGAGCACACCGTCGATGGAAAGGTTCTGCTCGTCCAGCACGAACAAGCCCCGGACACCGCTGGTTCCCGAACTCGTGGCCACCAGGTACTTGCCCAGGAACTGTTCCCCCACGCGAGCGGGATCTGCCACGAACTCCTCGACCCGTTCCCTGGTCACCTCGCTGTCGGTGGCCCAGTCGTCGAAGTGGCTCATCAGCAGCTTCTTGCTCGTGACCGGGAGCAGGCTCGGGTCGTCGACCTCGGCCGGCAGGTCCCCCAAGAACTCGCGGTAGTACGGCGAATGGGCGCGGGCGTAGGCCACCAGCTCGGCCAGCCGGGCCCGCTGTCGCCGCATGATCGCGTCGAGACCTCCCTGCATGTCACTTCGTGCGTCGCGGGCGAGCTGCCGGGTGTTCACGGTCATGGCGTCCGCTGTTTCTTGTCGTAGGTGTAGATCTCGGCGCGGTGCCGCGGCAGCGGCCCTTCCAACAACGCGATCACCCGCTCCGCAACGGCTTCCAGGACGTCGCGGCTGGGCGGCACCGGCGGCTCGAATGCGTGCTTGACGGTGTACGCGAGTGCGCCGGCCTTCTTCTGCAGGTCGATGTGGGCGGCGTCCGGGTCGATCCAGTCCATCACGTAGAACCCCATGTTCGACGCCATCACCGTGTACATGAGGTCCGGCACGTCGGCGCGGATCAACCCGTACTCGGCCAGCAGCCCGAACAGGCGCTCGTGCATGAGCAGTTCACGTTTGCGCAGCCCGCCGTCGAACCCCATGCTGTCCGCCTCGGGCGCCCCCCAGGTGGACAGCGCCCGCAGTACCGGCCGCCCCATGATGATCAGGTACGTGCTCGCCAACAGCCGATGCGGGAGCACGACCTCGGGATCGGCACGGAGCTTGGCCACCAGCTCCTCGACATAGGCAATGCCCTCCCGCACGACCACCGCCTCGAACAGCCGCCGCTTAGTAGGCCAGTGCAGGTAGACGGTCCCCTTCCCGATCGCCGCCCGTGCCGCCACATCCTCGACAGCCACCCTCCGGTAGCCGCGCTGGGCCAACAGCTCCGCCGCCGCATCCAAGATCCGGTCCGCCCGAGGGTCGGCACCCGCCGACACCTGGTCTCCCATATCCAACTCCCTGTCGACTTGTTGACCCATTTCGGAAATGCGTCAACAAGTCAGCAAGCTACCATCGGTGATCCACGCGCGCAAAGGAAGAAGTTGCGGGTCTAGCGTGCGCAAATGCGTACGATGTGCGCTAGGTTGCGTATCATGCCGTCGGACGAACAGCCGATCCCCTCGGTGGTCTCGACCACGTCGGAGATGTCGAGGGCGACCATCTCGCCCGCGCGCGGCGGTGGCGTAGCCCAGCAGGAACAGCACGGCGTCGCGCTGCCCGGCCAGCGTGGTGCGGTCGAGGGTGGCCGGCATCGCCCACAACGCGTCGGGCTCGGCGGGACTCGCCTTGTGGGGCCGGGCCGCCGGGTCTTTGGCCAGGGCGAGCCGGTGCCCGTAGCCGGTGAGGATCTTCCGGGCGGCTTTGGTCTCCGGCTTGGGTAGGCCCGCCAGCTCGTGCGTGGTGCGGATGGCGGCGATCGCGCGTTCGATGGTCGAAGGGGACGGGTCGTGCCGCACCTGCCCGGGGTGACGTCAGGTGGCGGGCGTACTCGGCGAGCGTGGCGGCGCCGGCAGAGGGACGCGGCCGTGCACCTCGCACCAGGCGCCGAAGGCCTTCATGTCGGCGGTGTACACGCGCCGGGTCGAGGCGGGGACCGCCTCGGTCAGCGCCTGGGGATGGTCGGCGCCGGCGGCGCGGGCGGCCGCGATGCGCTCGGCGAGGTGGTCGATCCGGCGGGCCCAAGCGTGCCAGTCCGGCACCTCGCCGCGGCCGGGGTAGCGGACGTCGTCCTGGATGCGCTGTTCCACCTCGTAGTCGATCTACCGGGCGAAGTCATGGAGCGGGCGGGCTGGATGAGGGGGCGGCGGCGCGGAGCATTTACGCTGTTCCGCACTCCCCCACGACCAGCCGCCGGAGCAACGCGGGGTCGCGGGTGACCAGCGCGACGACGCCGAGCGCGACGACCAGGGCCGCGTAGGCCAGGGCGAGCGGCGCGGCGATCCGGCCGAAACGGTAGCGGCGCACGGGACATCCTCGGGGGGCGGTTCGGACCGGGCAAAGGCGCCCAACCCTAGCGAGCCACCCCGAAGGATCAAGTATCGGTGCTCAGCCGATGCGGAGCGGGAGCGTACGCGGGCCGCGGACCTGGCCCGTGGCCCAGGTGACCGCCGCCGGGTCGTCGAGGCCGAAGACCGGTATGCGCTCCAGCCACACCTCCAGGGCGATCCGCAGCTCCATGCGGGCCAGGTGCGAGCCCACGCAGCGGTGGATGCCCAGGCCGAAGGCGGCGTGCCGGTTGACGTCGCGGTCGATGACGACCTCTCCGGCCCGGTCGAACTGCTCCGGATCGCGGTTGGCCGCCGGGAACGACAGCAGGACCCAGTCGTCGGCCTTCATGTCGACGCCGTTCCAGCGCATGTCCTCCTTGACCAGCCGCGCCATGGTGACCGGCGCGTAGGCCCGCAGGAACTCCTCCATCGCGGCCGGCAGCAGCTCAGGCTCGGCCACCAGCCGCTCGCGGTCGCGCGGCGTCTTGGCCAGATGCCACAGCGACGCCCCGATCGCGCTCCACGTGGTGTCGATCCCGGCGATCAGCAGCAGCGCCATCGTCCCCGCCACGTGCGAGGACTCCAGCTTCCGCCCGTACAGCTCGGCGTCGACGAGGTAGGTCGTCAGGTCGTCGCGCGGGTGGTCCACGTGGTCGCGGATCTGGACGAGCAGGTAGTCGAACAGCTGCTCCATCCCCTCCATGCGCTTCTCCGCCGGCCGGTTCACGCCTTCGAGCGCGTTCTCGATGAACTCGCGGAAGCGGGGCCCGTCCTCCGGCGGGAAGCCGAGCATGTCGGCGATGACCCGCATCGGGATGTGCTGGGCGTAGTCGCGGGCCGCGTCCACGACGTCCTGGCCGGCCAACCCGTCGATGAGCTCATGGCAGAGCGCCCGCGTCGACGCCTCCCGCCTGGCGACGGCGGTCTTGGTGAACGCCGGCAGCAGCAGCCTGCGCGCGTCGTGGTGGAACGGCGGGTCGGAGGAGATCGGCGGCGAACCGCCGATCGGCGCGACCTCGCGGGGCGGCCGGAAGTTGCTCATGATGATCGAGCGCGAGGAGAAGCGCTCGGTGTCGTACGCGATGGCCGCAACGTCCTCGTGCCGCGTCGGCAGCCAGCCGCCGCCGAAGCGGTCGGTGTGCGCGATCGGGCAGCGCTGCCGCAGCTCGTCCTGGATGGGGTACGGGTCCGCGGCCCACTCGGGCTCCAGATGGGAGAAGTCGGTCGCCCAGTCGGACACCGGGCCGGTGACGATCTCGTTGCGCGTGCCGAGGGGCGGGTCGTCTCCCGTGCCCCGGAAGTCCTGGCTGAAACGGTCGTCAACGGTCATCTCACGCCTCCTCCACGAGGTCGATCGCCCGCTCCGGGCAGTTGGCCACCGCCAGGCGCGCCGCCGGCTCCTCCCCCGGCGGCACGACGCCGTCGCCGACGACCTGCCCGTAGCCCTCGCCGTCCTCGCCGAACAGGCCCGGGGCCAGGTCGTAGCAGCGGCCGTGTCCCTGGCAGCGCCCGGGATCGATCTGTACTTTCACTGCGGCTTCTCCGCTCTCTCTGGTGGGGCGATGGGCGGGTCTTCCGCTCTGTCCGGTGGGGCGATGTGCGGGTTCTCCGCTCCGTCCGGTGGGGCGATGGCGGCCACGACGCGGGTCAGCAGCGCCGACCATTCGGCGTCGTCGACGGCGTGCAGGTCCGGCGTGATGAGCGCGCTGCCCATCGCCAGCAGCAGGCAGAAGTGGGCCAGCGCGTCCGGCGACAACCCGGGGTCCAGCTCTCCGTCTCCCTGGCCCGTGCGTACCAGCTCGGCGATCCAGTCGGCCCGCTCCCCCACGTAGTCACGCATCGGCCGGGCGACGTCCTCGTCCCGCCTGGCCGCGACCAGCGCCTCGACGACGAGGTAACCGGGAGCCTCACGGGGCCGCGGCAGCCGTCGCCCGAGCACCAGGAGCAGCTCCGCGGCCGACCGGTCGGGGTCGGCGGCGAACAGGCCCGCCAGGATCCGCCGCCCGTGGGCGCGCAGCGCGGCGACGAGCAGCTCGGCCTTGGAGCCGAAGTGCGCGTACAGCGCGCCGTTGCTCACCCCGGCGGCGGCGGCGATGTCGGCGACGCGCGTGCCGTCATACCCGCGTGCGGCGAACACCTCGGCGGCCGCCTTCAGCAACCGCTCACGCGTCTCGGCGGCCGTGACGCCCGCGATGCGACCCATGAGTGAATTTAAAGATTGTTCATTTGATACGTCAAGCACGTCCGCCGGACCGCTTCGGGTGTCTGGCGGCCTTGAAGACGACAGTCC
Organism: Nonomuraea sp. NPDC052116; assembly: GCF_040680035.1. Lineage (NCBI taxonomy): Bacteria > Bacillati > Actinomycetota > Actinomycetes > Streptosporangiales > Streptosporangiaceae > Nonomuraea > Nonomuraea sp. NPDC052116. The sequence goes on along the minus strand of NZ_JBFAWA010000026.1, from coordinate 88,144 downwards.
GTCACGGCAACTGGAAGCGGACATGGAAGCGCGCAATCGAGGTTGGCAGTAGCGGCGTGTACGACAGGAGGTTCGGCCCGGAATGAGGCTGTGAACGATAGATGGCCGTTGAGAGCGATAGGTGGCCACGATGGGCGGGGTCATCGCCCAGTTACTGCGACCCCCAGCTACAGGTGGTGCGCATGGGGTTGCAACGGCGACGGTAGCGTCGCTTGGTTCCTTGCCGCTTTCACACGTGACCTTCGGCGATGTCTACGGAGCATCCAGTCGCCTGGTGACCGTGTCGAGTGTCGGCCAAGGAGGACCCTTGCGCAGCGAGCGCAAGAATTCCTCTCCGAATCGCCGCCCGTTCGGAAGCTGGTCGCCAAGTTCCCAGCGCCAGGCTGCGACCATCGCGAGAACGAGCTGCCGGCACTCGTCCAGCAGTCCTTGGTCAACGTTCGGATAGTGCTCGCAGACCGACTCGGGGACATGGGCGAGATCGAACTCGACGGGCCCACGGCAGCATGTCTCAAGGTCGATGAACAGCGGGCCGTCCTTCGTACCGAGCACATTGCCTGGATGCGGCTCGCCGTGCAGCAGCTGCTCTACGGCGCCGCGGTCCTCGATCGCCCGTCGCAGGCTTCCCAGTCTGGTGCTGAGGAACGCGCGGTCCGCGTCGGCGAGCTCTGGCGAGAGATTCGGGTTGGCAACGACGTCTTCCGCCTCAGCGATGCGATCCGTGAACCGCGGGCTCGGCACGTCAACCTTGCGCATGCCGATGTGCAACTGCTCCAGGGCCTTGGCGTAGTCGACTGGTGAGGTGTGAGGTGTCACGGGTTCGTAGTAGGTCCACAGCGTCACTCTGAAGCCATCGCGCGTGTACACACGTGGGTCCACCCGAGGGTCCAGGAGGCCCGACGGGCATCCGACCTGGGCGAGCCGTTGAGCGAGCTCGACCTCAAATTGTGCAGCCTCATGTCGCACGGGGGCGACCCGGGCAAGGACGTCGCACGGCGTCAGCCGCAGCGCCAGCCTGTTCGAGTTGTGGAGAACGATTGCGTCGCCGGCCGGCAGGTCGAGCGATGCGGCGACCGAAGTCGCTGCCGCGATCGCGCACGTGATGTCGGTCATCTCCACCCTCGGATCTTGGCATAGATGACCGAGGACGGTGCCAACCGGCCTGGCCAGGTGCCCACTATCGTGGCTCGGCACAGCGGGTGACCAACTACCGCTCTCAGGGTGGCAACTACTGCTCACACTGGCCATCTACCGCTCACACGCTCACGGAATGATGACGGTCTGGCCCCGACGGCCGGCGTTGGTGGTGGCACCGGCGTACGGCGAGTCGTTCGCGTCGTGGGTTGATCGGATGGCGGACCACAACGGGTGTCCGGCGGGTCTGCTGGGGGAATCGTTGGGGATGCCGGCGCGGGCAACGGCGGTAGACGTACGGCCTCTGACGTTCGGTGTGCTGATCGAGGAGATGACCTGCGTTGCGATCGAGTCGGCTACGGGAGTCAGGCCGGATGTCGTGCAGGCAATGCATCTCAGCGTTTATGAGGGTGCGGTGCTGGATTTTGCCGATGTTCGTGCGGGCGGGGAAGGCGCTGCGGGGCGTTCCTCCTTGAAGTGGACACCTTGGAGACTGGATCTTGAGATCCAGCGGAAGAGATGTCACTGATGGTGATGAAGAACTACTCGCCCGAGTTCAAGGCCGACGCGGTCGCGTTGCTGTTGTCCCGGCCGGACCGGACGATCACGTCGATCGCGAGGGACCGGGGAATCAGCCACGAGACGCTGCGGGTATGGTTGCGCGCCGCGCAGGCCCGGGGCGAGGGCAGGCAAGGCGCGGCTGGCGCGGCCACGAACGGTAAGGACGCGCTGCAGGCCGCGGCCCACACCCGGGGCGACCGCCTGGAGGGCGCGATCTTTCACAGCGACAACGGCGCGCAATACTGCTCGCGGGAGTTCGAACGGGCGTGCCGCAGGCTCGGCGTCACCCGCTCGCGTGGAGCGGTCGGCACCAGCGCCGATAACGCTTTGGCCGAGTCGTTCAATGCGACTCCTGAACGCGAGACGCTTCAGGGCGCGCACCGCTGGCCCGACGCCCGGATCGCCCGCCTGGCGGTGTTCGGCTGGGTCACCCGCTACAACACGGTCCGACGGCACTCCCGCCTCGGTCAGCTCAGCCCGATCACCTACGAGAAGACAGCCGATAGCCTGAAAACTGCCACCTGAGATCGGTGTCCACACTCAGGGGGAAGGGCCCCCGTCGGTGCAGGTCACGGTGATCTGGGCGTCGACGATCCGCACCGGGACCGAGCCGATCACCGACAGATAGGAGCCGTCGGTCAGGGGGACAGGATCGGAGCACGGCGGTTGCTGCCCAGGCGGGCGACGATCTGAGCTCCGGTGCCCGTCACCGCGGTGATGAAATCGTTGCCATCGAATCCCTTGTCCCACAGCACGAGCATGTCCGGGGTCAGCAGGTGCAGCAGCCGCTTAGCGCATGCGGTCTCGCCCGTGGCGCTGGGCCCGAAGACCGCGCCGATCATCGGCCGGGTGCCGGTCTCCACGAGGGTCATCAGCTCCAGTTGGGGATAACCGCCATGGGCCGGCCGATCGAGCCAGGCCCGGTTCCGGCTGGTATCGGGGACCTTGAGCGAGCCGCAGCCGTCGAAGGAGACCGTCCGGTAGCGGCCGAACCGCACCCCGGGCGTCAGCGGCGAACCGATGCGACCGGCAGCCTCCCGCTCCCTTGGGTCAAGCGTGTTTCAGCACGTCCTTGGCCACGCGCTCGACGATGTGGCCGATGAGACGGGATAGGTCCGCGCAGTAGACGGATGGGTTGAGGTAGCCAGTTCCGACCTTGTAGCGGTGGGCGTAGAGCCCTCCGCCGCAGATATCGCGGATCGGGCAGGCCTTGCAGGTGTCGCAGAGGGCGTCAGCGCCGATCTGCCTGGCGACCACGCCGGGCTGCAGCAGGAGCGCGTCGAGCGAGTCGCGTGACACATGGTGGCCGGTGATAGCGGCGCGGTTAAAGGCCGACTTGAGCTGGTGGCAGAAGTCGATCGAGCCGTTGGTGTCGATGGTGAGCGACTGGAAGGGTGCGAGGCCCACGGTCTCCGCGCGGCTGTGGCCGCCCAGGACGAGGTTGATGATCTCGTCGAACAGGCGGACGGACGTCGGCCGCGTCGGAGTGTCATACCACCGATCGAAAATCGTAATGAGCCAGTCAGCGTACGGCGTTATATACGCGTCACCGCCCCAAGCCGGCGGTGGGTCGTTCCAGTTCCCATGTGGAAGCAGGAAATCGAGCATGGGCGGCTCATGGGCGACGAGCGCCTCATAGACATCAATGGGGTCGTTGGCCACGTCGATCGTGCACAACAGGCCGGAGAACAGGTCTCGGTACTCCGGCGTTCGCAGGGCGTCGAGGCCGCTGATGGTCGCGTCGTAGCTGCCGCGGCCGTTCGCGTACTTGCGGTGGCGGTCATGCGCTTCCCGGTCCCCGTCCAGGCTGACGTAGGCACGGATTCCGCACGCGCGCATCAGCCGCAGGTTGTCCGGGGTGAGGAGCACCGCGTTCGTGGTCATACGGAGGTCGAGCTCGATGCCGGCGGGCGTCTCAGCGTGGAAGCGCTCGGTGAGGTAGGTGATCAGTTCGGGGCCCGCCATCAGCGGTTCGCCGCCGTGCAGGACCACCTTGGCCATGGGTACGTCACCGGCGTGGGTTCGAAGGTGCTCGCCGTAGCGGGTGGCGGCCTGATCGACGGTGTCCTTCGACATGGTGGCCGGGTTGTCTTTCCAGCTGTCATCGGCCATCTCATATACGTAGCAGTAGTCACACGACAGGTTACATCTGCTGTGAACCTTGATGACGAACTCGACGAATGGCTTCGGTTGCCACTGCGGATTCGCCAGGGCCGCGTCCACTGTATCCTTCGTCGGCCACTCTTGGATTTGGGCGTCCAGCTTCACCTTTGAATTTATGGCGACCAGGGGGAGTTCTCTCATCTGAGCCATCCTCGTCCTGCTGTTCTGTCGGTGAAAGGCTGCGCGACTTGTCCTGCTGATTGCCGCGCAGCCAGAAGCCACGCTGGCGCGGAATCGGTCAGCTGTTGAACTGTCTTGCCGGCTTGTAAACCACATCGTCGCTGGTCACACGGTCGATCGCGGTGCCCAGCGCGCTATGATCGGTGTCGGCGAAAGCGGCCGCGCCTGCGGTGAGGGCGGCGACTGCGGTTGCGGTGGCGGCGGCGAGCGCTGCGATCCGCCGCAGATAATCCGGGTGGGATGTCTCAGACATGTCGCGTCTCTCCTTCGATCGGGGAATAGAGTTCCTGCGAATTGGCGGAGATGCCTCGATCTGCGATCGAGTGTTTCGCGAGCCTTTCCAGTGGGCCCGCGGCGGTCAGGGTGTGACGACTTCCCGGCAGATTCAGGGTGCCGACTGTTTCCCGTACTGCTTGAGGGGTGCACAACTCGGTGTTGATGGTTTCATCGGTGTTGAGGATTACGGCTTTTCGACGTGTTGAGATCGCTCCTTTTATTGGATGATTGCACGGCTATAAGCGCCTTTTCGGTCACTGTAAAGGATGGCGCCATATAACGGCCATATTATGAATATATGCTGAATGCACCGTGCGCCGACAACCGGGGTTCCGCCCGGTAGCCTGACCTCGTCGCACACGACTTTCGGTCGGCGCGGCGCGAGCAGGAAGCGGTAGCGGAGGCCTCGCCAGCGCGGTCGACGGCCCATCGGTGCGGAGGCCGCGGGAAGTCACTTGCTGCCTCGCCGCGAGGTCATCCGAAAGTAGTCAGAGGCGTCCGAACAGGGTTCGGGTCACGCTGCCAACTTGAATGCCGTTCGGCCACATTTATTAGATGGTCATCTAAATGGCAGTGCCCAGGTCGTCCCTAGGCTTCACTGTCATGTGCAGTGACGCCAGACAGGGGCGTGGAGCTGGTCATGGGGCAGCGGGTGTGCCCACGCGGCCGGTCGGGTTTCTCTGTCCGGACGTGCCGAGGGCACGGCGACGGGACGCGGTACGGCCCGTGCCCCCGACCAGGACTGGCCGGGGGCACGGGAGAGCCCGCTAGCGGGCGCGGTAGGACACGATCAGGCCGAGGCCTTCGAGAGCGGACTTGTCGCCTTCCAGGACCAGACGCCAGGTCCCGGCGGTGAGGCCGGGGGTCGGCAGGAGCTTGCCCTCGTTGAGGGTCAGGCGTCGTTCGCCGTTGAGGAGGAAGCGGGCCGAGCCGGCCGGTGAGTACAGGGCGTACACGCCGGTGATGGCGCGGCCGGTCATGCCGGGGAACATGTCCGGGGTGAACGGGAGGGTCAGCGTGTCGTCGGAGCCGTCGACGAACGTCGACCACTCCTCGGGGAACTCCGCCGGGATGTCGCAATAGCGAGCCGTGGCATAGGGCTTGAGCATGCCCTTGACCGCGCCGGCGAAGAGCTCACCGCCCTGTTCGGCGGAGTACTTCACGGTGATGGTGACGTCCATGAGTTGCGGGGCGCCGCCGGAGGGCAGCTCCAGGCGCCACCGGGAGACCGCGCCGGTGCCCTCGAAGGGAAGGTAACGGTCGTCGTCGTAGCGAAGGTCGAAGAGGCCGTTGTTGTCCTTGTACTCCTCCAGGTCCGACAGTGCGATCTGCTGGCCGCCGCGCCAGTCGGCGCGCAACGTCGCCGGCATCGGGCCCTTGGGGTCGAGGAGGTACTTGACGGCCTTGGGATCGGCCGCGAGCACCGTTCTGCTGTCCAGCTGGGTCAGCACGGCGTTGAGCGCGATCGGCCCCTCCGGGCCGGTGAAGGTGACCGACACCGTCTTGACGCGCCGGCGGTAGTGCCCGGGGAAGTCGCGGTCGAAGAGGGCCTCGGTCAGGGCGAACTCGCAGCGGCCGGTGGTGCGGAGGCCGAGCGCGGCCACCGGGTCCAGCGCCAGCAGCGACACCTTCTTGATGATCTCCAGGCCGCGGCGGTCGCTCTCGACCCACGCCTTGCCCAGCCGCTCCAGGTCCAGCCCCAGGCTTTCCGCGGCGAGCAGGCCGTTGCGCCGGCTCTCCCAGTAGAGCGGCTGGATGTAGTCGGCCTCCCCCTCGGGGACGCCCCGCTCGTAGTGGAAGGACCGTTGCGCGGAGCGCGCCATGTCGTACGCCATCGAGTAGGTCTGGAAGTACAGCCCGGCCAGCCGCCCCGACATCCACTGGTACAGCTGGAGGTTGGTGAACTTGCCGGTCATGAAGGCGCCGACGGCCTCCTGGTTGGCGATCTGCTGATCCAGGATCTGCAGCTCGCGCTGGGCGGCCTTGAGCCGGAACTCGGCTGCCTTCACCTGGTGGCCGAGCTGCTCCACGTCGTTGCGGGCGAGGGCGAGCTGGAAGGTCCAGTCGCTCACCATCCGCTCCTGCTCGGCACGGATGCCGAGCAGCTCGCCGATGACGTTCAGCGCCTCGGCCGCCGACGACGAGGCCTCGCCGCCGTGCTCCAGGGCCTCCGTCACCTGCTCGCGGCCCAGCTTGGTGCCCATGATGAACAGGCCCAGCAGGACGTCCGGCAGGCCCGAGGCGATGGCCGCGCCGGCCTGGAAACCGGTCGCGACGACGTGGGCGACGACCGCCGCGGACATCATGCCGAGCTGCGCCTGCTCCAGCGGCGTCAGCCCGGCGGCGATCAGCCCCTCGTAGTGGTCGACGCGGTTCTGCGCGCCCTGCTCGCTGACCTGCACCTCGCTCAGGCCCTGGGCGGCGATCTCCACCTCCGCCTCGCGCACGGCGCGGGTGAGGGCCAGGATCGTGCCCTCGTGCCGATTGTTGAGCAGCGCCAGCTCCTCGGAGTCGCGCCGCTCCAGCACGCTGAGCAGGTCGCCGCCGAACTGCCGCAGCTTGTCCACCAGCTCCTGCGCCTTGCGGAAGACGGAGGAGAAGCGGTAGTGCGGCACCGGCAGGGTCGCGGCGGCGGCGAGCCGGTCGAGCGAGGCTCCCGCCGCCGCCCCGCGCACCAGCGCCATCACGTCGGCCGGCGGCTCGAACAGCGGCAACGGCCGGCTGACGCCCATGATGTCGAGCGAGGCCCGGATCTTGCGCAGCCGGTCCTCGACGCGGTCCCAGTACTCCAGGAAGACGCCGTTGGCGGGGACGTGGAAGTACGGTCCCGCGACGCTGGCGTGCACCTCGCCCGCCTTCTCCAGCATCGCGCCGCCCGCGGTGAGCTCGGGGAGCCCATCGTCCTCGGGCGCCCGGCGCAGCTCCTCGTAGGTGAGCGCGGGCGTGAGGGCCCGCGGGCCGAGGTCCTCGGGCGGCCGCTCGCCGAGCAGGTCGTAGGCGAAGATGTAGAGCATCCTGGCCTCGTCGACGCTCTCGGCGGTGTACTGCCTGAAGAGCAGGTCACCCCAGTCGAGCAGGTTGTCGACGTACGCCATCACGACCGCGCGCCGGTAGGCCGGCGGACGCAGCTCGGCGATGGCGTGCGGGTCGAAGGGATCCTCCAGGTACGCCTTCAGCAGCGCGGCCCGGTCGCCCATGAGGTCGTACTGCTGGCGCAGCCGGCCGAGCAGGGCGATGCGTTCCAGCAGGCCCTTCAGCGCCGGCCCGGCCCCCGGCGGCGCCTCGAGCGCGTTGAGCGCCTCCTCGATCGGTGGCAGTCCGGCGGTCGACGGCCCGCCGGACGGCAGCTCGGCGAGGTAGTCCTTCTCGGTCTCGCTCAGCTCGCGCTGGTGCTGGAAGGCGGGGGCCATCGGCTCCACCTTGACCAGGATCGCCTCCAGCTCGCCGGCCGGCTTGCTCACGTCGGCCCCTCGGCGGGCGAGCTCGGCCAGGTCGTCGCGGCAGCTCTGGACCAGCGCCTCGACGTCCGCCGCCAGGAACGGCAGGAACCGCCAGTATCGCGGCATGGTGGGGTCGAAGACGTACTCGTACCAGGTCCGGGCGTCGTCGAAGCGCTGGGCGGCGTTGAGCGCCTGGGCGATGAGCGTGGGAGCGTGGAAGAAGACCTCCCAGTAGTAGATGCCGTTGCCGCTGTTGAAGTCCAGGTGCGTGCCGGCCGGCACGCCCTGCTCCGCGGTCGACTCGGTGACCATGATCGTGGTGGCGTCGGAGACCCGCGTGCTGAAGGACGGCAGCTCGTCGAGCTCCTGGATCTCCGGCGCGAGCAGCGCGGGCACGCCGCCCTCCAGCAACGCCTTGTTCAGCCTGTACGCCGTGCTGGAGGTGAGCCTGATGACCTCGTGCGGCAGCGCGGCGATCTCGTACGGCCGCTGGACCTTCACCGACGAGGGGTAGGTGACGTACGTGGAGCCGAGGAACAGGAAGAGGTCGGTGCTGTCGAGCACGCCGTTCAGCCCTGTCTCCCAGCCGTCGGGCAGGCCGCCCCAGTTGCCGCTGACCGTGGAGAACTCCTTCATGGACGCCAGCTCTTCGCCGGGCCGCAGCACCGTGTAGTCCTGGTCGCTGAAGACGTAGCGCAGGCCCGAGCGCTGGAAGACGGCCCGGACGCGGCGGCTCATGGGCTTGGGATAGCCGGGGTCGGCCAGAGCGGCCACCTCGCCGCCCTTGAGCGTGTAGCGGACGTACTCGAGGTTCCTGGCGAGGAACAACGTGGCGTCCTTGCCGCCGGTGCCGGGGACGACATAGGCCGCGTCGACGCCCTCGTCGGTGACAGCCGTCCTGGCCACGCCCAGGGGCTTGATGGGGGACGGCTCGCTCTGGACGTATTCCCTGGAACCGTTGCCGGACTGTCCCCGGCCCTTGCCGGGTTCCTCGCGGGTGATGGACAGGTAGGTGTGGGTGTCGTTGTTGAAGAAGTAGACGCTCTCGCCGTGGCGGAAGGGGGCGCTGACGGGGCCGGACTGCGGCAGGCCGTCCTTGTTGCCCCGCAGCTGGCTCGTGCGCTCGTTCTGGCTGTCCCCGCGCCGGTAGGAGTCGCCGTTCACGAGGAAGACGTCGTCGCCGCGGATCAGGAGCGCCCCCACCGGCGTGTTGCCGGTCGCCCACGGCGGCTGGAAGGTCTCCAGGGGGTTGCCGGGAAGGGTGCGGCGCATCCACACGTGCTGCCCGGCCGAGTGGTAGTACTCCACGCCGTTCGCGTCGACGGCGGCGGCGTCCACCTTGTCCCACTGCGGGAAACCCTCTTTGTTGCCGTTGATCAGCTTCGGATAGCCCACGTCGATCCTGCCGAAGGGGGCACCGGAGTAGCGGTAGTAGTACGCGCCGGAGAACAGGTAGAGGAACCCGTCCTTGACGATGGCGGCGTCGACCCCGGCCTTGTCGTTGTACAGGGGGGTGGGGACGTGTCCCCAGCGTTCGGCCGTCAGCGGCTTGCTGAGGCGGGTGGCGGTCGTCCGGGTCGCGGAGACCTCCACGTAGTAGGGACCGGAGCCGCTCTCACCGGTGTTGTTGAAGAAGTACCTGACGCCGCCGGGCAGCTCGACCGCGGCGTGGATCGGGGACCACACCGGCAGCTTGTCAGGATTGCCGCTCAGCTGCCGCGGCTCCTCGCCGCTGCCCTCCGGGGCGATCGGCCGGCACAGGAAGCTGCCGCCCTTGTGGTCGACGCTCATCCACGGGTCGCTCTCGGCCCCGGCCGGCAGGGTCAGCTGGACGACCTTGGACTCCTCGATGGGCTCGCCGAAGATCTGCTCCAGCCGGGACGGCCGCACCGGCTCGGGCACGCCCTCGGCGCGGATGGCGTACAGCTCGGGGGTCAGCGCGAACGCCGACTGCACCTTCTGCGGGCCCTCCGGCTTGGCGACCGTGTAGGTACAGGTGATCAGGATGGTGTCGTGCGTGCCGCCATCCGGCACCGGCACGGTGGCGGACGCCTGGACGTACAGGCTGACGGCGTCGACGGGCGCGTCCAGCACGTCCTCCAGGGGCAGGACCTGCGAGGGCACCCATTCGCCGTTGAGGTTGCGGAAGGAGTAGTTGACGCGCACGCGGTACTTGGGCGGCGGCGGGGTGAGCGTACGGTTGTCGCCGCTCTGCTGCTCGGTGAGCGTGGTCTGGGCGCCGGGCTCGGGCGCGACCGCCTCGGCCGTGGGCCAGAAGACGAAGATGCGGCCGAAGGCGTGCACCGGGTAGACGATCTCGGCCTCGACCTGCGCGTCGACCTTCAGCCACGGCTCCCAGGTGGCCGACAGGCGCCCGTCGTCCCTGAACTCCGCCTCGCGGCAGTAGTAGCGCCTCGGCTCGGTCCTGGTCCGGCCGAACAGCACCAGCCGCCGGACGCCCGCTTCGGCGCCGTCCGCGCGGTAGACGTAACCGCCGGCGATCGAGAGCCTGGAGACCTCGGTGTACTCGTCGAGGTAGCGCTTGTACGCCTGCTCCACCTTCTCCTGGGTGATCTCGCCCTGCAGCAGGTCGTCCTCCAGGGCGCGGAAGGCGGGCGTCTTGGAGCCGCGCAGCTCGGGGCGCAGGTAGTTCTCCGGGTAGAGGAAGACCTTCCTGTTGGCCTCCCACAGGCGGTAGTTCTTCAGCCAGGCCCACCAGGTCCTGATCCGCCGCCTGGTCTCCTCCGGGTCACGCCCGCCCGGCACCGTCACCCGCTCCAGGTCGAGCAGGTAGCGGTGCACGTAGAGCTGGGCGGCCGCGATGGCCTCGCGCACCCGTGAGGTGCGGCCCTGGCCGCCCATCTCGACGTCGGCCAGCAGCCGGTCGTACAGCTCTCCCGGGGTGCCCGGGGCGATCGAGACGAGGGCGTCGCGCTTGAGCACGTTGATCTCGTCGTGGACGGCGGCAGACAGCGCCTCCCACTCGCCGGTGTACAGGCGCTCCATGATCCCGTAGAGGGCGGTGTTCGCGGTCGCCAGGGCGGGCGCGTCGCCGAAGGCGGGCCGCCACACGTCGGTGTAGAGCGTGGACGGGGCCTCCCCCATCCGGTCGGTGAGCGTGAACAGCTCGACCAGGCGGAGCAGGAACTCGACCTCGAAGCGGTCCTCCTCCCGCCGCACCGGTGCGGCGCTCACCGCCGCGGCCGCGATGGCCTCGGGTTCGGCGGTCAGGAGCGCGGCGTTGCGCTTGGCCCACCTGATCTCGTCGACGTCCCAGCCGAACAGGTCTCCCAGGTAGGCGTACGGGTCCTGCACCACGGCCGGCGGGTCCAGCAGGAAGGCGGGCAGGCCGTCCGGGTGCCGCCGGGCGAGGTCGATGAACCTGGAGATCGTGTGCACGTCGCTCAGCCGGTAGTCGGCCGTGCCGCCCCAGCGGTAGCGGAACCGCTGCGGGTAGGTGCGGTCCACCTCGTGATAGCCGCGGGAGTAGCGTACGTATTCGTCGCCCTTGCACAGGTACGTGCGGTCCTCGAAGACGAAGGCGCCGTCGACGCCGGACTCGAAGCGGCCCGGCAGGTCGCCCCAGTCGTCCCGGACGGTACGGGGGTGGCCTTCCTCCACGAACTCCAGCGCGCCCGGACGGTAACGGACGTACTGCTCGCCCTTGAAGGCGTACAGCTCGCCGGTGGGCGCGGCGAAGGCGGCGTCGATCAGCCGGTGGCCGGCGTCGGCGAAGGCGTTGCGCACCTTGCCGAACAGGGCGTTGACGGGCTGCGCGGCCGGTTCGCCGACCCGCAGGCAGCGGTCGCCCTTGATCAGGTGGACGACGCCGGCGGGGCCCGGGGTGCGGAAGGCCGCGTCGAGGCCGTCGGCGAAGTCCGCGGGCGGGTCCTGCATGCGCAGATCGAAGGCGAGGCCGGGGAGGATGGCGCGGGGGTAGCCGTCGTCGGCGTACGCGTACTCGGTGCCGGTGTAGCGGACGTACTGGTCGCCGGAGAACAGGTAGGTGTGCGCGCCGGTGACGATCGTCGCGTCCACCTTCTCCCTCTCCACGAGGTTGTTCCGGACGCGGCCGAGGACGGCGAGGTCGCGGGTGGCGGTCGCGGCGCGGGAGACGACGTGGCAGGAGCCGCCCGCGAAGAGGTAGGCGGTGCGGCCGTTGGCGATGGCGGCGTCGATCGCGTGGCCGGTGACCGCGTCGTCGAACGACTCCGGCAGGTTGGCGAAGGCCGCCTCGCGGCGCAGGTTGCCGACGATCTTCTTCGGGTAGCCGGGATCGATGTAACGGTATTCGGAGCCTGTGTAGCGGACATACCGGTCGCCGGAGAACAGGAACGTCGTGTCGTCGCCGAAGACGCAGGCGGCGTCGATCCTGGCGGTCGCGTCGTCGGGCACGAACGGGTTGGGCGATCTGCCCCACCGGTCGCGGATGACGGCGAGCGGGGCGAAGTCGTGCCCGTCATGGCGGGAGTACTGCTCGGAGAGGAAGAAGTACGTCGAGCCGTCCGGCGCGGTGAACGCCGTGCGCAGCGCGTCACCGTCTTCCCGGCTGGCTTCGAGGATGCGCTCGAAACCGGGCCAGAGCCGCTCGATCGGGCGCGGGTAGGACCAGGCGCCGGCCCGCTCGTCGTACTGCACGCAGTGCTCGCCGAGCAGCAGGAGCATGGTGTCGCCCGCGAACAGCACCGCGTCGGGCACGGGGTGTCCGGGGATGCGGTACTGCTCGGGCACCTGCCAGAAGCTCTCGTCGGCGAGCTGCGGCTCGCCGTCGGGCTCGGTGTAGTCCGTGCCGGAGTAGACGAGGTAGCGCATGCGGCCTTCCTCGTCGGGCGACTCGAAGACGTACGTCTTCGTGCCGCGCACGTACGCGAGCGCGACGTCGTCCAGGCCGCCCCAGTGCTCGGAGATGAGCCGTGGCTCGCCGTCGATGGTGAGGCCGGGGTTGGGGGCTGCGGTGTCGGCGGGGCCCGGGTCGGCGTAGGCGACGAACTGGTCGCCGCTGAACAGGTACGTCCTGCCGTCCCTGCCAACGAACGCCGCGTCCACCTTGTTGTCCTGATAAATCGTGTTACGTGGCTTGCCCCACTCCTCGGCGAGGAGGTACGGCCTGTTCAGCCGGGTGTTGACGCAGTTCGGCCCCTTGAACAGGTACGTGGTGCCGTCGGCGCCGCGCAGCACGGCGTCGAGCCCACTGCGGAACTCCTCCGGCGCCGCGCGCAGCGACCGCGGCGTACCGGTCTCCTGCGCGAACCCGAAGCCTTCGACGGCCTCGACGCCCGCGCGATGGCGCCAGCCGCCGCCGTCCTCCGCCAGCAGCTTGCCGTCCTCCAGGAAGGCGCAGCTCAGCCCGCTCAACGAGGCGTCGTCGTAGCGGCGGTAGAGGCCGTCGGACACGATGTGGCAGCGGCCGGCGCGGAAGAGGTGGACATTGCGGCGGTCGGCGAAGGCGGCGTCCACGCCGTCGAGCGTGACGTCCAGGGCCGCCATCCCGGGCTCCCGCGACAGCGCGGACAGAGCGGCCGGATAGCCGTCCTGTACGTGGTCGAGCTCCGTACCCAGGTAACGCACGTACTGGTCGCCGGAGAACAGGTAGGTGTAGTGGTTGTCCACCTTCCTGCCGTCGATCTCCTCCGTCACGGTCCTGGTCAGCGCGGCGTCCACCAGGCCCGTCCGGGCGATCCTGTTGACCACGTTGCCCCAGTACGCCGGGACCGAGGCCGGGTAGCGGTCGTCGGCCCTGGTGTAGTCGCCGCCGGAGAAGCGGATGTACCGGTCGCCGGAGAAGACGTAGGTCCGGCCGTCCTTGCCGACGAAGGCGGCGTCCACCCAGGTGAAGGGCAGCAGGCTGTCCCAGTGGCCGTCGATCGTGCGCGGCTCCGACCACCAGCGGTGCCGGGCGTCGGACACCACGAAGCTGTTGCCGGCGAAGAGGTACGTGCGGCCGGTGCCGTCGGTGAAGACCGCGTCGATGACCGCGAAGCGGGGGTCGGCGGCCAGCGAGGCGGGCAGGTTCCACCAGTTGTCGGAGACCGGCTTGGGGTAGCCGGCGTCCGGGGTGGCGTAGTCCCTGGTGGAGTAGCGGACGTGGAAGTCGCCGCCGTCGGCGTGCACCTGGATGTGCAGCGGGTTCCTGCGGAGCGTCAGCGCGATGCCCTGCTCGGTGCCGACGTGCCACGTCCGGTACTCGTCCGTGCCCTCGGCGGTGACGGTGGCCTTCTCGGCCAGGGTCAGGCCGTGCTCCAGGAAGTGGCGGCGCAGCGCGGGAGACAGGCGGCCCTCGTTCAGTTCCGGCTCCTGGGCGAGCGGCACGTCGAACAGGTGGCCGCCCTGGCCGAACAGGTACGTCTTTCCGTCCATCACGAAGGCGGCGCCGACCTTGCGCAGCCCTCCCCAGTCACCGGCGATCCTGCGCGGGTAGCCGAGATCGACGACGGCGTAGTCGGCGCCGGAGTAGCGGATGTACCTCTCGCCGCTGAACAGGTAGGTCTTGCCGTCCATGCCCACGAGCCCGGCGTCCACCGCGCCGCCGGCCAGCACGTCGGCGACCCTGCCCCAGCGCTCGGCCGTCGGCTGCGGCACGCCGCCGCCGGAGGCGGCGAAGGAGACCGTCCTGCCGTCCTTGAACAGGTGCACCATCCCCGAGACGGGCTCGGTGAAGGCCGCCTCGACGTCAGTGTGGAACTCACCGGGCAGCCGGGTGAACTCGGTCTCGATCCGCCGCGGATAGCCGTCGTCCACCCGCACGCCGTCGTTCTCCACGCTGTCGGTGTAACGGACCACCTGGTTGCCGCGGAACAGGTACGTCCTGCCGTCGGGGCCGGTGAACGCGCAGTCGAGGCTCTGCGCGCCGTCGAAGGCGTTGCGGATGCGGCCCCACCGGGCGGAGATCGGCTGCTCCTGCCCGCCGATCTCGAAGTAGCGGCCGCCCGCGAACAGGTGGACATGCCCGTCCACGTCCTGGAAGGCCGCGTCGAGCGCCCCGGTGAACGCCTCGGGCAGCGGCGTGTCGTGGCCCTCCGCCTGCCACCATTCGGCGACGCCGCGCGGGTAGCCCTCGTCGACTGTCGTGAAATCGGGGCTCGAGTATCGGATGTACTGGTCGGCGCAGAACAGGTAGGTTATGCCGTTCTCGTCCACGTACGCGCTGTCGATCCGGCGCGGGGCCTCGAAGTTGTTCCTGACCTTGCCCCACAGCTGGTCACGCGGGGCCCAGCGGATGCTGCCCGGCTCCTTGACGAACAGGCGCGAGACCTCCCGTTCGGGGACCTCGTCACCCTCGTCGCGCTCGACGGCGCGGCCGACGATCCACTCGGCGCCGCCGGGGAAGGCGAAGGCGGCGTCGACCCGGGTCAGCCCGGTGAACCGGGGCGACAGCTCGGTCAGCGCCTTGGACCTGGGGTCGAGCAGGGCGTACGTGTCGGCGGAGTAGGCCCAGTAGACGTCGCCGGCGAAGACGTAGATATGGCCGTCGGAGCTGCGCAGCACCGCGTCCACGACGTCGACGCCCGGCGGCAGGGCCAGGGGCTCGGGGTATTTGCCGGTCAGGTCCTGGTCGTGGAAGGCGACGGCGACCTCGGTCTCGTCCATGCCGAGCTTGCCGGCCAGCAGCGCGAAGCGGCGGATGCGCTCGTAGGCGGCCTGGAAGTGCGGATCCGACAGCCGCCGGGGGACGGCGATGACCGGCGGGATGAGGATCTCCATCGCCTCGGGCAGCCCGCCGGCGACGCCCGCGCAGATCGCCGCGGCGCTCTCCTGGGGCACGCCGAACGCGTCGGCCAGCGCGGAGGTCAGCGCCTCCTGCTGCTGCCCGGCGCGGTTCTCCAGCGTGGCGGTCACCTCCTCGACCGCCTCGGCGAGCGCCACGGCGACCGCGTGCAGCAGGAAGAACACGTCCCGCTCGAAGTCCTCCAGCCCCTGCAGGACGAAGCTGACGACGTTCGCCGGGTTGGCGAAGAAGGGGACCGCCTCGCGCGGCACGGACAGGCCGTCGGTGAGGTGTCCCTGCGCGATCAGCTTCTCGACGACCAGGCCCTGCTGCTCGTCGTCGAAACCGAGCTCGCCCAGCGCCTCCAGGTGGATCCGGTACGGCCGCTCGTCCTGCGCGCACTCGGCGACCCGCCGGGCCACGATGCCGGTCTCGGCCGCGGTGAACCCGTCGCCGAGCGTCTCCACCTCGGCGACCGGCCAGCCGTCGCTCAGATAGGTGCCCTCCATCGCGGCCATCGCCCGCTGCGCCATCGCCAGGTCCGCGACCTCGGTGAAGTCCTCGGGGGTGAAGGTGTAGAGCTCGGCCTCCAGCTCGCCGATCTGCCGTTTCGCGGCGTCGAGCACGGCGTTGCGGTGCGGGTGGAATTCGGGCGGCAGCGCGAAGTCGGCGGGCTGGAGCGCGGCCAGCGCCTGCTTGTTCAGATAGCGGCCGTTCTCGTCGATGTAGCCGTTGAAGCGCAGCCCGTCCATCAGCCGGGCCAGCCGCGCCTCGCTGAGCCGCAGCCCCGTGAGAAGCCCGGGGTCGAGGACGAGCGGCTCGGCGCGGAAGGCGTCGATGCGCCGGCGCAGCAGGGTGAGCACCTCGGGGGCGACGTCGGACAGGCCGGCGTTGACGCGGAACGCCTCGACGTTCTCCTCGTCGGCGAAGAACGCCGGATCCTGGACGGCGCCCTCCTCGTCGACGTACCCGTGGAAGATCAGGTTGTCGTACAGCTCGTCGAGCTGGCCCTGGGACAGGTTGCCGACCGTGGCCAGATCGGACGGGTAGAAGGACGAGGTGCCGTTGCCGACGCTGTTGATCAGCTTGAACAGCGCCTCCTTGAACGACGCGAAGTCCCGCTCCAGGTTCAGGGCGTAGTCGGTCTCGGGCATGCCCTCGGTGACGAGCGTGCCGTCGGCGCGCAGCCGTCCGCTGAAGACGAGCTGCGCGCGGATCTTGCCGGCCAGCCGCTCACCGAGCCCCAGCCCGATGAGGTCGTCGTCGACGATCATGCCGAGGGAGGTGACCGCCTCGTACGCGGCCACGGCCACCGTGTCCGGGTCGAGGCGCAGCAGCCGGGCGTCGCGTCCCGACACCACCGCGCCGGTGTGGGTCGCCAGCACGTCGTGTACGGCCTGCGCGGCCCGCGGCCCGAAGCGCTCGCCCTCGAACATGGCCGGCTCCATGGCCACCGCCTGGAACCGCTGGTCGAGGCCCTCCAGCACCGCGAGCCGGTCATCCCCGCCGGACGCGCCGGACCCACTGGACCCGCCGGACCTGCTCCCCAGGATCTCGGCCAGTTCCTGCGCGCCGAAGCCGCCGTCCTGCATCCACCGGGCGACCGCGAGCAGCGTCTGGGCCAGCCACAGGCCGGAGGCGGGGTCGCCGCCCTCCAGGATGCGGTAGCAGTCCTGCGTCTCCGGCTCGACCCCGCCCAGGAGGGAGAACGTGGAATACCGCCACAGCGACGGGTCGCTCTCCAGCACCCCCAGCAGGTCGAACAGCTCCCCGGCGGACATGCCGAGCGCCGAGGTCAGCCTGCCGGTCCGCCGCAGCAGCGCGATCTGCGACGACCCGATCGGGCCACGGTCGAAGGGGCTCGGCTCCAGGGCGCTGTAGCGGTCGCGGTAGCGCCGCACGGTCTCCATGATGTCGCTCTCGGAGGTCCCGATCCCGATGGCCAGCTTGCGGCGGTACTCCTTGTTGTGCGGGCCGAGGATGTCGCCCGACATCGCGGGCAGTTCCTCGGGCACCGGCTCGACCTCCGCCACCAGCCCGCACACCGCGTCGACGGTGAGGTCGTAGCCCTGCCGCAGGTGCACGGCGAGCGCGGTGATCCGCAGCGCGGCCGCGTCGAGCGTGCTCCCGCAGCACGTGGTCAGGACGCGATCGAGGTCGCTGAGGCCGAGGCCGGTCCACCTGGTCAGCCGGACGATCCGGCTGATCCGGTCGTACCAGCCGGAGGTGGCCCCCTCCAGCCGCGTGCCGTCCGGCGACATGGTGACCGGCTGGCTGCCCTGGTTGACGTACGAGTCCTTGGGCGGGCGCACGAGGTCGTCCGGCTCGCCGAGCAGCTCCCGCAACTGCAGCGCCGACAGGCCCGTCACCTGCTTGAATCGTTCCACATCCGCGAGCGAGGTCAGCGCATCCTGTGGTGCGAGCCCGTAGAACGCCTTGATCCCCGCCTCGTCCGCAGGCGACGTCAGATGCGTGACGGCCTCCGCGGACAATCCCAGGAACAGCCGGGCCACCGTGTCGGCGTCGGCCACCGGAGCGAAGATCCGGTAGAGCTCGTCCGGTCCGGTCCTGAGGTGCCGGAGGTAGGTCTTGAAGCGCTCCTCGTCCAGCGAGAACGGCATCCCGAACGGGTACTTCAGCCGCTGCCGCATCCGCTCGTACGGCTGGTCCCCGGCGAGCCTCTCCAGCAGCTCGATGACGATGTCCAGGTAGGGAGCCTCGCCGAAGGTGTTCTCCCCGTCCAGCAGGACCTTCTTCAGGTCGGCGCGCCGGTCGTCGCCGAGCAGCGCCGGCTGCTCCAGAACGGTCTCGAGCAGCCCCAGGAGATCCGCGAGATAGGCCCCGGGCGAGTAGACCGTCCTGGCCTCGTCCTCCTGCCGGTGATCGAGATTCGTGTCGTCGAACAGTTCCTCGTAGCTCGGGATCGGCTCGTTGCCCGCCATGCGTCCCCCCTCAGAGAAGCCTGTGTAGTCCGGACCGACTCCACAGAGCGGTCCGCGCCCTCACAGATACAAGCGCAGAAACCGCGCCACGAATATGGCGGCAAAGCCACCTGTGCTCACCCGGCTCAGCGGTGGACCATCGTTCCTCGGACGGGGGCAGTCTCCAGAGGACGGGTGGGGGATCACGATCATGCGGAATCAACGTCAAGGCGCACGCAGCAGCAAGCGCACGACCGCCGCGAAGAAGCGCTTCCGGGCCGGCGGCACGGATACTTCCATGTTCACCTTGACCAAGCATGACGTTTCCGTCACGTCCGGGCCGCTGCAGAAGGACTGGCAGGCGTTCGCCGCGAAACCCGACGACGCCACCGCCAAAGCGGTGGCGAAGGCCCTGGAGAAGATGAGCCCGCGCCTCGCGCTCGCGTCCGTGCAGTCCATCGCCGAGACGCTGGCCGATCGCCCGGCGCTCGAGCGCAGCGCCATGTCCCGGCTCATCGCCTCCCGGCTCGGCGGCGAAGTCCTCCGCGGCTTCCTGAAGGCGACCGCCGCCGTACGTCTCACCCGCTCGGCGATGGAGACGCCGAAAACGCCGCAGCCGCCCGAGGAGCAGCCGGCGCCGCAGCACGAGAACCTGCTCCACGGCCTCGACCTCCTGCCGCCGAAGACGCTCGGGGAACCGCCCGTCAAGACCTCGCACGGCCGCGACCGGCAGCAGATCGAGGCGCTCGACCTCGCGTCGGACAAGATCACCGCCGACCTGGCCGGGTTCGAGCAGCGTATCGACGAGGTGCGCGACATCTCGGCCATGGGCAACCTCACGGAGGCGTTGAAGCTCGTCAACTCCCTCGGCGGCACGACGGGCTACTCGGACAAGCGCCGCACCGAGATCAAGCAAAAGCTCGATCTGACGGACACGACACAGGCGCACCTCGTCGAGCAGATCGGCTTCCGCGCGGCCAAGACCCAGCGCACCGACAAGAGCGGCCTGTCGCCCCAGAACCAGCTGGCGGCCTCCTACTGGCGCACGAACTTCCGCGACAACCTGCAGGGCCTGCTGAAGGATCTGCAGGAGAAGGGAAAGCTGCGTCCGGGCGACCTCCTGGTCAACAGCCCGCGCGTGCTGCGCAAGCTCGAGATGATGGTGGGCCCCGACGTGGTGGCCGGGCTCAAGATCGAGCCGCTCGCCGGGACGTCGGGCATCAGCGTGCTGAGCGGCACCGGCAAGTACACCATCGACTGGAACAGCATCCTGCAGGAGCTCGGCGCGACGCCGTCGGCGTACCAGCTCTACGAGCTCATGGACGCGGGCAAGGAGTCGCCCCCGACCGACTTCAAGGTCGACACGCGGGCCGACCTCGCGGAGCTCATCACCTCCGGCCCGTTCTCCCGCCTGCAGGAGATCGCGCGCGGCAAGAGCGAGCTGGCGCCGGTGTGCGCCATGATCGAGCACCTCGTGCTGGGCCTCACCGACGAGCTCGGCCCCTCTCGCTACGACGGGCTGACCGCCAACGCCCTGAACTCGCTGAGCCGGCTCCTCGGCATCGTCGTGCAGAACGAGCGGAACCCGTCGGTGGCGATGCGCGCGGTCGACCTCATGATGGACGAGATCGGCATCGTGGTCGCCGTGGCCAAGAACTACACGCGGGTCGACTATCAGGACACGATGCGCCAGGTCCTGCTGGAGCGGGCGCCGGGCATCGCACCGCTGGTGGACAGGCAGGAGGTCCAGCTCAACAGCCACCTCATGACGAGCGGCATGGACGCGCTCGGGACGGCGCTGTCGATCGCGCTGTCGTCGCGGGACCACGATCAGGTCACGCGTCCCACCGAAGGCATCGACTACTTCGAGACCGGGCTGCTGCTCAACAAGCTCAAGAAGGGCGAGGCGGTGCGCCCGCGCAACGACGTCCTGGTCGCGGCGCTGAATCCGAGCACGCCCTTCGACGCGCCATCAGCGGACAAACTCGTGGCCGACGTGCGCGATGCTCTGAAGGCGCGCAAGAAGGGTGACCCGCCGTTCGCGCTGATACTCGACAGCACCATCGAGGTCGCGCCCAAGTCGCCCGGCGGCAAGACCCAGCTCGACGTCGTGCTCGGCGGCCTGAAGGACGCCATCGCCGACGGCAGCCTCGAGGTCTTCCTGTGCAAGAGCTTCCAGAAGTACGCCTCGTTCGGCACCGGCAAGGTCGCCGCCGGCGATCTCACGATGCTGTCGAAGAAGGGCAACCTCAACTCCGCGTCCGCGCGGGCCGAGACGCTGCTGCAGGACCGCGCCCTCGATCTCGCCCGCAGCGACGAGACGCAGCTCGTGGTGCACATGTTCAAGCACGGACATCGAGACGAGCTGGAGCTGATCCGCACCGCCGCCGACAACGCCAAGTTCGTGGACGAGTTCTGCTGGCCGATCAACGGGCAGGACCGCGCGCAGGGGTCCACGTACGTGGACGGCATCCCCCTGCTCCTGCGCGCGCCGGCCAAGGCCGACGACCTGTTCAAGAAGCTCGTCACGATCGATCAGCGCGACAGCTTCTCGTTCCTGCGGACGTCGTACGTCGGCGGCATCCCCGGGCCGTACGGTGCGGACAAGCCTGAGGAGAAGTGGTACGTGCGCATCAACACCGGCCACGAGTCTAAGCAGGCCATGGTCGAGAACTTCTACGCGTTCGGCCATCTGGAGAGCGACACGCTCCCTGGCGAGAAGAGGTCAGACGGCAAGGTCGACCTCGACCGGCTGAACATCGCGATGGTGCGCAAGCACCTGGAGGCGCTGGCCCTCGCTCCGGACGGTACCGACACCGCGCAGTACCGGAACAGCATCAGGGCCTCGTACTGCGCGTTCGCGGCCCAGAACCTGCGGCCCAAGACCAGTGCGCTGCCGCTGCTCGGAGACTTCTTCGCGAGCCCGGCGCCAGACGTCACGATCGAGACCCAGCGCTATCTCGCCGGCGAACTGCTCTCGATGGCGGTGATGCCGGGAACGATCCTCGACGCGCGTCTCCTCCCGTCGCTGGTTCGCGCGGCCGCGGTGCTCCCGGCCTGGGAGTTCAAGGCCATCGCCGGCAAGCTCAAAGCCAAGCTCGCGAACGCCGACAAGTCACCGGACGCGATGAAGCTGCGCGCGATCGTCGACCGGGCCCTTCATGAGCCGGTGTCGTTGGCGCTCTGAGCATCAGGGAGCCGCAACTCAGAGCAGCGCGCCACGAATGTGGCGGACAGGGAACCTTTGCACGCTCGGCCAGAAGGTGGACGATCGATCGGTCATCAGGCCGGGGGAGCCTTGAGCAGAATGGCTGGGGGGTCATGAAAAAGAAACCGACCATCAGCGCGACCAAGAACAAGCGTCAGCGCAGGCGTACGATCGGCGGACCAGAAAAGATCACGCCTGGCATATCCGACATGTCCGACTTACCTATCACGAAGCGTGACGTGTCCGTCCCCTCCGCACCGATCTCCACATCGACGCCGCCGGGCTGGCAGAAGTTCACCGAGAAGCCCGACCCGGCCACCGCCAAGGTGGTGGCGAAGGCGCTGCAGGACACAACGTTCTCCGCGCAGCGCATGGCCGAGATGCTGGCCCAGCGCTCGGCGTATGAGCGCAGCACGATGTCGCGGCTCATCGTGACGCAACTCCGAGGCAACCTCGCCCTCGACTTCCTGAAGGCGACCGCCGGGGTCCGTCTCAAGACGCCGCAGAAGCAGCCTGAGGGCGATCGCGCCCCGGGCCGCAACGAATCGTTCGAGGCGCTCGACCTCGCCACGGGCACCGTCGACCTGGTCGAGCTCGCGAAGCGGACCGACGACGAGGAGGACGCCTCGTCGATCGCCTACCTCAAAAAGGCGTTGGCTGACATCACCTTGATCAGCAGCGGCGGGGAGCCATACTCGGAGCTGCGCCGCACGGCGCTCAGGAAGGTGGCGGCCCCCGCGCAGGAGCACATCGTCAAGCAGGTGGGCTTCCGTACGGCGGGCAGCAAGCGCACCGGCCAGAGTAACCTGACGACCCAGCACGACGTCGAGTCCAGCTACTGGCGCACGTCCTTCGGCGAAGCCCTGGACGACTTCGCGGAGAAGCTGCAGGCGGACCACAAGCTGCAAGAGGGCGACATCCTGGTCAACAGCCCACGCGTGCTGCGCAAGCTCGAGATGGTGCTGGACCCGAAGGTGCTGGCCAAGCTCGAGATCCGGCCGCTCAAGGGGGATACGGGCATCAGCGTGCTGAGGGGCGCCAGCGACCCCTCCTTGAAGTGGAAGGAGATCCTGGAGGGGATCGGCGCGACGCCGTCGGCGTA
Source organism: Nonomuraea sp. NPDC052116 (assembly GCF_040680035.1). Lineage (NCBI taxonomy): Bacteria > Bacillati > Actinomycetota > Actinomycetes > Streptosporangiales > Streptosporangiaceae > Nonomuraea > Nonomuraea sp. NPDC052116. The sequence goes on along the minus strand of NZ_JBFAWA010000026.1, from coordinate 65,454 downwards.
CCAGCTCTACGAGCTCATGGACGCGGGCAAGAAGTCGCTTCCGCCGAACTTCACCGTCGACGCGCACGCCGACCTCGCGCAGCTCATCACTTCCAGCGCGTTCTCCCGTCTGCAGGACACCGCGCGCGGCAAGGGCGAGCTGGCGCCGGTGTGCGCCATGGTCGAGCACCTCCTGCTCGGCCTCACCGACAAGCTCGGCCCGGACCGCCGCGACGCGCTGACCGCCGACGCCCTGCGCTCGCTGGGCCGGCTCCTCGACATCGTCGTCGAGGAGCCGAACCCGTCGACGGCGTTGCGCGCGGTCGACCTCATGATGGACGAGATCGCCGTCGTGCTCGCCGCTGCCAAGAACTACGGACGTGTCGACTATTGGAAGACGATGCAGGACGTCCTGCTGAAGCGGGCGCCGAGCATCGCGCCGTACGTCGGCAGGGAGATCGAGCTCAGCAGCCACCTCATGACCAGCGGCATGGACGCGCTCGGGACGGCGCTGTACATCGCGCTGTCGTCGCGGCGCACCGACCAGGTCTCGCGGCCCACCGAGGGCATCGACTACTTCGAGACCGGGATGCTGCTCGGCAACCTCAAGAAGGGGGAGATAGCGAAGCCGCGCGAGGATGTCATGGTCGCGGCGCTGAACCCGAGCACGCCCTTCGAGTCGTCACCGGCGAAGACCCTCGTGGACGGCGTGCTCAAGAGCCTGAAGACACGCAAGCGGGATGACCCGCCGTTCGCGCTGATACTCGACACCACCGTCGAGGACGGGCTCGACCCGTCCACCGGCCGGACCCGGCTCGACGAGGTGCTCAACGGCCTGAAGGACGCCATCGCCGACGGCAGCCTCGAGGTGTTCCTGTGCAAGAGCTTCCAGAAGTACGCCTCCTTCGGCACCGGCAAGGTCGCCGCCGGCGACCTCACGGTGTTGTCGAAGCAGGACGGCTACGCATCCCAGCGCACGCAGGCTGAGGCGCGGCTGCAGGAGCTCGACCTCGATCTCGCCCGGCATGACGAGGGACAGCTCGTGATACACATGCTCAAGCACGGCAACCAGGACGAGCAGGCGCTGATGCGCAGCGCCTCCGGTAACGCCGAGTTCGTGAACAGGTTCTGCTGGCCGGTCACGCATACGGACCTGGGGTCTCCGTACGTGGACGGCATCCCCCTGCTCCTGCGCTCGAAGCCCGAGGGCGAGATCGCCGCGCTGTTCCAGAAACTCGCCCTGGTCGACTGGCGCGGCAGCTTCTCGTTCCTGCGGACGTCGTTCGTCGACCTGATCCCGGGGCCGTGGGGAAAACCGACAGAAGGTCAACAAGAGGACTGGTACACGCGCATCAACACCGGCCACGAGTCGAAGCAGGCGATGGTCGAGTACTTCTACGCGCTCGGCCACCTGGCGACCGGCATGCCCCCTGGCCAGAAGAAGCCGACGACGGAGGCCACCCTGACCCTGAAAGGCGTGAAGGACCACTGGAAAGCGCTGGGCGGCGTCAAAAACGAGGACGATGCCGACATCGCGCGGTACCGGGACAGCATCATGGCCTCGTACTGCGCGTTCGCGTGCCAGAACGTGCGGTACAAGCCGGACGTGCTGCCGATGCTCATCGCGTTCTTCGCGACGACGACGACCGGCGTCTCGATCGAGACCCGGCGCTATCTCGCCGGCGAGCTGATCGCGCTGACGAATTTGACAGGCGTGAAATCCCTCGATCCCGACGCCCTCAGGGTCCTGTGTGGGCAGGCGATAGCGGATTTCACGATCCCGGGCATGGAAGAGCCCGACGCGACGGTCGCCCTGGCGGCGCTGCGTCGCGCGGCGGAGGTCCTCCCCAGCTGGTCGATGAAGCCCTTCGCGCAAATACTCAAGGACAAGCTCCGGCTCAAGCCCGAGCCCCGCGACGATTCGGAGGAGGAACACCGGATGCGAAATCTCATCGACCGAGCCCTCAAAGCCTGAGGCCGGCGGGCGATCACGATACCCGGGGCGCCGCGAGATCGACAGGCGTCCCGCGTGTCATCGCCCGTCTCGGGGAGCGACCGCTTCGGCGCGAGACAGTACCTGCTCCAGTTGTGCCGGATCGGCCGCGCCGCCCGCCGACAGGACGGTGCCGGTGCGGTCGGTCACCACCACGTACGGCGGCCACGGGATGTCGTTGCGGTCGAAGACCTCCGGGTCCACGATCACGGGCAGCCCGGCGCCACCGTATCCCTCCACCGCGCTGACCAGCGCGACCTCCAGGCGGTCGGCTGTCGCGACGAACTCCGGCAGCATCGCCTTGCACAACCCGCACGCCGGCGAGACCAACGCGTACATCGTCCGCTCGCCGGCCGGCTCCGGCCTGCCGTTGAGCGCGAAGCGCCTGCCGGGACGCGGCCCGTACGAGGTTCTCTCCGCACGGAGCAGCCGCGCGGGCAGGAAGGCCAGCCCGAGCAGGACCGCCGCAACCGGAAGCTGGACGGGCGCGAACGCGACCGGCTCGGTCAGAGCCGCCGTCATCGCGAGGACCAGCAGCAGGCCGGTACGGAGCAGCGTGCCGGCCCCGACGAGGTCACGGCCGCCGAAGCACCCGCAGTCCACGGCCATCCGGCGCCGCGTCACGGAGGCCATGGCCGCCAGGAACGCGGCGAACAGGGCCGCCGCCACCACGGCGCCCCACCGACGGCCGCCTGGAGCGAGCAGCAGCCCGCCGGCGGCCAGCTCGGCCACGAGCACGCCCACCGCGGCCGGCCCGGCCAGGCTGCCCGGCAGCACCTGGTAGCCGGCCACCGACCGGGCGAAGCCGGGCACGTCCCGCAGCTTGACCAGCGCCGCGACCAGCAGCACCGCGGTCACAGCGAGATACGCCGACTCGGCGACGATCATGGCACCGTCTGGTGGTAGGCCGAGGCCTGCAGCTCGTACATGCCGGCGTACTGGCCGGCGCGTTCCATCAGCTCGGCGTGCGTGCCCTGCTCGGCGATCGCGCCGCCGTCCAGCACGTAGATGCGGTCGGCGTAGCGGACGCTGGCCAGCCGGTGGGTGATGAGCACGACGGTGCGGCCGGCGGCGTGGCCGCGGATCCGCTCGAACAGGGCGTGCTCGGCACGGGCGTCCAGGGCCGAGGTCGGCTCGTCGAAGATGACCAGCGCGGCATCGTCGCGGTAGAAACCGCGCGCCACGGCGATGCGCTGCCACTGGCCGCCCGACAGGTCGTGGCCGCCCCGGAAGCGGCGGTCGAGCAGCGCGTCATAGCCGTCGGACAGCCGTGCCACCACCTCGTCGGCACCCGCCGCGGCGGAGGCGGCGGCAAGCCGGTCCTCCTCCAGGGGGTGCCCCATGACGATGTTCTCGCGGACGGTGAGCGGCCAGCGCGTGTGATCCTGGGCGATCACGGAGATCCGCCGCCGCAACGCGTCACCGTCGAACGCGTCGAGATCCACGCCGTCCCAGCGGATCGTGCCCTCCTGCGGCCGGTACAGCCCGGCCAGCAGCTTGGCCAAGGTCGTCTTGCCCGAGCCGTTCTCGCCGACCAGGGCGATGACCTCGCCCTGGCCGACCGTCACGCTGACGCCCGACAGTGCGGGCCGGTCGGCTCCGGGGTAGGTGAACGTGACATTCTCGGCCGTCAGCAGGCTGAACGGCGCCGGCTCGGCAGGGGTTGCCGGCCGCGGGGGGACGCGCTCCCGGGCGAGCTCGCGGAAGGCCAGGTAGTCGCCGAAGTAGAGGCCCGCCTCGTAGAGCCGGTTCATGGTCTGGATCAGGGCGGTGAGCGACACCTGCCCGGTCCTGATCGCCAGCACGGCCGCGCCGGCCACCGACAGCGGGATCACGCCGACGGCCAGCAGCACGCCGAGCACCACGTACACGCCGGCTGTGGCCAGGCCGGTCAGCAGGTCGCCGCCCGCCTTGGTCGCGGCCCGCCGCCTTGCCACGTCGAGTTGAACGTCCTGTTCCAGGTCGGCGACCTTGGCGTACTGGCCGAGCAGGAAGTCCCGGAGCGTGAACGCCCGCACTTCGGCGGCGGGCTGCCGTTCGGCCATCAGGTCCGACAGCATGAACTTGCGCCGCCGCGCGGCGGACAGCCGGTAGAACGCCTGGTAGCCCAGCCGCGCCATGCGTACCGCGGCCCATCCCGCCGGCACGGCGGCGACCAGCAGCAACGGCATGAGGACCGGGTGCAGCAGGCCGAGCGCCACGGCCGAGGCCAGCACGCCCACCGCGCCGGTGACCGCGGCGATCGTCGTCTCCACCACGGTGGCGGTGTCGGGCACGCCGCTGTCGCGGGCCCGGCGCATCGCGTTGTGGAAGTCGTGGTCGTCGAACGCGGCCAGCTCCACCCGGGTGGTCAGCTCGAACAGGCGGGTCTCGGCCAGCCGTTCGACCAGCGGCTTGAGCCGGGCCTGCGCCCATCCGGCACCGGCCAGCAGCGCTCCGCGCAACCCGGTGGCGGCGGCCACGAGCAGCAGCGAGGGCAGCGCGGTCCATACCCGATCGGGTGTGGGACCGGCGGCCAGCAGCGAGGCCAGCACGTCGGAGGTGGCCACCAGGCCGAAGACCGTGAAGACGCCGGCCGCGAGGTTGCCCGCCAGGGCCACGACCGTGTCACGGGGACTGGCCTCCCACGCCATCCGCAGCGCGGCGGCCACCAAGGACGGCAGCCTGCGGGCGATCGTGCCGAGGGTGGCGGTCAGCAGGTGCTCGTCGTGGCTCTCCCAGTACTGGGCCACGAGCCCCGAACGGTCGTCCGGGACGCTCGTCCTGCGTCGGCGTCGCCAGAGCCTCACGCGAGGGCGCCGTTCGGAGACAGGCGCGCCAGAGATCCCCCCATCACGCACGTCAATCTAGAAGATCGAACTCCCACTGTAAAGGCGCATGTAAACACATTTTTGGCCGTTACGGCTACCTCTGGACATGCTTCCGGATATATGCACATAATGCGTCCGTTTGCTTGCGACGCGGGAACATCTAGCCGGTTCCCGGTCGCGGGCGGAGCGCGGGAATGGTGCCTACCGGTGTCATCCCGACGCTCGGATCCCTACGTCGGCCGCCCATAGGTGGCCAAGGAAGGAGCCCTTATGTCGGTCCTCGCCCTGGAGCCCCGCGACGCCGGAGTCCTGGAGTACGAAGATCTCGCCGTCGACTTCGAAGGCGAGCTGAACAAGCTGCTCCACGGCCCCCAGGCCTGCGTCAACACCTGCAAGCGTACGGTCTGCAGCAGCTTCCCGTGCTGCCCGTCCATCGTGTGAAGCACCTGATCCCACGCGGTCGAGCGTGGTGACGAGAGGTGCTGGGGAAAGGCCGTCGGCGGTGCTCTGATGGCCTTTTTCTCATATCAGGCCGATGCGCTCCGTTATCGAGGGATGACCGTGGACTTTAATGTGCTCGACCGCCTTACCCAATTTGCAGAGTCGAATGGTAGGGAAATATACGAGGACGACACGTGGATCAGCGTTCACGACCCTCACCACGACATTCCATTGCAGGGCTGGAAAATCCACATTTCCGCACGTCCCGGCACCCTCAACGACACCCTTGACCGCGCGTTGCCGATCCTGGCCGGCACCGGCTGCGCCTTCAAGGTCGCCCGCTCCACCCACAGGCTCATGGAGCTCAACTCCGGCGACGTCGACCCGGGCGCCGTGGGCAAGGCCATGACGGTCTACCCGGAGCAGGACGCGGTGGTCGAACTGGGCCACGCCCTCGCCGACGCCCTGTCCGGACTGTCGGCCCCGCGCATCGTCAGCGATCGGCGGGTCCGCCCCGATGCTCCGGTGTACTACAGGTATGCCCCGTTCGCCCCGCAGTACCGCGTGGACGAGAACGGCGACTTCGAGCTGATCGTGATCGGGCCGGACGGCGAGCAACTGCCGGGCGCGGCCGGTCCCGAGTTCACCTGCCCGCCCTGGGCCACCGACCCGTTCCGTCCCACGGAGCCTGCCGGGGCCGGCCCGTCGGAGCCTGACGAACGGCCGTCGCTGGGCACGCTGCCGCCCGCGCAGACAGCCGGGCAGACAACCGGGCAGGCCGCCGACGGGGGCGGGCGGCTCATCGGCGGCCGGTACCGCGTGACGTCCGGCGTCGTGCGTGGCCCGCGCGGAAACGTCTACCGCGCCACCGACGCCGCCGGGCGGCGGGTCGTGGTCAAGGAGGCCCGCGCGTACGTCGGGGAGAACGTCGAGGGCTGGGACCTGCGGATGTACCTCCGCAACGAGCTGCGCGTCCTGCAGGCGCTCACGGGCGTGGCAGGCGTACCGGAGCCGATCGACCACTTCCGGCACGGCGAGGACGAGTTCCTCGTCATGACCGACGCGGGCAGCCGCGACCTCAACCGATTCGTCGCGGAGAACGGCCTGTTCACCGAGGAGCCCGCCACCGGCGAGCGCGACCTCGGCACACTCGCCGTCCGGCTGCTGGAGGTGATCGACGCGGTGCACGCGCACGGCGTCGTCATCCGCGACCTGTCGCCCAAGAACGTCGTGCTCGGCGAGGACGGCCGCTGCACCCTGATCGACTTCGGCAACAGCAGGTACGACGGGCTGCAGCTGCCCGGCTGGAGCCGCGGCTACAGCGTTCCCGACCAGCACACCGACCGTGCCTCCGTGCCCGCCGACGACTACTTCTCGCTGGGCGCCACCCTGTTCTTCGCCGCCACCGGGATGAACCCGATCATGATCGGCCCGGACCCGGTCCGCAACGTCGAGCGCACGCTCATGTGCCTGGCGGGGATGTTCCCGGACGTCACGACGGGCGTCCTCGGCCTGCTGCCCGGCCTGCTGAGCCTCGACCCCGCCGACCGCACCGCCGCCGCCGCCGAGCTCAGATCCGCCCACGGACCGGCTCCGGCGAACCGGCCGCGCCCCGTACCGGCCGTGACCGGCTTCGGCGACGGGCAGCCCGCCACCGAACAGCCGCAGGCGGGACGGTGGAAGCTGCCCTCCCCGCCCAGGCTCACCGGGGAACTGCTGTCCAAGGCGCTCGACCACACCGTGCGCGAGTGCGCGGCCTTCGCCGAGCAGTTGATGGCCGCGCCCGAGGACGCCCGCCGGGAGAGCCCGCCGGTCACCAACGTCTACGGCGGCAGTGCCGGAGTCGGCATGGAACTGCTGCACCACCCGGAGTCCAAGGCCGTGGCCGCTGACCTGGCCCGGTGGACGGCCCGCGTGATGCCGCCCGCCAAGCTCCCGCCCTCGCTGTACTTCGGCCGTACCGGAACCGCGCTGTTCCTGACCGCGGCCCGTCTGAGCGCCGCGCCGGATCTGGCGGCGCCGGCCCCCGTCACCATCGACGGCCCGCAGCGGGCCGACCAGGCACACGGCGTGGCAGGCATCGGCTCGGGCCATCTGGCCCTGGCCGCCATCGACCCCGGCGATGCCCGGCACCTGCGGATCGCCGCCGAGTGCGCCCGGCTGCTGATCGCCGGTGAGGTCACGCGGTCGCAGGACGCCGTGGCACCCGCCCAGCCCGGCTCCGGCGTGTCGGTCGACACGGCGTACGCCCACGGCGACGCGGGCTGCGTGGACTTCCTGCTCTCCTACCACGAGGCCACCGGCGACCGGGCGGCGGGCGAGGCGGCCCGGGAGCGGCTGGCGGCGCTGGCCGTCCAGGCCGAGGCGCTGATCGGCGAGCTGCACGGCCCGGATGCCCGCGCCATGGGGGCCTCCTGGTGCCAGGGCATGTCGGGCATCACCGGCACGCTGGCCCGCGCGGCCCGCGCGTACGGCGAGGACCGCTACCTGGAGCTGGCCGAGCGGGGCGCGCGGGCGTGCCTGGTCGTCGCACCGCAAGCCTGGGTGGTCTCTCAGTGCTGCGGCCTGGCGGGCATCGGCGAGGCGCTGATCGACCTGGCGATGGTCACGGGCGATGACGGCTACTGGCGCCACGCCGAGAACATCGCCGAGCGGATGCTGGTACGGGCCGGCGGCGAGCCGGCGCAGCCCGTCTTCCCCGGCAACGACCTCGACAAGGCGGCCTACACCTGGAGCACCGGCACCGCGGGCGTCCTGTCGTTCCTGCGCCGCCTCGACCGCCGCTCGGGAACGCGGCTGTGGACGGCCGCCTGGCAGCTGCCCGAATCGGACCGGGCAGCGCAGAACGGGAGAGGGACCTAGAGGACCGCGCCGGCCCCGCCAGATCAGCACTGCCGCGCTGGGGGCAGAGCGTCCCTCGAGGTGGGCGGAGTGGCGGTGGCCGGCTTTCAGGAGTGCCCGATGATTCGATGTGGCCGGTACGGGGCCTCCAGGCGGGCCGCCTCCTCTTCGCTCAGGGACACCTCCACCGCCGCGATCGCGTCGTCCAGATGACCCACCTTGCTCGCCCCGACGATCGGCGCGCTCACACCAGGTCTCCCGAGCAGCCATGCGAGCGCGAGCTGCGCCGGAGGCAGTCCTCGTTCGTCGGCGACGGCGCGCAACACGTCGACGACGTCGAAGTCCGCGTCCTCGTACATGCTGTCGGCCACCGGGTCGCTGCCGGATCGGACCGTGCGCCGCCGGCCGTCGCGGTGGCGGCTCCCGGTGAGCAGTCCGCGTGCCAGCGGGCTCCACGGGATGGCGCCCACTCCCTGGTCCAGGCAGAGCGGCAGCATCTCTCGCTCCTCCTCCCGGTACACGAGGTTGTAGTGGTTCTGCATCGACGCGAATCGGGTCCAGCCGGCCGCCTGAGCGGTGTGCTGCGCCTTGGCGAACTGCCAGGCGTACATGCTGGAGGCGCCGATGTAACGCGCCTTGCCGGCCCGCACCACGTCGTGCAGGGCCTCCATGGTCTCCTCGATCGGCGTCTCGTCGTCCCAGCGGTGGATCTGGTACAGATCGACATAGTCGGTTCCGAGCCTGATCAGCGAGGCGTCGATGGCGGACAGCACGTGTTTGCGGGACAGCCCTCGGTCGTTCGGGCCCGGCCCCGTCGGGAAGTAGACCTTCGTCGCGAGAACGTAGTCGTCGCGGCGGGCGAAGAGCTTGCCGAGCAGCCGCCCGGTGATCTCCTCGCTCACGCCGTCGGAGTACATGTCGGCGGTGTCGAAGAACGTCACACCGGCCTCGACCGCGCGCCGCACGATCGGCTCGGCCGCGTCCTCGCGCAGCATCCACTCCCGAGAACCCGGATCGCCGTACGTCATCATGCCCAGGCAGATCCGGGAGACCCGCAGTCCTGACGAGCCCAGCTTCACGTATTGCATGTCGTCTTACCTTCCTGTGAGAGCGCGGTCTTCACCGCGGAGACCGAACGTTCCCGATGAAGTAGGTCCATGGAGGCGCCGCGGACAGGACGGCGCGAGGGCCGATAGGCGGCATGAGCCCCATCGTCGGCGAACCCGTAATTTAGGAGAATGGCGAATCGAAAGATCAGACCCGAGCGGGCATACGAATCCAAGGGGATCGACGCCCTCGACCTTCGTATCCTCGCCGAGCTGCAGGTCGACGCCAGAGTGAGCTTCGCCGAGCTGGGCCGCCGGGTCGCCCTGTCGGCCCCCGCGGTGGCCGACAGGGTGCAGCGGCTGGAGGAGACCGGAGTGATCACCGGCTATCACGCCGAGGTCGACCCGCGGGCCCTGGGCTTTCCGGTCACCGTGATGGTTCGCATCCGCCCGGCGCTCCGGGAACTGCACCGCATCTCCAAGATCGCCCAGGAGGTTCCCCAGATCGTCGAGTGCTACCGGATGACCGGCGACGACTGCTTCTACTTCACGATGCACCTGCGGGCGGTGGACGAGCTCGAACCGATCCTCGACCTGTTCACCCCGTACGGTCACACGACCACGTCTCTCATCCACACCGCGCCCATACCACGACGCCCCCTGCCCCTTGAGTGATGCTCGGGCGGCGGACCGGCGGCCCACAAGCGTTCCGGCGCTCAACGCGGCTTGCACCCTCACGCCCGGCTCCCGAATCCAGTGGAGCGTCGATCGGAGACCGTCCTCACGGAAACGGTGAGGAAACAACTCCTGCTCTATTACTGGCCCCCATGACGTACCGAACTTCACTGACGGCGCTGGCCCTGGCGCTGGCGGGGTTGGTGGCGCATCCTTCCGCGGCGAGCGCCACCTCGAACCCCGACGTATCTTCCGTGCAGTGGAAATCCTGCCCGGCCTACACCGATGAGGTGATCCGCGGCCTGGGCGTGGCGGAGGACAAGGTCGCGGCCTTCCGCTCCTTGATGAAGCGCCTGGAGTGCGGGACGGTCAGCGTCCCGCTGAACCACCGTGACCCCGACGGGCGGAAGATCGACATCGCGGTGACCCGGCTGGCCGCCACGGACGAGGCCCACCGGCTCGGCGCCGTCGCCGTCCTGCCGGGCGGGCCGGGCAACAGCGGATACCTGGACCCGGTCCTGCGGACCGCGCTCAGGAACGAGGAGATGGCCGGGCTCAACGAGCGGTACGACATCATCGGCTTCGACCCGCGCGGCGTCGGGTACAGCACCAAGGTCGCCTGCCCCCTCTCGCCGCAGGGCCCGCAGGAGCCCGGCGCGCTGACCAAGGAGACGGCCAGGAAGATCTACGACGCCCAGGTCGCCTCCAACGAGAAGTGCGGACGCTCCGACCCCGCCTTCCTCGGACAGCTCACCACCGAGAACGTGGCCAAGGACCTGGATCTGGTACGGACCGCGCTGGGCGAGCGCAGCCTCAACCTGCTCGGCTTCTCCTGGGGCACCTATCTGGGCATGGTGTACCGCAGCCTGTTCCCCGGGCACACCGGACGGGCCTTCCTGGACAGCGTGGCGCCGCCGTGGACCCGTATCGACGAGCACGCCAAGGGCGCCGCGGAGGCGGCCGAGCGGAACTTCGGGCGTATGGCCGCCTGGCTGGCCCGCCGCGACGGGACCTACGGTCTCGGTGCCACCGCTCGGCAGGTGCGCGAGGAGGTGGCCAAGCTGGTCCGCGCGTACGACAAGAGCCCCAAGACCTACACCGACCTGCAGCGGCCCGTCGACGGCTCGGCCGTCGCCGACCTGGCCAGGCGCAACTCGACCGAGTGGGTACGCGCGGGCAAGGCACTGGCCGAGCTGCGGACGGCGACGGGCACCACCGCCCCGGCCACCGTCAAGGAGCTGCTCGGCGCGCCGATGATGGGGCCGTCCGTTCCCGGCGCGCCCGAAACGCTGAACATGACCATGAACCTGGCCGTCGCGTGCAACGAGGACAGCAGCCGGGCCGGTTTCGACACCGCCTGGCGTCAGTACCAGCAGCTCGTGAAGCGCCATCCGGCGACCGGCCGGGCCTGGGGAGTGCCTGCCATGTGTCCCGGCTGGCCGCTGCCGGTGCAGCAGGCCACGTTGAAGCGGGGCAGCGGGTCGCTGGTGCTGGCGGGGCACCTGTACGAGTTCATGTCGGCCTACGACTGGACGCTGCAGACGCGGCGCGCCATCGGCGGCACCGTCTACACGGTCGCCGACGACGTGCACGTGTCAACCACCCGGGTGCCCAAGTGCGCCGCCGACGTGGTGCGGTACTTCGAGACGGGCCGCATCGGCAAAGGTTGCGAGGGCAGCCCGATCCCGAGCTGACCACCGCTCCCCCGGCCCGGCCGCAGCCGGTTTGCGGGGTGATCAGGCCGCTGCCCTGCTCAGGGGGGTCTCGCCGCGCTGGTGCTGACCCGAGCCTACGGTTTGCGGCCGGGGAGCAAACGCAGCGTGCAGGCGCGCTCGAATCGGGCGTCGATCGACGTCCACCGTTCGACCGCCTCCGCCAGCGCGTCGCGGTCGCCGTGCAGGATCCCGCTGGTACGGGCCAAGCAGGCGGCCGCCCAGTCGTTCTGTTCGGCGTACGGCATGGCGGCGGCGAGCCGTTCGGCCGCGTCGGGCAAGCCGGCCACGACCGCCAGCTCGGCTCCGGCGGCGCGCGCGTAGGCCTCGTACCAGCGCACGGCGAAGGGGGCGAAAGCGCGCTCGACCAGTGCGGCGGCCTGACGGTGGGCACGGGTGTGGACGGCGACTCTTGCATCGACGAAGGCGGCGAAGGGGGCCAGGACCGGTGAGGAGGCCGCGTCCTCCATCCTGGCCATCTCCAGCGCGCGCGAGCGCCAGAGGTCGAACTCGCCGGTGCCTGCCAGCCCGTGGGCGAGCGCCGCGGCGGAGATCGCGGTCGACATCCAGGCGCTGCGCGGGCTGCCTGCCTGATGCCAGGCCTCCCACATGGCGAGAGCCTGCTGGAAGACCTCCGGGAAACGACCGCTCAGGGCAAGTGGTCGGATGGTCTTGGGGATGGACAGGTAGGGGTGTTCGCCGATGGGGTCCTCGCGCTGAGCGCGGTCGGCAACGGCGAGTGCGGCCGGCAGGTCGCCGACGCACAGCTCCGCCCGCGCCGCGGAGTGGAAGGTGTCGACGATCTCGGCCGCGGCGGACGGCTCGTGTGCCGGCAGGTGCTCGATGAGCGTGAGGCGCTCCCGGCAGATCCGCTGGACGGCGCGGATCCGGCCGGCTCGCGCGTACGCGCGGGTGAGCCCACATGCCGGCCGCCGAGCAGGCGGGCGGGCGCGATCCTGGACGGCATGGGCGCGTGAGCGGCAGCACCAAGGACGACCGCGCGGCGCCCGGGAATCCCAGGGCGGCCGTGCCGCTGCCAGGTGGGCTTCCGGCGATGGCGGACGGTATGCGAGTCAGATTGCGGATGTCGCGAGCGTTGTGATCGTGAAGTCGATGGCCGTGGCGAGCCGTTGGGGGTCATGTCCGGCGCGTTCGCGTACTCGCAGTCCGAGCACCGTCGTGAACAGCACCTCCACCGCGGCGTCGACGTCCAATGCGGCGGGCAGGTCGCCGTCATGGATGCCGCGGCGTAGCAGTGACGCCAGGGTTTTCCGGGTGACTTCGAACGCGGCCTCGGTCCTCTGCCGGACCTCGGCGTCGGTGGTGCCGAGTTCGGCGGCCGTGTTGACCACGAAGCAGCCGAGCCCGGCCTCGTGGCTGATCATCCAGATCAGCCACTCCCGCAGGATCTCGAGGCTGGGACCGGGGGCGGTGAGCTGCTCTTCGGCTTGGGTGGACTCGGTCGCCCGATAGTGGTCCAGCGTCCGCAAGAACAGCGTGTGCTTGTCGTCGAAGGTCCGGTACAGGCTGCTCTGCTTGAGCCCGAGCTCGGAGCCCAGGTCGCGAACCGACGTGGCGTGGTAGCCACGACGCCAGAACAGGCGGGTCGCCCTGGCGATCACGTCCTGCTCGTCGAACTCCCTCGGCCGTGCCATGCCCGCCACTCTACCAACTTTGTGGAGCGATCGCTCCCGTATTAGGGTGTGTCGTCGTATGGGAGCGATCGCTCCCAAATGAGAGGAGAGATACGACGTGACGGCAACGCACCCCACGATGACCGGGCGAGACCCGTCGGCGAGGAATCACTGGATCGCGGTGTCCGCCGTGGCCTTCGGCACATTTCTCCTGGTGACGGCCGAACAGCTCCCCATCGGGCTGCTCACCCCCGTCGGATCGGCACTGTCGGTGTCCGAGGGCGCGGCCGGGTTGATGGTCACCGTCCCCAGCATCGTCGCCGCCGTCGCGGCGCCGGTCGTGCCGGTGCTCGTCGGCAGGCTGGATCGCAGGCTCCTGCTCGTCGCCTTGATGGGACTCATGACGCTCGCCAACCTGGCCTCCGCCCTGGCCCCGGACTATCCGCTCCTGATCGCCGCCCGCGTGCTGGTCGGGGTGGCGATCGGCGGGTTCTGGGCCATCGCCGGCGGTCTGGCCGTACGGCTCGTCGCGGTCCCGCACGTACCGCGGGCCACTGCGATCATCTTCGGTGGCGTCGGGGCCGCGAACGTGTTCGGCGTCCCCATCGGCACGATGATCGGCGGGCTGGCGAGCTGGCGGATCGCGTTCGGCGCGCTGAGCGCCCTCGCGCTCGCCGTGCTGGTCGCGTTGCTGGCCGTGCTGCCACCGTTGACGGCCGCTCAGCCCGTCGGCCTGCGGCGGCTGGTCGGTCAGTTCCGCAACCAGGGCGTCCGGGTCGGCATCCTGGCGACGTTCCTGATCGTGACCGGCCATTTTTCGGCCTACACGTTCATCGGTCCTGTGCTGCGGGACCTGTCCGGCATCGACGAGCAGCTCGTCGGGCCGTTGCTGTTCGGATTCGGCGTGGCGGGCATCGTGGGGAACTTCGTCGCGGGCGCCGTCGTGGCGAAACGGCTCCATCGCACGGTCCTCGTCATCGCTGTCACCCTGGGGGCGACCGTGCTGCTCTACCCCGTGGCAGGGCTCACCGGTGCGGGCGGGGTGACGCTGCTCGTCGTCTGGGGCCTGGTGTACGGCGGGGTCTCCACGAGCCTCCAGACGTGGATGATCAAGGTCGCGCCGCAGGCGGTCGAGGAGGCCTCCGCGCTGTGGGTGGCGGTGTTCAACCTCTCGATCGGTCTCGGCGCGCTGGCCGGCGGCGCGATCGTCGACGCCCTGCCGCTCCAGGGCATCCTATGGCTGGCCGGCGTTCTCGTCCTGGTGGCCGGGCTGGCGGTGTGGAGCGCACGCCGGAACGCGAGCCTTGGGTGACCCGCGGAACGACGATGCCCGGTCGGCGACGATCAGCGATCGTCAGCCGGCCGGGCGCCAGGAGGAAGTGCTACTGCGGGGCGTCGAAGGTCCACTCGGCGCGGGCGCCCGGACCCACGGCGAGGGTCGAACGTCCGATCCGCTCCTCGTGCCGGGTCTCCACGGCGCGGTTGAGCGACATGGAGACCCGCTTCAGGCCCGCCTGCTCACGCGCGACGGAGTCGAGCTGGATGGTGGTGCCACCGCCGGTCGCGATGGCGCCCTTCCCGACGGTCTCGACCTCGAACCCGCCGGCTCGCAGCACCGGCAGCGTGATGGCCAGGTCCCGCGCCGTGACACCGATGCGGATGTAGGTGATGTCCCGCATCAGGCGGTCCTGGTAGGTGTCGGGCAGGTAGCGCTCCCGGCTGACGTCACCGGGGTAGCTCTCCGGCTCGGTCTGGCTGCGCGGGTCGGCGAAGTACTCGGGGAAGTACTCCATCGCCCACGGGTCGAAGGCTTCGTACTGGGCGGAGGTGGTGCGGATGGTGTCGAACCACGGGATCGGGACGCCATCGCCGAAGTCACGCGTCTGGCGGTATTCGGCCGGGTCGGAGACGCCCTGGGCCTTGAGCTGCGCGGTCACCTTGGCCAGGTCGCCGGCGCGCTCGGTCGAGACGGCCAGCCCGGCGGAGCCGAAGAGAGCGTCCTGGCCGGGCAGGTCGCCCTCGCCGAACAGCTCCATGTAGGTCTCGCGGCCCTTGAGGTAGCGGCCCTTCCAGGTCAGGCCGCCACCGGTCGTGGTCCGGACCTCGAAGTTGGCGAACTCGCGCAGGTAGGCCGAGTTCTCGACGGCGTCCGCCGTCTCGCGGTCCACCACGCTGTAGGCGTGGTTGTAGAACAGCAACTGCCCCTGGGATGACACGTGGGCTTCCTCGGCCTGGGCCGTCCCCACGCCCCCGGCGATCGCGACGGTGCAGGTCGCGGCCAGAGCAGTGATCATCCGTAATGTCCGGCGAATCAGCATGGAAGTGATCTTAAGGCGGAGATGATCACCTTCACTATCGTTTTGACAGGACCCGAACCGGATTTGTGGCGATCTTATAGTGGCTTTGTAGTGAGCCGTCCCGTCGTCCGCGCACCTGCGCGCGCGGGCCGCCCGCGCAGGTGCGCGCCACCGATCCGTACCCGGCGCTTTCAGAACTCGATGAAGCCGTACAGCGCGAGATGGTTCGACTTCGTGCTGCTCACCGTGTGGTCGACGCTCGACGACCGCACGGTGCCCTTGACGAAGAGGTAGTCGATCTTCCTGGAACCGGAGGTCGTCTTCGCCCCGTAGCCGGTCATGCCGAAGCCGCCGAGGGTCGTGGCGGCGATGTTCGTACGATTCGCGTCGATCCCGATCACGCGGATCGTCGACGCGTTCATGAGGCTCGTGGCGTCCGCGCCGACGTGGATGCCGGAGTTCGCGATGCCCGTGTCACCTGCGCCCGCGCAGGCGTTCGCGCCGTTCTGCTCCGGGAGGTGCATGGTCGCGGCGAAGACCGTCGTCCCGGTTTCCTTGATCGTGAACTTCGCCGCGATGGCGCTCGTGCGCTTCCATTTGTACTGGTTGGTGGTGCCGTCGTCGCTGTCCGGCGGCTTGTACAGCGTGCAGCCGGCCCCGCCGGCGTACGAGGTCCCGGGCTTCAACCAGCCCGCGCTCCAGTACTTCGAGATGTCGCCCGCCGCGAGGCCCAGCGTTCGGGTGTTGTAGATGATCGCGTTGGTCTGCCGCTTCTTCAGGTCGCCGAGCGACTGCTGGCTGCACTTGTGCGTGCTGCCCCATTCCTCGGGGTTGTCCCAGGCCACGATCGCCTTGTACGTGCCCGCCGGATATCCGAACATGCCCCCGAGCTGGTCGGCGTAGGCCGTGGCCTGCCCGGTGCCGCGCACCTGCTGCACGATCAGGAGATCGGGAGCCTGTACGCCGGAGGTGCCCGTCTTGCCGTCGTCGTCGACCAGCATCGAGGCGAGGTGGTCCGGGCCCGAGACCCGGGTGCACGTGCCGTCGGCGTTGTTCCTCACCAGGTTCTCGATATTGTTGTTGTAGACCCGTAAGACCCGATCCGCGGCGGCGGTGGGCGCCGCGTGCGCCGGTGCGATCGACGTCGTGGTGAGTGCGACGACCGCCGCGAGTGCTAACGCGCCAGGCGCTCGATAATGGGATGACATTGTGGCAGATTAGCGATCATTCCGGGCGCTGCCCAGGTCGGCGCCGGGGACGGGCGTCCAGCCGAGCTCACCGGCCGCCCCACGGTCCCCCGAAAGAGCTGATCGCCCGCCATGACGGACGCGGACGCCCGGGCTATGCGTTCATGCGCTCCATGCTGGCCGTTGTCGGTGGCGTCGGGCAGGATCGGCACACCGGATCACGGCGCGAAGGAGATCAAGGTGCCCCCCACCGGCCACCCTTTCCTCAAGGGCATGTACGACGACGCCTACTACCCTCGCCGGCTCGTCGACAAGGGCAGGGACATCTTGCTCCGCCTGTGCGAGCGGATCGAGGCCGAGCGGCCGTCGGACCTCGCGGCACTGTACGTGCTCACGCAGGCGGCGACGGACGAGTTCAACGAGCTGGCGGTCGAGTTCCTGGAGGCCGGCAGCCAGATGGAGACGGTGGCGCGCGAGGTGATCGCCGAGGACTTCTGGTTCGTGGCGACGGCCTACGGGTTCGCGGACGCGGACATGGAGGAGCTGATCGCGACCCGCGACTGGTGACGTGACGGACACGGCGGAGGCGGTTCAGGGGCAGATGAGCCGGTAGGGCTCGTCGGGAACGTAGCGTTCCCACTCGGGCTCGGTCAGCGAACGGGCGGCGACCGCGCAGACCTCGGCCCGCGGGTCGGCGGGCAGGCGGATCTCCCACAGGCGCACCCGGCCCTCCGCCTCGGCGGCGGCCAGCTTGGTGCCGTCGGGGCTGAAGGCGAGCGCGGACACGGTGCCCACATGGTCGCCGACGGGCTCGCCGATCTGCCGCTGGGCGCCCACGTCCCACAGCCGCACGCTGTGGTCGGCGCTCGCGGTGGCGAGCGTCCTGCCGTCGGGGCTGAACGCGACCTCGGACACCGGGCCGGTGTGTCCCTTGAGACCGTCGCCGATCTCGCGCCGCGTCCCGGTGTCCCACAGACGTACGCTCTGGTCGCGGCCGGCCGTGGCGAGCGTCCTGCCGTCAGGGCTGAAGGCCACACTCGGCACGCCGCCTTGGTGGCCGTTCAGAGGCCCGCCCAGAGGACGACGGGTGCGGACGTCCCAGAGCCGGGCGTCTCCCGCGCCGGTGGCGGTCGCCATCATCGCGCCGTCCGGGCTGAAGGCGATGGCGCTCACGCCCCGCGGCGACACGTCGTCGAGGTCCGCCCCCGGCTCGCCGGCACGCAGCTCCTGCCCGCTCTTCCGCAGCGTGCGCACCTCCCACAGCTGGGCCGTCCCATCCGTGCCGCCGGTGGCCAGCAGCGCGCCGTCCGGGCTGAACCGCACCCTGTCGACGCGCGGCCCGTGATCCGTCCGCGGTTCGCCCACCTGCCGTCCGGTGCGCACGTCCCACAGCCGCGCCAGGGCGTCCCAGCTGCCGGTGGCCAGCAGCATGCCGTCGGGGCTGATCGCCACGGACAGGAACCGGCCCCGCGGGTCCCGGATCCGCGGGCCGGTCAGCCGCCTCGTCCCCACGTCCCACACGCGGACCAGTCCGCTCCCGCCGTCGCCCACCAGCTCGATGCCGTAGGCGTCGGCGCTGACCAGCCTGGTGCCGTCCTGGTTGAAGGCGAGCTCGTAGGTGACCTGGCTGCTGCCCTCCATCGGCAGGCCGGGCGAGCGCTGGTTGAGCGTCTCCCACAGCCGCAGGTCGTTGCCGGCGCTGGCCAGGGTCCTGCCGTCCGGGCTGAAGGCCACGGAGTGGACGTCGCCGCTGTGACCCGTCAGGGGGACGCCGATGGCGCGCCGCGTGCCGGTGTCCCACAACCGTACGGTGCCGTCCGAGCCGGCGCTGGCCAGCATCATGCTGTCGGGGCTGAACGTCAGATCGTTGACGGTCGCCGTGTGGCCCAGCATCGGCTCGCCGATGGGCCGCCGCGAGCGCACGTCCCACAGCCGCACCGCGCCGCTGTTGACGGTGGGTGACATCGTGGGATCCCCGTGAGCGCTGGCGAGCGTCTTCCCGTCGGGGCTGAAGGCCACCGCGTAGACGAACATCAGAGGGGTACGCATCGGCGAGCCGATCCGCCGGCCCGAGCGCACGTCCCACAGCAGCACGGTCCCGTCGGGTCCGGCGCCGGCCAGCGTGCTGCCGTCGGGGCTGAAGGCGACACTGGGCACGGAGACGGCGTTGCCGCCGAGCGGGCCGCCGAGCTGCCGGTGCGAGCGCACGTCCCAGAGCCCCACCATCCCGTCCCGGCCGGCGCTGGCCAGCATGGCACCGTCCGGGCTGAACGCCACCGCGCCCACGGTGTCGGTGTGGCCGCGCAGCGGTTCGCCGAGCTGCCGGTGCGAGCGTACGTCCCAGAGCACCGCCGTGCCGTCCGGTTCGACAGTGTCGCGGGGAGCGGCGTGGGCGCTGGCCAGGATCGTGCCGTCCCGGTTGAAGGCCACCGCCGTCCCGGCACCCGGGCCCCGCATGGGCTCGCCGAGCTGCCGGCGGGTGCGCGCGTCCCAGAACCGGATCGCGCCGTCGAGGTCCGTGGTGGCCAGCGTGGTGCCGTCCGGGCTGAACGCCACCCCGGAGACCGGACCGCCCATCACCCCTCGCGCGCCGGTGGCCAGCGCGGCGAGCATGCCGTAGCGGGCCTCGGCCCGCGACTGCGGGCTGCCCGCGAAGCGGGCGGCGGCGACGGCCAGCAGCCCCGCCGTGATCGGGTCGGCCTGCGAGAGCCGCTCGCTCTGGCTGCTGAGCACCCGCGACAGCGCGTCCCTACGCTGGTCGTCGAACCGCCCGCTCAGCTGCCGGGCGATGACCCCCGCGATGAGAACGGTCACCAGCAGCGCGACCGCCACCCTGGCCAGCCGTCTGCTCCGCGCGGCGCGACGGCGTGCCGCCGCGTCGGCGCAGGCGTCGAGGAAGTCGCGCATCGCGGAGGTCGGCGGTGGAAAGCGCCGCCGATGCTCCCGCCAGTGGGCGTCCGCCCGGAGCAGGCCGTCCAGTCTGGTGCCCTGGTAGAGGAAGGCGGGGTCGCGTTCGCTGCGCAGCCATTCCTCGGCGTCGCGGCGGGCCTGGGCGTACAAGGCGCGGTTGTCCAGGTCCTGCGCCAGCCAGGAGGCCAGTCTCGGCCAGGCCGACAGCAGCAGGTCGTGCGCAGGCTCGACGCTGTCGCCGTCGGCGACCATGAGCCGCCTGTCGATGAACGCCCGCAGGACGGCCTGCGCATCGTCGCCGCCGGGCAGCTCCTGGACGGCGACCTTGCGCCGGGCGACGGCGCCGTCGGTGGTGATGGCGGTCAGCTGCTGGAAGATCGGCTGGACCGCCTCCCGCGCCGTCTCGCCGAGCCCGGCGTAGGCGGCCTCCGCGCTGGTCCGCACGGCGTCGGCGAGCCCGCCGGTGGCCGCGTAGCCGAGCCGGGTCAGCGTGCCGCTGTCCTGGTCGCGCCGTTCCCAGGTCAGCAGCATCGCCTGGGACAGCAGCGGCAGCGCGCCCGGCAGCGATCCGGCGTGGGCGCGCAGGTCGTCGAGTATCCGGTCGGTCAGCCCGTTCTCCAGGCTCAAGCCCGCGCGGCCGGCAGGGCCGGTGATGGTGCTGCGCAGCTCCGCCTGGCTCATGGCCGCCACCGTGAACGGCCCGGCGCGCAACGCCGGCACCAGCGGCGGCAGGTCGGCGCACCGGTCCCAGAAGTCGCCGCGCACGCCGATGACGACCAGGCCGGCGGGCCGCCCGTCCGGCCCCGCGGGGGTGCCGGCGATGTCGCCCAGCACGTCCGCGAACGTGCCGGACGCCGCGGAGGCCAGGGTGAACACCTCCTCGAACTGGTCGACGACCAGCAGCAGCCGTCCCATGGAGCCCGCGGCCAGCGCCGCCTGCCGGACCATCAGATGCGCCTGGCCGGGATCCCGGTCCAGCGCGCTCCTGACACCGGCGGGATCGCCGCCGGTCAGCGCGCTCAGCTGGACCGACAGCTCGGTCAGCGGGTCGGCGGTGGGCGTCATCACCAAGGACGGCCAGCGCGCCCATGCCAGGTGCCCGCCCTTCAGGTAGGGCAGCAGCCCGGCACGCAGCAACGAGGACTTGCCCGCTCCCGACGGCCCGGTGACCACCAGCATGCTCGGCGGGTCGAGCCGCCCGGCCAGCATCCCCGCCAGCTGGGCGGTGGCCTGCTCGCGACCGTAGAACACCTCGGCGTCCCGCTCGTCGAACGGCGCCAGCCCTCGGTACGGGCTGCCCCGCCACAGCGGTCCGGGCCGGGCGTTCGGGAAGTGCTGGTGGTACTCGTGGTAGAGCACCGGGCCGATCTTCCCGGTGACCGAGCCGTGCACGATGTTGCCGTGGATGTCGACGTGGTCGCCGCCATAGGCGACCTCTTCGTCCTGGGGGTCCTCATCCGGAGGCGCCATCGATCTTCCCGATCACGTCCCCGTGGACGACGTTGCCGGAGATCTCGATGTGGTCCCCGCCGTACGTACGCGTCGGGGCGGGCCGCGCCCCGGGCTCCGCCACGACCGGCGCCATAGGCGCGGCGCCGCCGGATCGCCGGTCGGCGAGCAGCCCCCAGGCCGACGCCCCCAGCCCTGCCAGCGCGACGAACACCCCGATCACGCTGGCCAGTTTGTCCGCGTCGTCCAGCCCCACCCGAGCGAAGTAGACACCCAGCCCTACCAGGGCCGCCACCCCGAGGCCGGCCCCGCCCCATACCAGCACACCTCTCCGCATACCGGCATCATCGGCCAGCCAGCAAGATCACACAATGTGATGGTGGGATAACCGTATGGAGATGATGAGTCCGCGCCAAGTCGTCGCCAAGGGAGGTCTAAGTCCGGGGGCGCACCCTGGTGGCATCCCCCGATCGAAGGAGCACCCCATGGCCCCCAACATGCTCGGATTCCGCATCACCCACCGCGCCATGCGCGGCGACGCGCGCCGCCTGGCCACGTTGATGAGCGGGCTCGCCGCCGGTGAGGAGCGGGCGGATCCGGCCCGGCTCCACGCCATCGCCACGTTCGCCACCAAGCTGTGCGCCGGCATCCACCATCACCACCAGGCCGAGGACAACGTGCTCTGGCCCGTCATCGTGCGCTCGGCCGGCGCCGAGGTGGACCTGAGCGACCTGAGCGACGACCACGCCGAGCTCGACCCGCTGCTGGCGGAGGTCACCGCCGCCGCTGCCCGGCTCGGCACGGATCGGGCGGCGGCGGGCCGGATGGCCAAGGCCCTGACGACGCTCGCCGACCCCGCCTCTCACGGGCCGCCCGGGCCCAGTGGGGCGAGCCGACCAGTTCCGCGACCTCCTCCGCCCGCGCATAGTGCCGGTCCGGATCCTGGCCCATCAGGCGCGCCAGGTCTCCGAGCAGCAGCGCGACGGGCCCGAGAGTGACGGACCCGCTGTGCATCCCGGCCAGCTCCCCCTCCCACCGCCGCAGGTTGTGGTAGCAGCGGACGGCCACCTCGACGTCCCCCAGCGCGACGGCGGTCTGCGCGCGCAGCCCCTCCCACAGCAGCCAGTAGTAGTCGAGCGACTGGGACGACCCGGGCTGCCAGACCCGCCTGGCGGCCTCCGGCTCGGCCGTGCCGTCGTTGGGCACGTGCTCCCACAGGAAGGCGAGCTCGTCCAGCGAGTCGCGCACGTTGCCGCGGGCCAGCCGCACCACGAACCTGCCCAGTATCCCCAGCGCCTCGGCGTTCGCGCCGCCGCGCTCGGCCATCTGCCGGGAGACCCCGGTGTAGATGGCCTCCGCGGCGTCGAAGTCGCCCTCGACCAGCTTCCGCTGCGCGCCGAAGAGCGTCAGGAGGCGGGCGGTCGGGCTCCAGCGCGCGGCGCAGGTTCGAGACGTAGACCTGGAGGGCGGCCAGTGCTTTGGGCGGCGGCTGGCCCTGCCAAAGGTCGTCGATGAACCGGTCGGCCGACACGACCTGGCCGCCCGCCGCCACCAGGCGCGCGAGCACGGCCCGCTGCCTGGCCGGGCCGAGGTCCACGTGACGGCCGTGCAGGCTGGCCTGGAGCGGTCCGAGAACCTGGATGTCGAGCATGGCACCCCCTGATCTACGGGTCCCCCACCCGACCCGGCGCGCTCGCGCACGACAGTGCGGGAACGGTCCACAGCCGCCAATCATGAGCTATCCACACATATTTGGGCAATCACCAACACTCCGTCATGACGTCCGCTCGGCCATCACCACCACCGACGCCTCCCGCCGGCCGCGCTCACGCCCATGCGCCGCCCCGCCTGCTCTAGGGCGTTTCTAAGGTTCGCCGACGGCTGGGTGAAGGTGGGCCGGGTTGGCTGGCGGCAGCCACCGGGCCGGAGGGGCCGGCCGGTCGGGAGAAGGAGACACGACATGGACCGACGCAAGGCGGGCCTGGCCGCCGGCATGGTGCTGGTGCTGACGCTGGGCGGGTCGGGGGCGCTGGCGGCCTCGTCCGAGCGGGACCCCGCCGACGACCCGTGCGCCAAGGTCGCGGCGTGCACACCTGCCGACGACCCGTGCGCCAAGGCGGCGGCATGCACGCCTGCCGACCTCGCCAAGGCCAAGGCGGCCAAGGCCGCGGAACTCGACGGCAAGTGCTCGCCCGACGTGACGAAGCCCGATGTGACGAAGCAGGACATGAAGAAGCAGGAGCATCCCGTCGAGAAGGGGATGCTGGCCAAGGCGCTGGCGGCCTCGCTGGGCGTCGGGCTCGACCGGGCGACCGCCGCCGAGGAGGAACTGAACCTCCTCAGCCAGAAAGGCGGGATAAATCCGAAATCACCGGAGTTCGCCGCGATAGCCGAGCGCCTGGGCGTGTCGGCGGAGCGGCTGCTCCAGGCGCTGACCGACTTCAAGCGGTCCTTCGTACAGGAAAAGGAGATCAGGCCGGACGCCGTCAAGACCCCGGGATCCTGACCGCCCGGCCGTCAGCAGGCGCTCAGGGGTGGGCGGCGGCGGGCATGGCGAGGAGAGTGGGATCATGCACGTCCTTGTGGCCGACGACGACGAGGCGGTGCGCCGTTCGCTGACGCGCGCGCTCGCCCGTGAGGGCTATCACGTGAGCACCGCCGCCGACGGCCTGCGCGCCCTGGAGGCGGCCGGCGGCGGGCGGCAGGACGCGGTGGTGCTGGACATCATGATGCCCGGCCTGGACGGGCTGGAGGTGTGCCGCCGCCTGCGCGCCGGCGGCGACCGCACGCCGATCCTGATGCTCACCGCCCGCGACCTGGTCGCCGACCGGGTCGCGGGGCTGGACGCCGGGGCCGACGACTACCTGGTCAAGCCGTTCGCGCTGGAGGAACTGCGGGCCCGCCTGCGCGCGCTGCTGCGGCGCAGCGGCGCGGCCGAGGAGGTGCTGCGCTTCGCCGACCTGGAGCTGGACACCGCCGCCTGCCGGGCCGTCCGCGGCGCGCGGGTGCTCGACCTGACCAGGACCGAGTACACGCTGCTGAAGGTGTTCCTGCGCAACCCGAACCGGGTGCTGAGCCGCGGCGTGATCTTCGACGCGGTCTGGGGGTACGACTTCGGCCCGTCGTCCAACGCGCTGTGGGTCTACATCAGCTACCTGCGGGCCAAGCTGGAGGCCGGGGGCGAGCCGCGGCTGATCCAGACGGTGCGCGGGCTGGGGTACGTGCTGCGGGAGGAGCCGTGACGCTGCGGACCAGGGTCGCCCTGGCCGGGGCGGCCGTGGTGGCGGCGGCCCTGCTGATCGCCTCGCTGGTGGTCTATCCGGCGATGGCGAGCGGGCTGGGCGGCCAGCACGACGGCGAGCTGGTGCTGGCCGCCGGGCAGGCGCCCCAGCTGCTGGCCTCGTTCAAGGCCACCCGCGCGCCCCTGCCGGATTATCCGGTCTCCGTGGGCAACACGCTGCTGCAGTTCTTCCCGCCTCCCGTGCAGCCGGGGCCGACCACCGGTTTCGTCCCGCTCTCCGACAGGGACACCGGGGTCGCGTGGGGCAAGCTCCCGTCGTACTTCCAGGAGGTGAGCTACGGCGGGGCGCGCTACCGCGTCTACACGGCTCCGCTGGGCCAGGTCGATCAGGCGCTGGTACGCACCGCGTTCCCGCTCGACCGGGACGACGACACGCTGAACAGCCTGAAGCTCCTGCTGGGGGCGCTGATCCTGGGCGGCGCGCTGATCGCCGGGATGGGGGCGCGGCTGCTCGCCGGGCGGGTGCTGCGCCCCATCGGCCGCCTGACCGAGGTGGTCGAGCACGTCACCGCCACCCGTACGCTCACCGCGGGCGGGCTCGACGGCAGCGGGCGCGACGAGGTCGCCCGGCTGGCCCGCTCGTTCACCACGATGACCGGCGCGCTGAACGAGTCCCTGCTGGCCCAGCGGCGCCTGGTCGCCGACGCCTCGCACGAGCTGCGCACCCCGCTGACCAGCCTCATCACCAACCTCGAGCTGCTGGGCGAGGGGCGCGGCACCGCCGACCCGCAGGCCCCGGCCCTGGTCCACGAGGCCCGCGCGCAGGCCGGCGAGCTACGGGTGCTGGTCAACGACCTGGTGGAGCTGGCCAGGTACGGCGACGTCCAGATCCACACCGAGGACGTCCGCCTCGACCTGGTCGCGGAGCGCGTGATCGCCAGGGCGCGGGGGCGGGCGCCGCACGTCCTGCTGCGGGGCGAGCTGGCCGAGTGCCTGGTCCACGCCGATCCCGACGCCGTCGAACGCGCCGCCGCCAACCTGGTCGACAACGCGATCAAGTGGAGCCCGCCGGGTGGGGAGGTGCTGGTCGAGGTGGCCGCGACCGGCGCGCTGTCGGTCGCCGACCAGGGACCCGGCATCGCCGCCGAGGACCTGCCGTTCGTCTTCGACCGCTTCTACCGCGCCAAGGCGGCCCGCTCGCTGCCCGGCTCGGGGCTGGGGCTGGCCATCGTGCGCCAGATCGCCGAGGCACACGGCGGCACGGTCCGCGCCGAGCCCCTCGCCCGGGGCATCCGCCTCGTCCTGTCCCTCCCCCTCGCCACCTGATCACCCGCCCGCCCTGAAGGAACGCCCGGCCATGGGCTCTAGCCGGGAGGCACGAGGTCGCCGAGGGAGAGGGCCAGCCAGAGCTGGAGCCGGTGCCCGGGGTCGGTGAGGGGGCGGCCCGAGACGCGTTCGGCGACGGCCAGGCGGCGGCGCAGGGTGTTGCGGTGCACGCCCAGCCGCCGCGCGGCCGTCTCCAGGTTCGACCCCGCCTCCAGGTACGCGCGGAGCGAGTCGACCAGGTCGCCGCCGTGCCGCGCCTCGTACTCGCGCAGCGGGCGGAGCGCGGCGGCGGCGAAGCGGTGCGCGGCGTCGGGCACGAAGGCGTCCCTGAGCAGCGCGGACGCCTCGAGGTCGTCGACGTGGAGATAGCCGTCGCCCCGGGCGGCCAGGGTGGCGGCGTGCCGGACCGCCGAGGGGAGCTCGTCCAGGCCGAGCGCCCGGCAGCCGCCGCCCGGCACGCCCAGCCGCGCGCACAGCTCCGTACCCCACCGGGGCGTTCGTTCCGGCAGCACGAACACCGTGCCCTCCGGCCGGGCGCATACGAGGGCCGGCTCCTCGGCGTCCTCCGCCACCTCCTCCAGCGCCTCGATCGCCGCCTCCGGCGGGACCGGCGCCGCCGTCACGACCACCTCGTACGGCGGCGCCGCTACCGGGCACAGCTCGCCGAGCTGGCGCGGCGACAGCCCGCCGTCGAGCACGGCGGCCAGCAGCGCGCCCCGCTGGGCGTGCGCCTTGGCCCGGCCGGCCCGCACGCCGAGCAGTTCCATGGCGAGCAGGCAGGCGGCCTGGTTGGCCAGCATCCTGGCGTGCCACTCCAGCGGCGAGCCCGTGCACACCGCCAGCCAGCCGGTCGGCGGCCCGGAGAAGCCGAGGCTCTGCACCTGGACGGCCTGGATGCCGTCGTCCAGCACGCCCGCGCTCAGCCGGGCCGCGCCCCGCGCCATCTCCAGGGCCCGGGCGTGCCAGGGCCGCTCCCCCTCCGGCGTGGCCGCCCTGGGCTTGCCCTGCGGGTCCAGCAGCAGGGACTCACCGCCGGTGTGCTCGGCCAGGGCACGCAGGATGCCCGAGGTGCCCGACAGCAGCGCGGCCCGCGCCATGGCCTCCTGGGCGGCGACGACCCGCCGCTCACCGCGTACGCGCTCGTCGGCGTGCCACCGGGCGACGGCCTCGGTCACCGCGATGAACGGGGTCAGGATCTCCAGCACCGGTAGCCCCTGGACGTCGGCGGCGGCCAGCACCTCCTCCGGCACGGCCGTCACGGCCTCGCCGAGCGCGAAGGCGAGCCCGGCGCAGCCCGCCCCCGACAGCCGCTCGACGTACGCCTGCAGCCCGGCGGGGTCGTCCGGCAGGCCGAGTCCGATGGTCATCACCAGCTCGCCCCCGCGCAGCCACGGCACGGGGTCGGCCAGCTCGGACACGTGCGCCCAGCGGACCACGCGCGACAGGCCGGCGCGCCCGGCCAGCAGCCGCATGCGCATGCCGGGCAGGGTCATGGCCTGGGCGACGGTCAACGCCATGGGTGTTCCTCAGGGCTGTGCATACCGCACTCTAATTCACCGCCGGTGGTGCGTTTCGTCCCGGCCCCCCTCCGGCTGACCTGCGCTTATCGTCGTCGCACCCCCTGAGACCCGGAGGATCCATGAATCGCGCCACCCGGGCGGCCGGCGCCGCCTTCGTCGGGACCACGATCGAGTGGTACGACTTCTACGTCTACGCCACGGCGGCCGCGCTGCTCTTCGACGACCTGTTCTTCCCCAACGCCTCCAGTCCCACGGTGGCGCTCATGGCGTCCTTCGCCACGTACGCGGTCGGCTTCTTCGCCAGGCCGCTCGGCGGCATCGTGTTCGGCCACTTCGGCGACCGGGTCGGCCGGAAGTCGGCGCTGGTGGTCACGCTGCTCATGATGGGCGGCGCGACCTTCGCCGTGGGCCTGCTGCCCACGTACGCGTCGATCGGCACGCTCGCCCCCGTGCTCCTGGTGCTGCTCCGCTTCGTGCAGGGGCTGGCGGTCGGCGGCGAGTGGGGCGGGGCCGCGCTGATGGCGGTCGAGCACGCGCCCGCGGGCAAGAAGACCTTCTACGGCGGTTTCGCCCAGCTCGGCAACCCGGCGGGCGCGCTGCTGGCCACGGGCGCGTTCAGCCTGATGACCCTGTTCGGCGACGACGCGCTGCACTCGTGGGGCTGGCGGGCGCCGTTCATCGTCTCGGCCGTGCTGGTGCTGGTGGGCCTGTTCATCCGGCTCCGCGTCGAGGAGTCGCCCGTCTTCGAGGAGACCGAAAAGACCGGGGTGCCGATCAAGGAGGTCTTCCGCACGTCGTGGCGGTCGGTCCTGTTCGGCATCGGGACGCTGCCGGTCGCCATCGGCGGCTACTACATCCTCACCACGTTCCTGCTGTCGTACGCCACGGGCCCGTCGGTCGGCGAGACCGAGCAGCTCATCCTGAACGGCCTGAGCTTCGCCGCGTTCGTGGAGCTGGTCGCCACGCTCGGCATCGCCTGGATGGGCGACAAGTTCGGCGGGCGCAAGGTCGCCATCTGGTTCCTGATCGCCACGGCGGTGCTGGCGGTGCCGCAGTTCGCGGTGCTCGGCACGCACAGCACGTTCCTGATCTTCCTGATGCTCGGCGTGATGCGGCTGGCCACCTCGGGCACGTACGGGCCGATGGCGGCGATCCTGTCCGAGATGTTCCCGCCGCAGGTCCGCTACACGGGGATCTCGCTCGCCTACCAGGGCGCCGGCGCGATCTTCGGCGGCCTGTCGCCGCTGGCCGCCACCGCCCTCGTCGGCGCGTACGGCGGCGCCGCGTGGCCGGCCGTGGCGCTGCTGGTCGCCATGTGCGCGCTCAGCGTGCTCTGCCTGGCCGTGGCGCCCCGTCACCGCGACCACGCGCCGGCCGCTCCGATCACCACCGAATAGGAGAGTGCATTGTCCACCACCGTCATCACCGGCGGGAACGTCATCACCATGGACCCCTCGAACCCCTACGCGGGGGCCGTGGCCGTCCGCGACGGCCGCGTCCTGGCCGTGGGGCGCGAGGAGGACGTCCTCGCCCAGGCGGGCCCGGGGGCCGAGGTCGTGCGGGCAGGCGGGCGCAGCGTGCTGCCCGGCTTCATCGACCCGCACAACCACCTGCTGTCCACCGCGGAGACGCTGGTGGCGGTGGACGCGCGCTACCCGGCCGTGGGCAGCGCCGCCGACCTGGTCGCCGCCGTCGCCGCCGAGGCCGCCAGGACCCCGGCTGGCCAGTGGATCCGGGCGTACGGGATGGACGACGCCAAGTACCCCGGCGGGCGGCCGACCCGGCGGCAGCTCGACGAGGCCACCACCGAGCACCCGGTGATCGTCTACCACGTGTCCGGGCACCAGGCGGTGGTCAACTCGGCCGCGCTGTCCTGGCGCGGCATCGGCGACGACGTGGCCGACCCGGCGGGCGGCGCGTTCGTACGCGACGAGGGCGGGCGGCTGACCGGCATGGTGCTGGACTCGGCGATGGAGCTGCTCCTGCCGGTGGCCGTGGACATCGGCTGCCACGGCCCGAACTTCCACGTCGACCTGCCCCTGGAGCAGCTGCGGTCGTGGCTGGAGCTGGCCGGGGAGACGTACCTGCGGGCCGGGGTGACGACCGTGTGCGACCCGCAGGTCTCGCGGCGCGAGCTGCTGGTCTACCGGTCCGCCTGGGAGGCGGGCACGCTGCCGGTGCGTACGGCGGTCATGCCGCTGTCGCACATGCTGGACGAGCTGTCCTCGATCGGCCTGGCGGGCCCGTTCGGCGACGACCGGCTGCGGTTCGGCGCGATGAAGTTCTACTGCGACGGCACGCTGCTGGGCGGCACGGCGATGTTCGACGAGCCGTACGGCGAGGGCTTCACCGGCTCCCTCTACCACCAGCCCGAGCAGCTCGTGGACCTCGTACGGCGGGCCGCGACGGCGGGCTGGCAGATCGGCATCCACACCCAGGGTGACCGGGCCATGGGCTACTCCCTCGAAGCGATCAAGGCCGCGGTGGCGGTGTCCGGCGACGACGCCCGGCCCAGGATCGAGCACTGCGGTCACCCGACGCCCGCCCAGGTCAGGGAGTTCGCCGCGCTCGGCGTGATCCCGGTCAACCAGCCCAACTTCCTGTACGACAGCGGCACCGACTTCGTGCGCCGGCTCGGCGAGCGGCGGGCGCACCGGCTGCAGCCGATCCGCGAGGAGCTGGACGCGGGGCTGCGCCCGGTGCTGTCCAGCGACTCGTTCGTCTCCTCGCTGCGGCCCATGGAGACGGTGTCGAACGCGGTGCGCCGCCGCACCAGGGAGGGCGGCCCGATCGGGGCGGAGCAGGCGATCACCCTGGAGGAGGCGCTGCGCGCGCACACGATCGACGCGGCGTACGCGCTGCGCATGGAGGACCGGATCGGGTCGCTCACGCCCGGCAAGCTCGCCGACGTGGTGGTCCTGGACGGCGACGTCCGGAGCCTGCCCGCGGACGCGCTGTCCGGCGTGGACGCGTGGCTGACCATGCTCGACGGGAACATCGCCTACCGCGCGGGATAGCCCTCTGGCGGGCCGGCTTATGGGGCGCGCCGGCTTATGGGGCGGCCCGGCGCCGGGCGCGGATACGATCGAGTGGTCCCGTTCGGAGGAGGAGGCGCGGTGCCGGGCACGGAGGAGGCGAAGGGCGGCGAGCCACAGGCCGCCGGGCCGGGCAAGCCTGTCACCTGGCTCATGCTGATCTACCGGGTGCCCACCGAGCCGACCAGGCTCCGGGCCGCGGTCTGGCGCAAGCTGCGCAACCTCGGCGCCGTCTATCTGCAGAACTCCGCGGCTGCCGCGCCGCGCACGCCGCAGAGCGAGCGGGCCCTGCGGGCGCTGCGCAGCGAGATCGTCGAGTCGATGTCCGGCCAGGCGTTCCTGGTCAGCACCTCGTCGGTCATCGGCGAGTCCGACCTGGTCGCGCTCTACAACGCCGCCCGCGACGACGAGTACGAGGAGATCCTCGACAAGTGCGCCGACTTCCACGAAGAGGTGGCCAAGGAGGTGCGGGCCAAGCACTTCACCTACAGCGAGCTCGAGGAGAACGAGGAGGATCTCACCAAGCTCAGGGGCTGGTTCGAGAAGGTCACGGTCCGCGACGTCCTGGGCGCGGCCCGGCGCAAGGAGGTCGTCAAGGCGCTCGACGACTGCGCGCGGACGCTGGAGGAGTTCGCCGCCTCGGTCTACGAGGCCGAGGACACCGCGATCTTCCAGCACGGCGCCGGGTGAGCGCCGGGCTATCTGTCGCGCACGTCGATCCCCAGCGCGATGGCGAAGGCCGCCATCAGGCAGACGCCGAGCACCGGCGTGAGCACCGCTGACGGCGGCCCGAACGCCAGCAGCACCACCGTGCCCAGGCCCAGCGTGATGACCACGGCGACGGCGATCTTCCAGTCGTCGCCGACGATCAGGTCGTACCAGAACTGCCCGAATCCTCGGATGAACCCCATGTCTAGCTCCCGGAAGTAGTCGGCACGGCCCCAGGCCGCGCCATGGACGGACGCCTGAGCGCGCGCACCATCAGGCGCGACAGCCCGTACCAGGCGGCGATGAGCACCAGGATCGCCAGGTCGGCGCCCGGCCACTCCAGGCTCTCGCGGCCGGCGGTGAAGATGCCGAGCCCCTCGACCGACCAGTACGTGCCGAAGCCGGCCAGCAGCAGGCCGACGCCGTACTTGAGGGTGTTCTCCGGTACCTTCGACAGCGGCCCCCTGACGGCGACGCCCACGACGAGCACGAGGAGCACGCCGACCACGGCCGCCGCGATCGCCACCGGCAGGTTGCCGGCGCTCAGGCCGAAGGTGATCACGATGAAGACCACCTCGACGCCTTCGAGGAAGACCCCCTTGAAGCTGATCATGAACGAGAACCAGTCGAGGCCCTTGGCGTTGACCTCGCCCGCGCCCTTGGCGGCGGCCACCTCCTCGGCGAAGATCTGGTCCTCGTCGTGCATGGCCTTGCGCCCCGACGACCTCAGGATCGCCTTGCGCAGCCACTGCAGGCCGAAGATCAGCAGCAGGGAGCCGATCGCGAGCTGCAGCGCCGCCTCCGGCAGCCAGGTCGCCAGGGCGTAGCCGGCGGCTCCGGTGAAGGCGGCCAGGGCCACGAGGGCCGCCGCCACGCCCATGAGCGTCGATCGCCAGCTCCGCGTCATGCCCATCGCCATGACGATCGTGAGCGCTTCGACCATCTCCACGATCGAGGCCAGCAGCACCGCCGCGCCCAGGCCCCATGCAGCCGCAGTCATCGGCCCCACATCCTTCCGTTGCGCAAAGAATGTAACAGCCGTTAGTTTGCCCACATGTCACTGGATATGTCTACGCGGTGCGGCGAAGGGCATGTGCTCGCCCTCCACGTACGCGGGGAACGGCTGGTAGACGTTCACGCCCGGGTCCCCGCGGAACAGCAGGGCCGAGACGAACGGCTGCTCCTCGCTGGTGATCCGGGTCGAGGTCGGGATGTAGCGGATGGTCAGGCCGCAGCGGCGGCGCGGCGAGGTGTTGGCGTTGGAGGCGTGCAGGATGTTGGGGTGGTGGACCTCCACGTCGCCGGCCGCCAGGACGAGGTCCACGGCCTGTGACTCGTCCACCGTCACCGCGCTCTCCGAGCCGAGCACGTTGTCGATGTCGTCGCGCTGCCGCAGCTCGTGCAGGTCCTGCCGGTGCGAGCCGGGGATCACGCGCAGGCAGCCGTTCTCCGTCGTGGCCTCGTCCACGGCCAGCCAGAGCGTGACCACGCGCATCGGCTCCAGCGGCCAGTACGCGCCGTCCTGGTGCCACAGGACCGGCTTGCCGGAGAAGGGCGGCTTGCTGATGTAGTGCGAGGCGAACAGCGCGATGTCGGAGCCGACGAAGAGCTCGGCGATGTCCAGCAGCCGGTCGTCGCCGACCAGCCGCACCCAGAAGGGGTCGCGGACGACCAGCTCGGTGCCCAGGTCCTCGCCGTTCAGGTCGGGGTGCCTGGCCTGGAGCCAGGCGACGTGCTCGCTCGCCTCGGCGATCAGGTCGCGGTCGAGGACGTCACGGAAGATCGTGTAGCCGTCGCGGTCGTAGTCCTGAAGGGTCCGGTCGACTCTCACCATGCGCTCCTTGTGAGGGTGGGGCGTCACTCGGATTCTTCGGTCTTCGCGGGACGGGTTACTAGTAATCACCGCTCCACAAGTATTAATTTCCTGACATGCCGACCGTCCTGCGCTGGGTCGAGTTCGCGGCCGGCCTGCCGTACCACGCGGCCCTGGTGCCGGTGAAGGGTGGCCGCAGGGACCGCCCGGAGCCGCACTCCCACGCCGACTTCCACGAGCTGGTCTTCGTGACCGCGGGGGCGGGGGTGCAGCGGGTCGGCGAGGTGGAGCAGCCGCTGCGCGCCGGGGGCGTGGTGCTGGTACGGCCGCACGACCGGCACGAGTTCGCCTCGGCCGACGGCATGCGCTTCGTCAACATCGCCTTCCCGAGCGAGCGCTGGCGGGCCTTCGCCGACCTGGCGGGGCTGGCGGGACCGGCGGACTGGGACCGCCGGGACCTTCCGCTGTCGGCCCGCGCCGACCTGGACGGGCCGGTGGCGGCGGAGTTCGGCCGCCTGCTGGCCGCCTACTCCGGCGTGCCCCGCGTGCTCGACCTGGTCGGACTGCTGACCGCGGTCGTCCCGCTGCTGGAGGGCGCCGACGGGACGGCCGTGGACCGGCGGCCCGGCTGGCTGGTCTCGGCCTGCGTCGCGATGCGGCGCGAGGAGAACCTGCGCGAGGGCCTGCCCCGGCTGCAGTCCCTCGCCGCCGTCAGCCCGGGGCATCTGGCCCGCTCGATGCGCAGGCACTACGGGTGCACGCCGATCGGGTTCGTGGTCGGGCGGCGGCTGGAACACGCCGCCCTGCTGCTGACCACGACGACGGAGGGCATCGGCCGGATCGCCCAGCGCTGCGGCTTCTCCGGCCAGTCGTATTTCGGCCGGCTCTTCCAGGAGCGGTACGGCATGGCCCCGCGATGTTACCGGGAGGTTACGCGGCGAGCCGTCGTCCCTCTGGACAGCCAAGATATCAAGTGATTAGATGACTTAATCCCCCCAAGATCGAAGAGGAGGCCGGGCATGATCCGGTCACTTGGTGTAGCCGCCGTCATCTGCCTCGCTATCACCGCCTGCTCCTCCGGCGGGTCCGCGCCCAAGCAGGCCGCCGGCAAGACGGAGCTGAAGCTCTACAACGACAAGGGCGCCTGGAGCAAATACTTCGACGAGATGGGCAGCCTGTCCAAGCAGCAGATCGGCCTGTCCATGAAGCCGGTCGGCTACACCGACGAGCCGACGTACCAGGCGTTCATCAAGGCGTCGTTCCGCACGGACGTGAAGCCCGACCTGTTCACCTGGACGACGGGCGGGCGGCTGGCCGAGATCGTCGCGCAGAAGCAGGTCTCCGACACGACCGCCATCTGGCAGGAGGCGATCAAGAACGGCGACCTGTCCGCCGACCTGGCCAAGTACTACACGGTGAGCGGCAAGCAGTACTGCGTGCCGCTGAACGCGGCGTACTGGGGCATGTTCTACAACAAGAGCGTCTTCGACAAGTACCAGCTCAAGCCGCCGGCGACGTGGGACGAGCTGGTCAAGGTCGCCGAGACGCTGAAGAAGAACGGCGTCAAGGCCTTCTACCACACCAGCGTGCTGTTCTCCTTCGTCTGGTTCGAGCAGCTCCTGGCCGGCACCGACCCCGACCTCTACGACCGCCTCTCGGCAGGTCAGGCGAAGTACACCGACCCCGGCGTGGTCGACGTGATGAAGCGGTGGAAGTCGATGATCGACGCCGGCTACTTCAACAACCCCGGCGACAAGACCGACCCGGGCGACGTGCTCAAGACCGGCAAGGCCGCGATGGTGTCGTTCGGCACGTGGTTCAACACGAGCATGACGCAGCGCGACATGAAGGCGGGCGCCGACTACGGCTTCTTCGTCATCCCGAACGTCAACCCCGCGCTGCCCAAGACCTCGATGATCTTCGAGAGCGGCCCGCTCTGCTCGCTGGCCAAGGCGCCCGACCCCGACGCGAGCACCAAATACCTCAAGTGGTGGGTGAGCTCGTCCGCCCAGGAGAAGTGGGCCACGGCCAGGGGCGACGTGTCGGCCAACCCCAAGGTCGCCATCGCCGACCAGGCCATCGCCGAGGTCAGCAAGGCCGCGGGCAGCGGTGACTACCGCCTGGTGAACCGCTACTTCGAGGCCACCCCGCCCCCGGTGCTCACCGCCGCGCTGGACGGCTTCGGCGCCTTCGTCGTCAAGCCGGACACCTACCAGAAGGTCCTGACGGACATCCAGGCCGCCGCCGACGAGTACTGGAGCACGCACCCGCAGGGCAACTGAGCGCCGGTCAGGGCAGGAAGCCGCGGTGGCGGGCGGCGATCACCGTCTCCATGCGGGTGTGCGTCCCCAGCTTGCGCATCGCGTTGCGCAGGTAGCTCTTGACCGTCTCGGCCCGGATCCCGAGCCTCTCCCCGGTCTCCGCGTTGCCGCAGCCCACGGCGACCAGGGCGAGGACGTCGAGCTCGCGCGGCGACAGCGGGCTCGGCCGCGCCGGGGTCCGGCCGTCCGGGTGGGCCAGCCGGTCGCACACGTCCTGGAGCCGGGCCCGGAGCCCGGCATCGGCGACGTCCTGGGTGATGGCCCTGAGCTGGGCGTGCGCCTGGCGGACCGCCTCCCACTCGCCGACGGACGGCGACTCGCGGGCGGCCCGGGTGATCGCCGCGGTCTCCATCTCGGCCAGCCGCCGCTCCACCTCCCGCCTGACGGCCAGCTCGAAGCCCACCCGCGCGGCGACCTGGGTCATGGCGTCCACCACGCGGTCGCTGATCGACAGGGGCTCGCGGATCCCGCCGTACAGGACGCCGGACACGCCGCCGTCCACCGTGACCGGCACCGCCGCGATGGCCCGCAGCCCCTCGGCGATCACCGGTTTGTCGTACTCGTGGCTGATGCGCGGGTCGGCGGCGTAGTCGTCGACGGTGCCGGGGCGCGCGGTGGTGATCACCCGGCCGCCGAGCCCGTTGCCCGCGCCGACGACCAGGCCGCGCAGCGCGCCGGTCAGGGTTCCGCTGAACTCCGTCAGCGTCACGCCGAGCGAGCGGGACCCCACCACGCCGCCGAACACGACCGGCAGGCCCGTCGCCCGGCGCAGCCGGCCGACGGCGGTCTGGAACGCCTCACGATCGATGGGCGCGTACGGTGCGGCCATGGGTCCAGCATGGACGAGGCCCATGGCGGAGAGCCACCCCCGAAAGGGGGTGGTGCGGGGCGGTGGGCGGGGGAATTCTCCGTTCATGGCTGACGCACTGCTCTCGTACGCCTCGGGCGTGTCCGGGGTCCCCCTGCTGGGCGAGACGATCGGCGAGAACTTCGAGCGCGCCGTGGCGCGGTTCGGCGAGCGCGAGGCGCTGGTGGACGTGGCGGCCGGGCGCCGCTGGACGTATGCGCAGCTCGACGCCGCCGTGAACGAGGTGGCGCTCGGCCTGCTGGCCCGCGGCATCGGCAAGGGCGACCGGGTCGGCATCTGGGCGCCCAACTGCGCCGAATGGGTGCTCGTCCAGTACGCCACCGCCAAGATCGGCGCGATCCTGGTGAACGTCAATCCCGCGTACCGGGCCCACGAGCTGGCCTACGTCGTCAAGCAGTCGAGCATGCGGCTGCTCGTCAGCGCGGTCACGCACAAGAGCAGCGACTACCGGGCGATGATCGACGAGATCGGGTTCGGGGAGGCGGTGTTCATCGGCGGGCCCGGCTGGGACGAGCTGGTCGAGAGCGGCAGGCGCGCCGACCCGGCCCTGCTGGCGGAGCGGGCGGCGCGGCTGACGTTCGACGACCCGATCAACATCCAGTACACCTCGGGCACGACCGGCTTCCCCAAGGGCGCCACGCTGTCCCACCACAACATCCTCAACAACGGTTACTTCGTCGGCGAGCTGCTCGGCTACACCGAGGCCGACCGGGTGTGCCTGCCGGTGCCGCTCTACCACTGCTTCGGGATGGTCATGGGCAACCTCGGCGCGACCTCGCACGGCTCGTGCATTGTGCTGCCCTCGCCGGGGTTCGACCCGGAGGCGACGCTGAGCGCCGTGCAGGCCGAGGGGTGCACGTCCCTGTACGGGGTGCCGACGATGTTCATCGCCGAGCTGGCCTTGCTGACCGGGTCCGGAAATTTCGATCTTTCGACGCTCAGAACGGGCATCATGGCCGGATCCCCGTGCCCCGTCGAGGTCATGAAACGCGTCGTCAGCGAGATGAACATGACCGAGGTCGCCATCTGCTACGGCATGACCGAGACCTCACCCGTGTCCACGATGACCCGCCGCGACGACGGCCTGGCCCGCCGCACCGAGACCGTCGGCCGGGTCATGCCGCACATCGAGGTCAAGGTCGTCGACCCGGAGACCCGGCTGGCGCTCCCCCGCGGCGTGCCGGGCGAGCTGTGCACCCGCGGCTACTCGGTCATGCTCGGCTACTGGGCCCAGCCCGACGCCACGGCCGAGGCCATCGACGCCGCCCGCTGGATGCACACCGGCGACCTGGCCACCATGGACGCCGACGGCTACGTCAGCATCGTGGGCCGCATCAAGGACATGGTGATCCGCGGCGGCGAGAACATCTACCCGCGCGAGATCGAGGAGTTCCTCTACGGCCACCCGGACGTCGCCGACGTGCAGGTGATCGGGGTGCCCGACGAGAAGTACGGGGAGGAGCTGATGGCCTGGATCGTCATGCGGCCGGGCGTCGAGCCGCTGACGGCCGAGCGGGTCAGGGAGTTCTGCGCGGGCCGCCTGGCCCACTACAAGATCCCCCGGTACGTGCACGTGGTGGACGCGTTCCCCATGACGGTCACCGGCAAGATCCGCAAGGTGGAGATGCGCGAGAGGGCCGCCGGCATCCTCGGCACCTGACAGCCGGACCGGCTCCGCGGTCGGGAGAAACCACGGAGCCGGCCCAGAATGCGCGTCGTCACGGCGAGCGACCCG
This sequence comes from Nonomuraea sp. NPDC052116, assembly GCF_040680035.1. Classification (NCBI taxonomy): domain Bacteria; kingdom Bacillati; phylum Actinomycetota; class Actinomycetes; order Streptosporangiales; family Streptosporangiaceae; genus Nonomuraea; species Nonomuraea sp. NPDC052116. The sequence continues at coordinate 27,913 of NZ_JBFAWA010000026.1, read as the reverse complement.
TGAGCCTTCACTACCGGCCATGACGGACGGTCACTGGCGTCGGCGCGTGCGGCCCAGCGTGCGCAGCCGTAAAGGATGGGCCTGAAGATCGGCGTGCGGCCCAGCGTGCGCAGCCGTAAAGGATGGGGGTGTGCGGCGCCGCAGGAGTGCGGCGGCGCGCGTCAGTTCTGGTCGAGGAAGCGTTGGGCCAGCGTGCGGCCCAAGTTGACCGCCTGGGTGTGGTTCTCGATGGTCTGGACCTTGGTGCCGGAGCCGGTGAAGACGATGTACGTGACGCCGGTGTCCGTGCCGCCGTTGCTCGGGTCGGGGTTGATGCCGAGGTCGGCCGCCGTCCGGTAGGACGCCTCGCCGATGATCCCGCTCGGCCCCGTGTCACCCATCACGGCGTACTCCACCTGCCCGTTGTAGACGATCGCCACCACGGTCCCGCAGCCGATGCCCTTCGTCCGGTAGTCCCAGATGGAGCTGGTGCTCGGCACCACCATGTACGCGAGCTGCGCCGCGTTGAGCGGCGAGTCCCCGCTGGTGTGGCAGAACGTGTCGGGCTGGAAGCAGCAGTCGGTGTTCTCGTTGCACTGCGTCGTGCGCACCCCGTCGCAGTCGATGTCCATGTCGCCCTTCCAGAACACCGCCCCGGTCTTCTCGCACACCGCGACCGTCGCCGAGCTCACGTCGGAGTCCGTCTTGTACTTGCCGTTGGAGATCTGGCTGCACGCGGTCACCTTCGCGAGGAGCTGGTCGGCCGTCGGCCCGGTCCCGCCGCTGCCGGTCGTGCCGGTGGCCGCGGCGCTGTGCCCGGACTCGTTGCCCGCCGCGTCGATGGCGGTGACCGTGTACGTGTGCGTGGACCCGGCGGTGAGCCCGCCGATCGTGGCGCCGGCCGTCGGCGTGGTCGTGACCACGGTCGTCCCCTCGTAGACGCGGTAGCCGGTGACGGCCACGTTGTCGGCGGAGTCCGTCCAGGCCAGCGTGATGCTGGCGGCCGAGGTGCCGGTGACGCGGACGTCCGCGGGCACGGTCGGCGCCTGCCCGTCGGGCCCGCCGGAGCCGCTGACCGAGAGCCGGTCCACGTTGGGGCCGCCGTTGGCGGTGGTGCCGGTCGCGCGGACGGTGTTGACCCCGGCGTTCAGCGACACCGTCAGCGCGGCGTCCGCCCAGGTGTCCCAGCTGCCGGTGCCGGGGAAGTCGCGCGTCTGAACGGCGGTGCCGTTCACCGCGACGGTCATCGGCCGGTTGACGGTCGTGCCGTTGGCGTACCTCAGCGTGAGGGTGTGCGTGCCGGCCTCGGCCACGTTGACGGACCACTCGATGTAGCCGCCCACGGCGTTGACGTAGTCGACGAAGCCCGAGCCGGTGTAGCCGGTGTGGTTGGTCGCCACCGAGGCTTCCGACAGCGTGGCGGCCTCGGCCTGGTACTCGGTCGCGGGCGCGTCGGCCATGGTGACCTCGAGGTAGTCGAGGTTGGGGTTGCCGCCCGAGGCCGTCGAGGTGACGCGGATCTTGTTGTCGCCCGCGGCGAGCGTGGCGGTCAGGGTGGAGGTGGCCCACGTGGTCCAGGCCCCGGTCGGGCCGAACGTGCGCCCGGCCGAGACGACCGTGCCGTTGACCGAGACGTCGGTGGTGCGGGTCGTGGTGGTGCCGTTGGCGTAGCGGATGGCGAGCGTGGCGGTGCCGGCCGCGGGCGCGTTCACCGTCCACTCGGTGTACGGGCCCGTGGCGTTGTCGCTGTTGACGAAGCCGGTGCCGGAGAACCCGGCGTGGTTGGACTCGACGACGCCCTGGACGTTGGTGGCGTTCTCGGCCTCGTACCGCACCGTCGCGGCGCGGGCGGGTAAGGCGACCAGGCCGGTCAGGGCCAGGCAGGAGACGGCCAAAATGACGAGGCGGCGTAAGCGTGGGGGGTGCACAGGCGTACCTTCCAATCAGGAGAGGTCGAGATAGTCGACGTTGGGGCCGCCGTTGGCGGTGGTGCCCGTCAGGCGGACGGTGTTGGCCCCGGCGTTCAGCGACACCGTGACCGTGGCGTCCGCCCAGGTGTCCCAGTCGCCCGTGCCGGGGAAGTCGCGCGTCTGAACGGCGGCGCCGTTGACCGCGACGGCCATCGGCCGGTTCACCGAGGTGCCGTTGGCGTACCGGATGGTGACGCTGCGCGAGCCGGCCTCGGCGGCGTTCACGGTGAACTCCACGTACGAGCCGGTCACGTTGTCGGCGTTGACGAACCCGGTGCCGGAGAAGCCGGAGTGGTTCGACTCGGCGGCACCCTGGGAGATCGTCGCGTTCTCGGCCTCGTAACGGGTCGCGGCGGCGGCCGGCCGGGCGCGGATGAGGCGGGTCTCCCCGGGGCGCAGGGTGGCGCTGTAGGAGGAGGCGACGGTGCCCTCGGAGGCGCCCGACCACAGGTTCGTGACGGCGGCCGGGCCGGTGAAGCCGGCCTGCGCCCAGGTGACGCTCACGGTGGAGTTGCCCGACGTGCCGGTGTTGTAGAGCGCGACGATGTAGTCGCCGTTGGCCTCCCGCTTGCGCCACACCTGGTTGACGCCGCTGTTGACGACGCGCTGGGCGGCCACGCCGTCCTGGTTGACCGCGATGAGCCGGTCGTTCTTCAGCATCGCCAGGTCGACGGAGGTGAGCGCGGTCAGGTCGGTGCCGAGCAGCAGCGGGCTGGCGGCCATCGCCCAGTGCGTCATGTGCGAACGGCGCTGGTCGGCGGTGAGCCCGACCTGGTCGCCGTTGCCGATCTGCAGCGAGTCGTAGTCGTTCCAGCCGCCCGGACCGGCGTACTGCTGCCAGGAGGCGGCCGAGTTGAACCGGCTGACGACGTGGGACCAGTCGGTGAGCGGGTAGCCGCTGCCGTTCGGGCCGGAGCCGCAGTAGCACTCGACGTCGCCCTGGGTGCGCCAACTGTTGGCCAGCCGCTTCCAGGTGGTGGCCTGGGCGATCGGCAGGTTGTTGGAGAGCGCGAAGTTGATCGGCCGGCCGGTCTGGCGCAGCGCCTTGTCCCACGCCTCCACGTCCGCGACCGTGGACGCGTCCGCGCCGTCGATCTTGAGGTAGTCCACGCCCCACGAGGCCATCTGATCGGCCCACGAGTTGATGAACGCCTGCGCGCCGGGGTGGGAGTACTTGAGCCGGTACATGTTCTTGCAGTTGTAGTTCTTGTGGGTCTGCGAGGTGTCCGCGATGTCCTGCGCGTGGTACGACGTGCCCTCGATCGGCTTGTTGGCCGTGACGGCGTTCTTCGCGATGCCGGGGGTGACGTAGAAGCCGAACTTCAGCCCCTTGGCGTGCACGTAGTCGGCCAGCGCCTTGATCCCGGACGGGAACTTGGCGGTGTCGACCGCCCAGCGGCCGTAGTCGTCGACGACGAAGCCGTTGGAGTCGCACTTCTGGTAGAAGTCGTCGAGGTTGACGTAGACGTAGCCCTTGTCGGCCAGCCCGCTGCTGACCAGCGCGTCCGCCTGGGCCTTCATCTTGGTCTCGTCGGGCCAGCGGCGGACGAAGCTCCAGCTGCTCCAGCCCATCGCGGGCCTGATCGACAGCCCGTTGTCCGAGGCGGCGGCCGGGGCCGCGGGCAGGGTCAGGCACGTGGCGGCCAGCGCCAGTGCCGCGAGTAACGCCCTCATGAGGCGCCTCCCGTCGTGACGTCGATGCAGTCGAGGTTCGGGTTGCCGCCGTCGGTCGTCGCGGTGACCCGCAGCGTGTTGGCTCCGGCGTTGAGCGGGACAGTGAACGTGTCGGTCGCCCAGGTGGTCCAGGCGCCGGTGCCGGGGTAGTCGCGGTTCTGGGCGGCGCCGCCGTTCACGGTGACGGCCGCCGGGCGGCTGGTCGTCGTCCCGTTGGCGTAGCGCAGCGCGATCGTTGCGGTTCCGGCCGCGGGCGCGTTGATCGTCCACTCGGTGGAGGAGCCGGTGACGTTGTCACCGTTGACGAAGCCGGTGCCGGAGTAGCCCGCGTGGTTGGACTCGACGACGCCCTGCGAGATCGTCGCGTTCTCGGCCTCATAGCGGGTGCCGGTGGAGCCGCCGCCGCCCGCGTACTGGCCGCCGACCCACGCCTCGTCCACCCGCCAGCGGGCGACGCCGTGGTGCCCGGTCTTGGAGAGCCGGACGTAGCGGGCGGTGACCCCGCTCAGGTCGATGAACTGGACGCCGCGGGCGTTCGGCACGGTCCCGGTCTTGACCGCGCTCCCCCAGGTCGAGCCGTCGTTGCTGACGTGCACCTGGTAGCCGGAGATCCGCGCCGACCCGGACGACGGGTAGACGGTGGAGTCCTCCCGCTGGTTGAACGCCAGGTACTGGACGGGCTTGGCGGACCCCAGGTCGAAGGTGAGCCGCGCGGGCTCGGCGGCGTCGCTGTCCCAGTAGGTCAGGTAGTTCCCGTCGCCCGCCGCCGCCGCGCCGTGGCCGCTGGTGGACGAGCTCGCCGACAGCGTGACGCCGGTGTAGATGCCCTGACGGCCGCTGGTGACGACCTTGAAGACGGTGTCGTACTGGTCCCAGGCGGAGATCCCGCTGAGCGTCAGCGTGCCGCCCGACTGCGTGAACGCGACCGGCGCGCCCGTGCGCAGGTTCGTCACCGAGCCGACCCGGTAGCCGTTGTCACGCAGCGACAGCGTGCTGCCGGACGGCGGCGTGATCACGTGGATGTAGTGCCGGTTGGGGTCGTCCTTGGCGACGGTGGTCACGCCGTGCGCGCCGTTGTTCCAGAAGCCCGGCTTGAGCCCGCCGAACATGTAGCCGCCTCCTTCCGTGCCGCCGAGCGACTCCCAGATCTCCTCCAGGTACGTGTTCGCGAAGTTGTTGAAGCTGACCTGCTGGGCGGGGAACTTGCCGTTGACCATGGCGGTCTCGGCCATCAGCGCCTTGATCGACGATCCCGCGTTCGTGATGAGCCGGCCGAGCGTGAGCTTGCGGTCCACGGCCTGGTCGGAGCCGCCGTACCACCAGGGGCCGCCGGTGGGCAGCTTGAAGTCGGCCTCGATCAGCCGCGGCAGTGCCGTGTAGACCGCCTGCGGGTAGTCGTACGACGGCGTCATGCCGGTCTTCTGCTCGTTGCTGATCATGTCCATGATCGGCGTGTCTTCGTTGTTGTTCGAGATCGTCATGTCGGGGCGCTGCTGGTAGATCTTGGCGTAGAGGTCGTTGCGCTCCCAGTAGGCGTTGTCGTTGTCGATCCAGAACCCGGCGAGCTTGGGATAGCGCTGCATCTGCTCGAAGAACTGCAGGTAGCTGAACTCGCCGAACCCGTCGCGGGTGGTCAGGTCCACGTCGTGGCCGACGTAGCTGGAGAAGGCCGAGGAGTTGAGCCACGACCCGGACGACAGGCCCTCGTTGTGCCACTGCGGGTCGTCGGTCATGTAGTGGATGACCTTCAGGCCCTGCGCGTCGGCGGCGTCGATCAGCTCGCCGAGGAAGTCCCGCGTGGTGCGGCAGGTGCCCGGGATCGCCGACGGGTACGGCCGGGCGTAGCCGAGCCGGCTGTGGAAGGTGGCCAGCACGATGTACTGGGCGTGCAGCTTCTTGGCCTCGTTCACCCAGTAGGAGGCGCTCCAGCCGCCGTTGGTGACGTCGGCCTCCCACGCGCTGCAGCTGGTGTGCTGCGGCGAGGTCCGCTCGCCCCAGTGCAGGAAGAGGCCGGCGATCGAGTTGCGCAGGAACGCCTGGCGCGGGTGTTGCAGGTCGGCCCGCGCCGGGAGGGCGGTGAGCAGGCCGAGCAGGAGCGCGAAGACGGCGAGCGTCGCCGTGCGTCTCATGGTGCTCTCCTAGGATCCGGGAGTGAACGCGGGGTCGCTGGAGATGGCGACCCGGTCGAGGCGGGCGCCGTCCTCGCGGTAGGCGAAGGTGATCGTGCGCGCTCCGGCCGCCAGGTCGTACGTGACGGGCAGCTTGGCCCAGTGCCAGGAGGTACCGATCGGGACGGTGTTCCAGTTCGTCCACGAGCCGGTGCCCGAGCGCACCCAGAACGAGTCGTCGCCGTCGTTGGCGGCGATCACGCGGGCCCAGACGGCGAACGTGCTGTCGTGCTCGACCGTGAACGGGATCGTCGTCCAGCCGGTGGAGGGCGCGCTGGACTTGCTGTTGTTGCCGGCGGCGACGGTCACGTACGAGCCGCCGGACGCGGCCTGGTCGGCGGCCGTCTGCATGGGGGCGGTGACCGTGCCCGCCTCCGCCTCGGCGTACAGGCTGTCGGGGGTGCCGGGGACGGGCGTGGAGTTGGTGGCGCGCACGCGCAGCGCGCCGCCGGAGGTGTCGGCGCTGTCGCGCACGGCGTAGCCACTGACGCCGCTGAACCCGACGTCGTAGGCGCTGCCGCTGCCGCGCTGCGCGACGACGCCGTTCACCTGCACGTCGGAGGCGTCGTCGGCGATCGCGTAGGGCCGGTTGTCGTTGTCGTCGAACCGGGTCTCGCCGTTGAGCGTGATGCCGGTGGCGTGCCTGATCCAGTAGCCGTACGAGGGGCGCGCGCCGTAGTCGCGGGGCGGGTAGGTGGTGAGGAACTCGCCGGGCACCCGGGTGGCCTCCGAGGCGGGGTGGCCGCCGGGGACGGTGAGGTCGACGTTCTGGAACGTGATGCCGGGGCCGAGGTCAACGGACGGCGTGCCGGTCAGCGTGCTGGTGTAGTCGGAGGCGCCCACGGTGCTGGTGACGACGGGCGCGGTCAGGTTGGTCCCGGTCACGTTGGAGATGGTGATATTTCGGATCCGTCCGGCGGGGGGTGAGCCGGGGCAGCGCTTCCGCTCACCGATCTTGAAGAAGAACGGCGACGTGGTCTTGGTGAGCGTCACGTTGTCGTAGTGGATGTCCTCGATGATCGCGCCGTCCATGGACACGATGCCGATCCCGGCCTTGCCCGCGCCCAGCACGGTGATGTTCTCGAACCGGAAGTCGCGGAAGCTCCCGCAGGTCTCCGAGCCGAACTGGAGCGCGTTGTTCTCGTGCGAGTAGACGGTGGTGTCGCGCACGCGGACGTTCTGGCTGGTGTAGGTGTGGCCGAGCGCGTAGTCGCTCTTGAACACCAGCGCGTCGTCGCTGGCCTCGATGCGGCTGTTGGTGACGGTGACGTTCCAGCTGTTGATCAGGTTGATGCCGTCGCGCACGCCGCTGCTGGTGTGGATCGTCTTGAGGTTGTCGATGGTGATGTCGTGGCAGCCGTTGATCAGGGCGGCGAAGTGGCCGCCGCGCCGGAACGTGACGCCTTCGAGGCTGACGTTCGAGCACTCGGTGAGGGTCAGCGCCTTGTCGGCCTGGCCGGAGGACGGGTTGCCGGTGATGAGGTTGCCGTCGCCGTCGATCGTGCCCGTGCCGGTGATGTGGAAGTCGGTGATGCCGCTGCCCCACATGAGCGAGTTGTGGAAGTGGCTGTGGCCGTAGTCCTGGTAGTCGTCGTTGGGGTTGGACTCGGCGGCGTCCATGCCGCTGCTCGCGGCCAGGAGGGTCGCGCCGGAGTCGAGCCTGAGCGTGACGTTGGACTTCAGGTGGATGGTGCGGGCCCGGTAGCGGCCGGAGGGAAAGACGACGGTGCCGCCGGGGGCCGCGCTCGCGGCGTTGATGGCGCGGTCGATGGCGTCGTCGTCGTTGGTCGAGCCGTTGCCGGTGGCGCCGTAGTCGCGCACGTTGAACTCGGCGAGCGCGTGCGCCGGGCTCACCGGGAAGGGGGCGGCTCCGAGCAGGGCAAGAGCGCATACCAGCAGGGCTCGGGCGAGCGGTTTCATGGCTGGAGCTCCACATAGTCGAGATTGGGCAGGCCGCCGGCGGTGGTGGCGGTGAGCCGGACGGCGTTGGTGCCCGGGGCGAGGGGCACGGTGACGGGGGTGGACACCCAGGTGGTCCAGGCGCCGGTGCCGGGGGCGTTCACGGCGGATCCGGCGGCGGTGCCGTTGACGGTGACCGCGAACGGCCGGTTGGTGCTCGTGCCGTTGGCGTACCTGATCGTGAGGGACCTGCTGCCGGCCGTCGCCGCGCTCACCGCGAACTCGACGTAGGCGCCGGCCACGTTGTCGGTGTTGACGAAGCCGGTGCCGGAGTAGCCGGCGTGGTTCGACTCGGCGGCGCCCTGGAAGATCACGGCGTCCTCGGCCTCGTACCGCGTCCCGGCCGGCGGCTGGGTGTTGGAGATGTCCTTGCCGTTGACGCTCACCCGGGACAGCACGAGGTTGTCGACGTTCGACGCGGTCGGCGTGGCCGTCGTGATCCCGGTGAACGTGCTGTTGGAGATCGTGACGTTCTTGATGTGGTCGGTCGGGCGGCCGTCCAGGTCGTACGCCTGCGCCGCTCCGTCGATAGTGAGGCCGTCGGCGGTGAAGTTCTGCACGACCGGCGGCAGGGCGCCCGAGGTCTCGTAGTTGAGCGTGACGTACAGGGCGCTGCGCTCCAGGTCGTGGCCGGTGATGCGGCGCAGGTGCACGCCGTCCACGAAGCCGCCGCGGTTGAAGCTGGTCTTGACGTAGAGGGCGTACTTGACCGGGTAGCGGCCGGGGAAGTCGGGCGCGTTGCACTCGCAGTCCTCGGCGAACACGTCGCGGACCCCGCCGGACATCTCGCTGCCGATGGTCACGCCGCCCCACCGGCCGCTGAACTTGCAGTTCTGGATCACGATGTTCTGCGAGGGGCGGTTCACCCGGCGGCCGTCGCGGTCGCGGCCCGACTTGATGGGGACGCAGTCGTCGTTGGTGTCGAACTTGCAGCCGGTGATCAGCACGTCGGTGCAGGAATCGGGGTCGCAGCCGTCACCCTGGGAGTTGGTGGAGTAGAAGGTGACGTTCCGGACGGTGACGTTGGTGCAGTAGACCGGGTGCAGGGTCCACATCGCCGGGTTACGCAGGTTGACGCCTTCGACGAGCACCGCCGTGCAGTTGTAGAGGCCGATCATGTTGGGCCGCAGCTTGTGGCCGCTGCCGAACTGGCGCTGCGCCACCGGGTGGTCGTCCGCGCCCCAGGAGCGGAGCTGGTCGCGGTCCGCGCCGCCGCTCCCCCACGACGACCAGTCACCGGCGGGCGCGTTGCCGTCGATCGTGCCCGTGCCCGTGATGGCGACGTTGGTCTGGCCGTTGGCGTAGATGAAGGGCGAGTAGTTGTAGCACTCGATGCCCTCCCAGCGGGTGAGCACCGTCGGCAGGTAGGAGCCGGGGTCCGTGCGGAACCTGATGGTGCCGTTCACCTGGAGGTTGACGTTCGAGAGCAGGTGGATCTTGCCGGTGCGGAACGTTCCTGGCGGCACCACCACGCGGCCGCCGCCCGCCGCGTTGCAGGCGGCGACGGCGTCGCGGAACGCGGCCGTGCAGTCGGTGGAGTTGTCCGGCTTGGCGCCGTAGTCGGTGATCGTGAACGTGCGGTCGGGGAAGGCCGGCGGGACGATCCTGGCGAGGATCTCGGGCACCCGGTCCCACGGAGACGCTGCCGTGGGGGTGGCGGTGGCTGTGGCGGTGGCCATGGTGGCCGAGCCCGCCGCACCCGGGGCGACGGACTCGGCGTACGCGGGCCCGCCCGTGGTGCCGGTGCCGACGAGGAGGACGCCGCCCGCTCTGATCAGGTCGCGCCGGGAGATCGTCACTGGACCACCTCCAGGTAGTCGAGGTTCGGGCAGCCGCCCGCCGTGGCGGCGGTGAGGCGGATGGTGTTGGCCCCGGCCGCGAGGTCGGCCACCACGCTCCGGGACGCCCACGTGGTCCAGGCGCCGGTGCCGGGGAAGGACAGGCCGGAGGCCACCACCCGGCCGTTGACGGCCAGGTTCGCGGGGCGGTCGGCGCCCGTGCCGTTGGCGTACCGGACGGTCAGCGTGGCGGGACCGGCCGCGGCGGCGGTGTGCCGCCACTCCACGTAGGCGCCCGCGGCGTTGTCGGTGTTGACGAACCCGGTGCCGGAGAACCCCGCGTGGTTCGACTCGACGACGCCCTGCGAGATCGTGGCGTTCTCCGCCTCCAGCCGGGTGGCGGTGGCCTGCACCTGCTTGTACGCGCGCATGTCGCGCAGCAGCAGGTAGCAGTTCTGCAGCGAGCCGGAGGTGTCGCCGAGCGAGCGGTAGATGCCCCACTTGGGGCGGACCCGGTCGCCGAGGAAGGTGTCGCCGGTCCTGGTGGCGTCCACGAGCGTGGCGCCGCCGCTGCGCAGGACCCACCGCACCGAGCCCGAGCCGCCGTCGCCGATCTTGATCTCGTACTCGGCGTCGATCCACTTGTCGTGCAGCGGCTCGAGCTCGGTGCGCCCCACCAGGGTGTCGGACTCGAAGATCTTGTGTTCGATGGTCTGCACGCCGTTCACGCGGCGCAGCGACGTGACGGTGATCGGGCTGGTGCCGGTGCCCGGCATCTTGGTCTGGCTGATGTGGGTGAAGGTCGTCGTCGCCTTCAGCGAGCTCGGGATGTACATCGAGTACGTGACCCGCCAGGTCTCCCCCGTCAGCCAGCGCAGGTAGCCGTCCGGGTTCCGGTTGCCGGTGACCTCCTGGCGCTGCCGGTCCGTCGACGTGTCACGGTCGGCGGTGTGCATGTTGAAGCGGAAGGCGTTGCCCTCGGCGTAGATGTGGGGCTGCCCGGCCGGATGCGAGTCGGCGCGGTCGTCCTCGATCGTCTCGAACGCGCCCAGCCCGACGGCGGCCGGGTCGGGCGCCCACATGAGCTTCCAGGCGGGGGCGACGGTCAAGGTGCCGGCCGAGGCCGGCCTGGCGGGCAGGGCGGGAGCGAGGAACGCGGCCCCCACCAGGGCCCCGAGCTGGCGACGGGTCACGCTCATTGGACCTCCAGGTAGTCGAGGTTGGGGCCGCCGTTCGCGGTGGTGGCGGTCGCCCTGACGGTGTTGGCGCCGGCGACCAGCTGGGCGGAGACCGTCGTGGACTGCCAGGTGGTCCAGGCGCCCGTGCCGTTGAAAGGTTTGGCCGCCGCCACGACCGTGCCGTTGACCGCGATGTCCATCGCCCGGTTGGCCGTGGTGCCGTTGGCGTAGCGGAGGGTGAGCGTCGCCGTCCCCGCCGCGGCGGCGTTCACGGCGAACTCGACGTACGAGCCGGCCACGTTGTCGTAGTTGACGAACCCGGTGCCGGAGAAGCCGGCGTGGTTGGACTCGACCACACCCTGCGAGATCGTCGCGTTCTCGGCCTCGTACCGGTTGCCCGGCGGCGAGCCCCCGTACAGGACGCCGTTGATGCGGACGTCGCGCAGCACGACGTTGTCGGCGTTGGAGAGCTGCGGGGCGGGGGTGTCGATCTGGGTGAAGGTGCTGTTGGCGATCGTGACGTTCCGGATGTGGCTGGCGGCGGAGCCCGACAGCTTGATCGCGAACGGCGAGCCGGTGATGTTCAGGCCGTCCACGGTGATGTTCTGGATGACCGGGTTGACGATCGGGCCGTTGCCGGGGCCGGTCAGGCTGTAGTTCATGTCGATGTAGAAGCCGCCCCGGTCGCACGGGCCGCCCGTCAGGTTGCGGACGTGCACGCCGTCCACCGTCCCGCCGCGCCGGTTGTTGGTCTTCAGGTAGAGGGCGTAGAACGAGTGGTAGCTGGAACCGGCGAGGATGCGGTTGTTCTCGGCGAAGACGTTGCGGACGCCGCCGGACATCTCGCTGCCGACCGTGATCGCGCCCCAGCGGCCGTAGTAGGTGTTGTCGCGGATGACGATGTCGGTGGACGGCATGCCCACGCGGCGGCCGTCGGTGTCGCGGCCCGACTTGATGACGGTGCCGTCGTCGCCGGTGTCGAACGTGCAGCCCTCGATGAGCACGTCGGAGGAGGATTCGGGGTCGACGCCGTCCACCATCGCGCCCCGGCTATAGATTTTGACCCGCCTGACCGTGATATTTCGGGATAAGACAGGGTGGATGGTCCACATCGCGGGATTCCTGATGTCCAGGTCCTCGACGAGGATGTTCCGGCAGCCGTAGAACTGGATCATGTTCGGCTTGAGGAAGTGGCCGTCGCCGAACTGCCGCTGCTCCACCGGCACGCCGTCCACGGCCTGCTGCTGCAACCGGTCCCAGTCCGGGCCGCGCTGGTCGTCGAAGCCGAACCAGGGCCCGGCCGCCGCGTTCCCGTCGATCGTGCCGGTGCCGGTCAGGGCGATGTCGGTCTGGTTCCTGGCGTAGATGAAGGGCGAGTAGTTGAAGCACTCGATCCCCTGCCAGCGGGTGAACACCGTCGGCAGGTACGAGCCCGCGTCCGATCTGAACCGGATCGTGCCGCCCGCCTCGACGTGCAGCCGCACGCCGGACAGCAGGTGGATCTTGCCGGTGCGGAACTTGCCGGTGCCGGGCACGAGCACCGTGCCGCCGCCCGCCGCGTTGCAGGCCGCGATGGCGGAGCGGAAGGCGGCCGTGCAGTCGGTGGAGTTGTCCGGCTTGGCACCGTAATCGGTGATCGGGAACGTGCGGTCGGGGAAGGTCGGCGGCACGATCCTGGCCAGGATCGCGGGCACCTGGTCCCACGGGGAGTCGAGCGGCTGGGCCGTGGCGGGCGCCGGCGGCAGCACGGCGCCCGCCTGCACGGGGACGAGCAGCGCTCCTTTGAGCACGGCCCTTCTGGAGGGATGCATCGGAGGCTCCGGGGGGTGGATCCGGCGACCGCGCGATGGCGCGGCCGCCGGCGATGAGGGGGGTGACTACTGGATGTTGGAGCGGCGGATGGTGTCGGCCGAGCCGTCGCCGTTGTTGTCGGAGTTGGTGGAGCCGAACCAGATGGCGTTCGCGCCGGGCACCTTCTCGACCGCGCGGAGCCTGCCGTACGTGCCGTTGAAGTACGAGTTGACCGTCGAGACGTTCTCGCCGTTCAGCACGATGCGCCACAGCCGCTGGCCGCGCAGCGCCGCCATGAACACCGTGTTGTTGACGATGGCGATGCCGCTCGGCGAGGCCTCGGAGACGCTCCAGGTGTACTTCGGGTTCGTCATGCCGGACGTACTGCAGGTGCCCTCGCAGGTGGGCCAGCCGTAGTTCTTGCCCGGCTGGATGAGGTTGAGCTCGTCACGCGAGGAGTTGCCCAGCTCCGACTCCCACAGCCGGCCGGCCGAGTCCCAGGCCAGGCCCTGCGGGTTGCGGTGGCCGTAGCTGTAGACGCGGGTGCCGAACGGGTTGCCGGGCGCGGCGGCGCCGGTCTTGGTGATCCGCAGGATCTTGCCGTTGAGCGAGTCGAGGTCGGGGGCGTTGCTCGACTGCTGCGCGTCGCCGGTGGTGACGTACAGGTAGCCGTCGGGGCCGAACCTGATGCGCCCGCCGTTGTGGTACCGGTTCTTGTCGATGCCCTGGAGGATGGTGGCGTAGCCGCTGAGCGCGGTGCCGTTGAAGTTCATCTTCACGACCCGGTTGCCCTCGGAGGCGGTGTGCATGAAGAACACCTCCTGGTCGCTCGTGCCGTTCCAGGTGGGCGAGAAGTCCAGGCCCATCAGGCCGCCCTCGCCGTCGGTGGTCTGCACGTTGGGCACGGTGCCGACCTGCGTCTTGGTGCCCGACGGGGTGATCTTGAAGACCTTGAACGTGTCGCGCTCGGTCACCAGCGCGTACGTGCCGTCGGGCGCCCAGGAGATGTCCCACGGCACGTCCCAGCCGCCGGCGATGCTGGTCGGCGTCTGCGGCACGGTGCCGCAGGTCCCGGTGGTGAACGACGCGGACGGCGCGCTCGGCGTGGAGAGCTGGTTGGCGCTGTCACGCGCGACCACGTGCACCTGGTACGTGTGCGCGCATTCGAGCGGCACGCTGGCCGTCGTGGCGGGCGGGGTGCCGGTCACCGTGGCGAGCACGGCGTTGGTGGCGTTGTCGCGCACGAGGTAGGCCCGCACGCCGTTGTCGTCGGTGGAGGCGCCCCAGGTCACGGTGGCGGAGGCGGACTGCACGCCGCTGACGGTGGGCTGCCCCGGCTGCGACGGCGGGTTGTCGGCGGGTGCGGGCAGCGTCTGGCAGTTCGCCTCGGGGCTGCTCAGCGACACGTTGCCGGAGGCGTCGCGGGCGAAGACCGACAGCTGGTAGGAGAAGTTCGGGTTGAGCCCGGTCAGCCGGTACGGCGGCGCGGTCGCGGTCGCGATCTGCTGGCCCTGGTGGTAGATGTCGTAGGCCACCACGCCGATGTTGTCGGTGGACGGCGGCCAGTCCAGGGTCAGGGCGTTGTGCGTGATGTCGGAGCACGTCGGCTGGCCCGGCGAGGTCGGCTTCTCGGTGTCGCCGGGGCCGGTGACCCGCAGCCGGTCGAGGTTCGGGCCGCCGTTGTCCGTGGTGGCCGTGGCCCTGACCGTGTTGCCGCCCGCGTTGAGCGGCGCGTCCACGCTGATCTCCTGCCAGGTCGTCCAGGCGCCGGTGCCGGGGAAGGACCGGGCGGTGGCGACCGCGGTGCCGTTGACGGCGATGGTCATCGGCCGGTCTGTGGTGGTGCCGTTGGCGAAGCGGAAGGTCAGGCTCTGGGTGCCGGCGGCGGCCGCGCTGACGGCGAACTCGACGTAGGAGCCGGTGACGTTGTCGTAGTTGACGAACCCGGAGCCGGTGAATCCGGCGTGGTTCGACTCGACGACGCCCTGCGAGATCGTCCCGGACTCGGCCTGGTAGTCGGTGAAGTTCGAGGACTGGACCTCGGCGTCGAGGTAGTCCCAGTTCGGGTTGCCGCCCGCGCCGGTGGCGGTGGCCCTGATCGTGTTCGTGCCCGCGGTGACCTGGGCGGTCAGCGTGATCGTGGCCCACGTGGTCCAGGCGCCGGTGGCGGGGAAGGACCGGGCTGCGGCGACGGTCGTGCCGTTGACCGCGATGTCGCTGGGCCGGTCGGCGCCGGTGCCGTTGGCGTAGCGGAAGGCCAGCGTGGCCGTGCCCGCGGCGGGCGCGTTGATCGTCCATTGTGTGTAGGAGCCGGCGACATTGTCCCCGTTGACGAAGCCGGTGCCGGAATAGCCGGCGTGGTTGGACTCGACGGCGCCTTGGGAGATCGTCGCGTTCTCGGCTTCGTACCGGGTGGGCGCCGCGTCCGCCGGGAGGGCCGTGGCCATTCCCAGGGCGAGTAAGCAGGCGATGACGCAGGCCCGGGACTTGCTGAAGTTCATCGGGCGCTCCTGGCTGAGAGTGATGCCTGGTGTAAGAGAGGGGAGCTTTCCAAACGTTTGCCATAAACCGTCAGCCCCGTCAATAGTTGGAACGGTCCATTTCTTAGGAAAGTTTCCTAACTTTGTCGCATCGATACATCGGATGACATTGACCGGTAGACAGGGCACCACGCCGGGATGTATCCCTGAGGTGCGCAAGGAGATCGGAGCCATGGGCCTCCGATCGTGCAGGACCGCACCGACGGCACGGCATCACAGCTCGTCAGACCCGGAGTGATACATGGGACGTCTTCGCGCAATCACCGCCACGGCACTCGGCGGCCTGTTATTTCTGCAACCGGTTGCCGTCAGCTCGGCCGCGGCGGCCACCCTCTACGAGGCCGAGAACGGGACGATCTCGCAGGGGGTCGTGGAGTCGAACCACGCCGGGTTCACCGGCTCGGGATTCGTCAACCTCGACAACGTCGCCGGCTCCTCCGTCGAGTGGACCATCCAGGCGGCGGACCCCGGCCCGGTCACGCTCGCCCTCCGCTACGCCAACGGGACGGCCACCGACCGCCCCATGACCGTCACCGCCGGTGGCACCGGCACCACCCTGTCCTTCCCCGGCACCGGCGCCTGGACCACCTGGCGGACCGTGACCGTACGGGTCACGCTGGCAGCCGGCGCGAACGCGGTCAAGGCCACGGCCACCACCGCCAACGGCGGCCCGAACCTCGACTCGCTGAGCGTGGACCCCTCCTCGACGGGCACCGACTGGTCCAGGGCGATGGTCGACTCGACGATGGCCCGCTTCTCCCCCGGCACGCTCGGCGGCTGGAGCTACCCGCAGGGGCTCTACCTCTGGGGCCAGTACCTCGTCTACCAGCGCACCCGCGAGCCCCGCTACCTGCAGTACATCAAGGACTGGGCCGACCGGTTCGTGGACTCCTCCGGCGGCATCTCCCAGACCTTCGGCAACCTCGACAGCATGCAGGCCGGCAACGTCCTGCTCGCCCTCTACCGGGAGACCGGGCAGGCCCGCTACCGCACGGCCGCGGCCAAGATCAGGACCCGGCTGAACACGTACCCGCGCACCTCCGACGGCGGCTGGTGGCACTCCACCTCCACCTCCCGCGAGGGCCAGCTCTGGGGTGACGGCGTCTACATGGCCGACCCGTTCCTCGCCCGGTACGGCGCCTGGGTGGCGGCCGACTCCTTCACGAGCGCCGAGCCGGCCAAGCAGCTCGAGATCTACTGGAGCCACCTGCGCCGCACGTCGGGCCAGGCCGCCGGGCTGCTGTACCACGCCTACGACGAGCCGGGCGGCCCCACCGCGTCCTGGGTCAAACCCTCCCTGGGCAACACGAACGGGATCTCCTGGTGCCGGGCGATGGGCTGGTTCGGGATGGCCGTGACCGACATCCTCGAGCTGATCCCGGCCGACCATCCGCGCCGGGCGGCGCTCATCGACATCCTGCGCGAGCTCGTGCCCGCGTACGCCCGCTGGCAGGACCCGGCCACGGGCCGCTGGTGGCAGGTGGTCACCGAGCCGTCGAACCCGTCGAACTGGACGGAGACGTCGTGCTCGGCGATGTACACGTACACGATCTCGCGGGCGGTCGAGCGCGGGTACGTGGACGCCTCCTACCGCGCGAACGCCGAACGCGGCTACCAGGGAGTGCTCGCCCAGGTGTCGCTCGGCTCCGACGGGCGGACCAACCTCGTGGGCGTCAGCGAGGGCACCAACGCCAGCGACTCGCTCGCCTACTACTTCGGGCGCGGCCGGCCGGTCAACGACTTCCACGGGCTGGGGGCGTTCCTCATCATGAACGAACAACTGAGCCGCTGAAGTGTGTATTTTGGTCACTTCCGTATCGCCTGCAACACGGAGAGAGACCGCGTGCGTTCCGCAAGACTCGTCCTCGGCGCCGCCCTCGCCGCCTGTGTCCTGCCCTTCGCCACCCCGCCCGCGGCGGCCGCGCCGCTCGTCGCCGGGTCCGCGACCGTGCCAATCGTCGCCGGGTCCGCGACCGTGCCAATCGTCGCCGGGTCCGCGACTGTGCTGCCCCCGGGCAGGGCGCAGCTCGCGGTGCCCGCCGCGGTCTCGGTGGGGATCAAGGGGCAGGTGCAGCGGACCAGCTACTACTGCGCCCCGGCGTCCAGCGCGATCGTGCTGCGCGCGTTCGGCGTCAAGCGCGGTCAGGATCAGCTGGCCAAGGAGATGAGGACGAGTGCCGAGGCCCGCTCGACCAAGCGGGAGTACGTGCTGGCCGTGCTCAACACGTACGTCAGGCCGGAGGGCTACCAGTTCCGGCTCACGTACGCGAAGGACGACCCCGCCGCGCTGATGGCGCAGGTCTCCCAGGCGGTCGGCGTGCTCGGGAAGCCCACGATCGTCGCGGTCCTCGGCAACCGGCTGCCCTGGAGCAGGAAGAAGCGCGACTTCGGCCACGCCATCGTCGCCTACGGCTACGACACCGCGAAGGGCACGATCACCGTCTGGGACCCGAACCCGCGCCGGGGAGCCACCGGCACCCACGTGATCCCCGCCAAGGACCTGGCCGCCGTCGTCTTCGACAACCCCGCCAGGGGGATCGGCGGGGTGTTCGAGCTGTCCAAGCCACTCCTGCCGCGGTGACGGCCACGCCTTAGGATGATCCCGTGGGGGTCGAGTTCGGGATCCTGGGCGAGGTCAGCGCGTGGGCGGACGGCCGGCCGATCAACCTCGGGCCCGCGCGGCAACGCTGCGTGCTGGCGGCCCTCCTCGTCGACGCCAACCATCCCGTCTCCCTCGACCAGCTGACCGATCGCGTCTGGGGCGACACCCCGCCGCAACGGGCCGCGGGCACGCTGCACAGCTACCTGTCCCGCCTGCGTTCCATCCTGTCCCCCTCCGACGGCATCCACCGCAGCGCCGCCGGCTACCTCCTGCGGGTGCGGGAGGAGGCGGTGGACCTCCACCGCTTCCGCGCGCTGCTGGCCCGGGCGCGGGCGAGCGACGACCGGGAGGCCGCCCGGCTGTACGGGGTCGCGCTGGGCCTGTGGCGCGGGGAGCCGTTCGCCGACCTGGACACCCCGTGGCTGGCGGCCCTGCGCCACACGCTCCAGACCGAACACCTGTCCGCCCGGCTCGACCACCACGACGTCCAGCTCCGGCTGGGCCGGCACGCCGAGCTGCTGCCCGAGCTGGCCGTACTGGCCGATCGCCACCCGCTCGACGAGCGCCTCGTCGGGCAGCTCATCCTCGCCCTCTACCGCAACGGCCGCCAGGCCGAGGCGCTCGACCGCTACGAGCGGACCCGCCGCCGGCTGGCCGACGAGCTGGGCGCCGATCCCGGCCCCGACCTGCGGCGGCTGCACCTGCGGATGCTCACCGCCGAGACCGCGCTCACCCCGCGCCCCGTTCCGGTGCCCCGCCAGCTCCCCCCGCCGCCGCCGTCGTTCGCGGGGCGCTCGCGCGAGCTGGCCGCCCTCGACCGGATCATGGCCGCGTCCGGGAACACGGTGGTGATCTCCGCCATCGGCGGCACGGGCGGCGTCGGCAAGACCTGGCTCGCCCTGCACTGGGCGCACGGCAACCTGCCCCGCTTCCCCGACGGCCAGCTGTACGTGAACCTGCACGGCTTCGACCCCTCCGACGCGCCCATGCCGCCCGAGACGGCGGTGCGCGGCTTCCTCGACGCCCTGGGCGTGGACGCCGCCGCGGTGCCCGTCGGCCTGGAGGCGCAGGCCGCGCTCTACCGCAGCCTGGTGGCGGGCAAGCGGATGCTGATCGTGCTCGACAACGCCCGCGACACCGACCAGGTGACCCCGCTGCTGCCCGGCAGCCCGTCCTGCGCGGTGCTGGTCACCAGCCGCCGTCAGCTGCCCGGCCTCATCACCGGCCACGGCGCCCGGCCCATCCCGCTCGACGCCTTCGACCCGGAGGAGGCCCGCCAGGCGATCATCGGCCTGCTGGGCGCGGAGCGGGTGCGGGCGGAGCCGGACGCGGTGGCCGACCTGCTCGACCGCTGCGGCGGGCTGCCGCTGGCGCTGGGCATCGTCGCGGCCCGCGCCCGCATGCATCCCGGCTTCCCGCTGGCCGTGCTCGCCGGGCAGCTGCGTGAGGACTCCTCCCGGCTCGACCTCCTGGACGCCGGGGAGCGGACGGCCAGCCTCCGCGCGGTCTTCTCCTGGTCCTACCGGGCGCTCACGCCGCCGGCCGCGCGCCTGTTCAGGCTGCTGGGGAGCGCGTTCGGCCCGGATCTCGGCGGCGCGGCGGCGGCTAGCCTGGCCGGGCTCACGGGCGGTGGGGTGCGGGCGCTGCTCGGGGAGCTCGTACGGGCGCACCTCGTCACCGAGAACGTCGCCGACCGGTTCACCATGCACGACCTCCTTCGCGCCTACGCCGCCGAACAGAACCTCCCCACCACCCCCACCACCTCTGCCCCTCCCTCCACCCCTGCCTCCCCCTCCGACCTCCGCGATCACGACACCGCCGACACCGCCACCTACGCCGGCCACGCTGCCTTCGACGGCCCCAGCTCCTCCTCCTCCGATCAGCGGCGGGCCGCGACGTTCCGCCTGCTCGACCACTACCTGCACACGGCCCACGCCGCGGCCCTGATCATCAACCGCAGCCGGCAGCCGCTGACCCTGGACGAGCCCCAGCCGGGGACGTCCCCGGAGAACCCGGCGGACCACGACCAGGCGATGGAGTGGTTCGCCACCGAGCACCCCACGCTCATGGCCGCCGTCCGGCACGCCGCCGACACCGGCCTCGGCACCCGCGCGTGGCAGATCGGCTGGACGCTCAGCGACTACCTGGACCGCCAGGGACGCTGGCTCGACCTGCTCGCCGCCCACAGCGCCGCGCTCGCCGTCGCCCGGCGGCAGGCGGACCGGTTCGGCGAGGCCCAGTCCCACGCCGGGGCCGGCCGCGCCCTCATCCGGCTCGGCCGGCTCGACGACGCCCGGGCCTACCTGGAGCGGGCGATCGCCCTGTTCACCGAGCTGGGCGACCGTGACGGCCGGACCCGTGCGCATCTGGGCCTCGGCTTCATCCACCAGAAGCAGGACCGGCCCCGCGCCGCCCTCGAACAGTTCCACCAGGCCCTCGCGCTCCACCGCGAGGCGGGCAACGAGGCGGGCGCGGCCTTGTTCCTCAACTCGATCGGCTACCAGCTCGTCCTGCTCGGCGAGTATGAGGAGGCGATCCCGTACTGCCAGGAGGCCCTGGACCTGCACGCGAAGCTGAGTTACCGGCACGGCCAGGCCAGCGCGGGCGACAGCCTCGCCTACGCCTACCACCACCTCGGCCGCTTCGCCGAGGCCGCCGAGCTCTACCGGCGTTCCATCGGCCTGTTCCAGGAGGTCGGGGACCGCTGGCACGAGGCCGACACCACCGTTCACCTCGGCGAGATGTACGACGCCGCCGGCGACCGCGCCGCCGCCCTCGACACGTTCCGCCGTGCCCTGGAGCTGCTGGAGCAGCTCAACCACCCGGACGCCGACCGCCTGCGCGCCAGGCTGGCGAGTAACCCTTAGACGTTACTCGAAATGGAAAAGGCGGTTACACAGCGCGCTGTTAGCTTGGCCGGGCATCGCCATCCATACGGAGGGAAACAGCTTCATGGCTATATCGTTCGGCCGCATGACCCGCCCCGTCGGCCTCGGGCTCGCCGTGGCGCTCGGCGCCACGCTGTCCTTCGGGATCGCCACGCAGGCGTCCGCCACGACGGCGTCGTCGGCGCAGAGCGTCGCCGAGCAGCGGGTGAAGGTCTACGAGCTGGTGACGAAGGACGGCGGCTTCTTCTACACCAGCAACGAGGCGGAGAAGGAGAGCGCGATCACCAAGCACGGCTGGTCGCTGACCCAGACCCCGATGTACTACATCTCGCGGGCCCCCTTCGCCGGCGGCAAGCCGCTCTTCCGGCTGCGCTGGGAGAGCAAGGCCTCCTACATCGTCACCGGCTCCGTCACGGAGCGGGAGTCGCTCGTGAACTCGGGCAAGTTCCGCTACGAGGGCATCCTCGGGTACGCGCCCGCCGCGGCCTCCGCCGGTGAGACGGTGAAGATCTTCCGCCTGTCGAACAACAACAAGTGGCGCCTCGCCATCGAATCGCACACCCAGAAGATCCTGGCCAACGAGCCGGGCTGGAATCTCGACGGCCCGCTGTTCAACCAGTTCACCAAGGCCGGCTGAGCAGCAGTTGGTTGAACGGGGGCGCGCCGGATCACGAGCGCCCCCGTTCCTGTTAGGGGATTCAGCGGAGGCACAGCTCCAGGAGCGCACCCGCCCTGGGTGTGCGGTCGATCCACACCTCGCGGCCCCGGCGCTCACGGGCGATGAGCCGCGCCGCGACCAGCCGGTCACAGTGGAACGTCAGGCTGCTGGGCGGGATGTTCATGCCGCCGGCCAGCGTGGTCATGGTCATGGGCCGGTCGAGCGTACGCAGCAGCTCCGCCCGTACCGGTCCCACGAGTTCCGAGAGGTCGTCGCAGTCCGTACGCCACAGCCTCCCGGCCGCGGGAACCGGATACGCGATCCACACGGTCTCCGGGTCGTCCAGCCCGACGATCAGCGCGTCCTTGCCCGCCAGCATCGGCACGAGCACCAGCGACCGGTCCCCCAGCTCGTGGACACCGGCCGCGACCCCCTCGATGACCAGGCCGTTCTCGTCGCGGACGAGCCGCCCGGCGAGCGAGCCGAGCAGCGCGTCCGCGCCGCCGCGCACGCTCGCCACGCCCACCCGCGCGACCTCCCTGTCGAGGAGCGGGCGCGCCCTGCTCCACAGCGGCTCGGCGACGGCCCACACGTCGGCGAGCGCGCCCGCGTACCCGCGCAGCCAGCGGTCGGGCCGGTCGGCGGCGGCCCGCCAGTGCGCGGGCAGCGGCCCGAACGCCTGCTCCAGGTCCTTGAGCAGGAGGTCGGGTGGCATGTCATGCAAGCGATCGATCTGCTCCTGGACGGAGACGTCACCGACGGGGACGCACGGCACGACGCTGTCCGGCACCACCGCATGGCCGGGTGCTCCCAGCGGTCGCACCGCCTCTTTCGACCGCCAGCCGGACCGTGCCTGAACCGCCCTTCGCCACGACTGGGGCAGACCGCGACAACGGCCTGCGAGCGCATCCGTGATCATGGCGAGCACGGTCAAACTCGGGGAGAGCGACACCGAAATTCGCGGCGTCGCGGATATTCGTATTTCCGTCCGTTCCCGCGCGCTGAATATGTCCGACCGCCAATCACTCGTCCCGTACGTTCCACTGTGCCGGGCCGGTCTTGCACGGATCGTGTGGGTTCCATGAATCCCCTGCTCACCTCGGGCGTGCCGGGCGCGGGGCCCCGGCCGGAAAGAAGTAAGTGCTGATGTCTAGGCGAAAGGCGGGCGCGCGGATATGGTGCGATACGGGCAAGCCATAACAGTGCATCGTCTCCGGACTCCGATCGGTGGGCACCGCATGCCGGATCTGACGTTCGCCATTCAGAGATTGCCGGGCGTGAGCGTGATCTCGGTGGCCGGTGAGGTCGACGTCGCGACCGCCGGCCAGCTCGATCGTCATATCCGCGGCAGCAGGCGGCAGCCCGGCGAGCACGTGGTGATCGACCTCAGCGAGGCGCAGTTCCTGGGCAGCGCGGGCCTTCGCGTCCTGCTCAACACCCACGCCTTCGCCCGCCAGCACGGCGGCAGCCTGCACCTGGCCGCCCCCGATCCGAAGCTGGCCCGGATCATGGAACTCACGTGGGCGCACACCGTCCTGCACGTGCACTCCACGGTGGAAGAGGCCGTCCTCGCCGCCCTGAGCGGCACGACCCACGAATCACTCGGCCCCGTCGACGCAGGCGACCCTTGCTGAGCTGCGCGCTTCTCTCATCGAAGGGAGCCGCTCACCGGGCGCCGACCCGCACGCTGGTCTGAGGGGAGCCCACTCACCGAGCGTCGACCCACACGGTGGCCTGAGAGAGCCCACTCACCGAGCGTCGACCCACACGGTGGCCTGAGAGAGCCCACTCACCGAGCGTCGACCCACACGGTGGCCTGAGAGAGCCCACTCACCT
>NZ_JBFAWA010000026.1:0-4795 GCF_040680035.1 Nonomuraea sp. NPDC052116 | reverse complement strand
CCGAGCGTCGACCCGCACGGTGGCCTGACGGGATACCGTGCCGCCACCCCCGACGAAGTCCGCCAGGCCGCCCGTCAGCACCGCGACCCGAGCCGCTCCCCACCGACCTGAACGGGACGCATGGTGACGGCAAGCGGGGCGTGCGTCCCGTCGCGGTGCTCGTCGAAGCCCGCACCACTCTGAACCACTGCCCCCAGCCACCGCACCGCTCCGAACCCACAGCCCCCGGCCGCCGCACCGCTCCGAACCCACAGCCCCCGGCCGCCGCACCGCTCCGAACCCACAGCCGCCAGTCGTCGCGCCGTCGGTCAACTGACCGCGCAGGCGGGGCAGCGACGCGCCAGTGGACCCACGACTCACGGCTCACGACGCACGGCTCACGGCTCACGGCTCACGGTCCAGGAAGGCATCAGCCCGTCCGACCCGGAAGGCGTCCGTGTGGAAGCGCACGCGTCAGGTGCGGCCCACCAGGCGACCCCTGACCGGTGTGCGCGACCAAGCGCGCGGGCCGCGAGCACGCCCACCACGACGGCGACCACGCCCGCACCCACCGCCCTCGGACCACTGATCGCCCGCTGCTCGCACCCCGACCTGACAGCCTTACCCCGCACCCAGGCCCACCGCGCCGTCCCCGGCCCTCCCCGCGCGGTCAGTTGACCGACGGCGCGGCGACCGGCACCCGCCCCTCGTACGGGTCAACGCGGTTGAGCGCGCCCCTGGCGATGTCCGCCACATCGGAGTCCTCGAACTCCTCGGTCAGCGGAATGCCCAGGCGCTCGAACAGCTGACGCGTCTCGTCCACGGTCGGCCGGGCGCTCAGTTGCGGCGCCCTCGTCACGTCCAGCAGTTTGGTCTGGTCGAGGCTGTTGTGCAGCTCGATGGACCACGGGTTGTAATGCGGGCTGTTCTGCGGAATGGCGAGGCCGGGAAACTCGGGACCGCGCTGGGTGATCACCAGATTGTGCTTGGTGAGGTCACAGCGGAACAGCGAGATCGTCCGGGACAGGCCGATCCGCAACTCCAGCACCTGGCTGTTGTGCTGCCGGTACCAGCAGGCGGCGAGGATCGTCGAATAGACGTCCTTACGCGTGCCCAGAGACGTCCACCCTTTCTCCTCGGCGCCGTCGTCGGCGAGACTGAGGTGCAGCTGGGTGTACTCCGCGCACAGAGGTTCGTCCGTCGGATCGATTAATTCCAGCAGGAAACGCAGTTTGCTGCGCTTCTTCTTGGCCCGCTCAACGCATTCGGGCAGCGTCACCGCCCGGATAAACGTGCCCGTGCCCCCTTTGAACAGCCACATATCGCTGCCCGCCCGCGCCTCCTCAAGAAGTCGGGTGATGGCCGCCCCGTTGAGCGACTTGACCGAATCGCCGCTGGCCAGCAACCGCCACATTCCGTCGGTCGTACGCGCGACCGTATCAAGCTGGTCGGCCACCCGGGCCTGCCTGTTCCTGTCCCTGATCCAGACGAACGCGAGCAGGGCCAGCACCGGCAGAATCAGCTGGTCCGATTGTCCGTCTTTGAGTACATCGAGCAGATCGAGCACACTGACGGCAGCGGCGACGAGCAGCACGATGCCGAGATCCACGTTGGAGACTGCGGCACGGAGCCGCGCCTTGACGTTCGCCATGTCTGTCGTTTAGCGGTCCGAACGCTCCCCGTCAAGCCTTGATCACACTACGGGTACGCCTACGGCGACCTGGGGCTTCCGATTACGCCCGCGCCATTCTCCACCACCGCCCAAATCGTCGGCTCGGCAACTCTGGATGGGCGAAACTCCTCGACACAAGATTTCCCCATGCGGCAACCCACCCTGAGTCCCGGCCGACGAATTACCGGAATATTCGCCCAGCCGGAGCCCGTTTCGACGGCCACTTTGGGGCCTTCGACGACGTGCCAACCAAACAGCGTCGGCGTGGCGCAGTCAGCGGCGGGGACGCGAGCCGAACCGTCCGGATCCCGACTCTGCGCCCCGTCGCGCACGGCCTTCGACAGAGGTCCGGCGTACTTGCAACGAGAGGACGCCGACAGTCGCCGTTCCAGGTGCGCAATGACAGGGCGATGAACGACGCTCCAACATTGACAGGCGGACTTGTGACTGCATGACCGTTCATGTCAGTAGTCGCCCGACGCCTCCATACGAGCTCGGCAAACCTGGCCATATATGGACTAATGCGGACAATGACACGGTCGAGGTGCCCGCCCTCCTCGCCCCTGACCGGCACCTGTGGCCGGCCGAGGACGGCGGCAGAAGGGCCCACCCCTCATGCACCGCGACCGCGTGTTACCCGCCGCCCTGACCATTGCCTGCGCCGCCGCTCTCACCCTCACCGCCACCGCCCAACCCGCCGCCGCGATCCCCCCGAACATCCCCTCCGCCGGCACCGCCGCCACCCGCCTCGCCGAGCTCACGGTGGCGGCCGAATCTCACGGCAGCACATACGACCGCGACCTGTTCCCGCACTGGATCACGATCAGCGGCTCCTGCAACACCCGCGAGGAAGTGCTCAAGCGCGACGGCACCAACGTCGTGACCAACTCCTCCTGCGCCGCCACCTCCGGCTCCTGGTACAGCCCGTACGACGGCGCGACCTGGACCGCCGCCTCCGACGTGGACATCGACCACATGGTCCCGCTCGCCGAAGCCTGGGCATCGGGCGCCTGGGCTTGGACCACCTCCCGCCGCCAGCAGTTCGCCAACGACCTGGGCGGGCCCCAACTGTGGGCCGTCACGGACAACGTCAACCAGTCCAAGTCGGACCAGGACCCGGCGGAGTGGCAGCCGCCCCGCACCGCCGAACGCTGCCGGTACGCCCGCGCCTGGATCCAGGTGAAGTGGTACTGGGGGCTGAGCACCGACAGCACGGAGAAGGCGGCACTGGGCAGCATGCTCACCTCCTGCTGACCCCCATCCCCGTTGCCCGAGCCCTCCGCCTCACGGACCTCTCGCGTGCCCGCCCTTGCGACTGGCACGCGAGAGGTCCGTCGGCGACGACCGGGTGGCGATGGGCTCGCATGACTCAGGACAAATGGCTCGGGAGGCAATGAGCCGCGAGCCAGCGGCCCGGGCAGCGGCCAGGCGCTCGGGTGGACGGTCGCTCGGGTGGGGCGGTGGCACGGGAGTGGGATGAGCGGGCGCTCGTGAGTGGGATGATCGGGCGCTGAGGGCGCTGAGGGCGCGGGCGCGGAGTAGGCGGGCGCGAGATGGACGGCTGTCGGGGTGGGCACTGCGGGCGTGAGCACCGTGCGGCCGATGATCGCGCGGGCGGCTGACCGCACGAGCCGGTGAGCGTGCAGGCGGTGACCGCGCAGGCCGGCGACCGCGCAGGCCGGCGACCGCACGAGCCGGTGACCGTGCAGGCGGGGCGGTAGGTTGGGGGGTATGCCGCGTGACACCCTGACCCGGGACCAGATCGTCCGGGCCGCCGTCTCGGTGCTGGACGCCGAGGGTGTGGACGGGTTGAACATGCGGCGCCTGGGCACCCAGCTAGGCGCGGCGGCCACGGCCATGTACTGGCACGTCAAGAGCAAGGACGAGCTGGTCGTGCTGGCCGCCGACCACGTGTGGGACGAGATCGAGCTGCCCGACCCCGCCGAGGTCGGCTGGCGGGCGGCCGCGGCGGCGCTGGCCGCCGGTGCGCACGGCATGCTGGGCCGGCACTTCTGGATGCTCCCGGCCATGAGCACCCACCTCCTCCACGGCCCCAACAAGGCCCGCTACGACGACCGCTGCCTGGCCGTCTACGAGGCCGCCGGGTTCAGCGGGCCGGACGTGGACCAGGCGGCGGCGACCGTGCTCATGTTCGTCATCGGCGCCGCGCAGGGTGAGGCGGCCGAGCTGGCGTGGCGGGCCCGGCTCCGCAGGGCGGGGGCGGACGAGGAGCAGCAGCTGCGCGCCACCGTCGCGCGCATCAGCGAGATCGCCGAGCAGTTCCCCCGGCTGCGGGCCCGTGCCACGCCGTCGGTGGAGGCCGCCCGTTCCCTGCCGGACGAGGACTCGTTCGAGTTCGGGCTGCGTACGATCCTCGACGGGCTGGACGCGCGGCTGGCTAATGGAAGTACGCGCTCGCGGCCGGAGTCGCCAGCAGGACGATGACGGCCGCCGAACCCGCGGCCGTCAGCACGAACCGGAGCACGATCAGCGGTCGCAGGATCGCGGGGAACGCCTCCTGCGCCGCGCGCACCACCGCTCTCCCGTCGAGCTCCCGCACGCCCGGCTCCTCGGACTTCTTGAACGCCGCCTCGACGTAGCGGGCCGCGAAGACCTGACTGCCGGTGACGAACGCGCCCGCGGTCATGAGGAGCGCAGCGGCGATCCACGACAGGATCCGGCCCACCCCGCTGCCCGCGAGGCCGAGTGAGGCCAGCGTCGCCAGAGCGGCGCAGATGGCGAGGGGGAACAGCAACTCCACGACGCTCTCGGCGAACTTGACCCCGTGCCGGGCGAGCACGCCGGCAGGCAGGCCCTGCCGGGTCACGACCGCCTCGGCCGCGCGCTGGGCCCGCTCCCCGTGCGTGTGGACGAGGGCGGGCAGGACGAGGAACAGCACCGCGAGCGCGTACTGCAGCGTGGACGCGATGACGACGGCAACCGGCATGGGACCCTCCCGGGACGACGACTTGCACAATGTTCAAGTCCGACGATAAGAAGGACTTGAACATTGTGCAAGTCACGAGAGGATCAGCGGTAGGCGGTGGCCTGGAGGGTGTAGAGGTCGGCGTAGAGGCCGTTGAGGGCCATCAGGGTGTGGTGGTCGCCCTGTTCGGTGATCTTGCCGTGGTCGAGGACGTAGAT
>NZ_JBFAWA010000025.1:0-205309 GCF_040680035.1 Nonomuraea sp. NPDC052116 | reverse complement strand
GCGATCGCGATGTCGCCGGACTGGGTGCGGAGCACGACCTTGCCGCCGCCGGCCTCGGCGATGCGGATGTCACCCCGTGCGGTGCTGATCTCCGCAGGACCGCCCAGCCGGCCGACCTCGACGTCGCCGTCGGTCGCGGTCAGGCGCAGGCTCGCGGTCTCCTCGAGCGCGATCTGGCGGTACGCGCCGTCGAAGGCGACGTCACCGAGGCGGCCGACGGTCCGGAGTTCGGCGGCGGACGTCTTCGCCTCGATGCGGGAGCCGCTGGGCAGCTTGACGGTCACGTCGATGGACCCGGACGGGCCGAGGTACTGGTTCTTGACCGCGGCGGTCTCGATCCGCAGGACGCCGTCGGCGTAGGCGACCGTGGTCTCCTCGGCCGCCTTCACGTCGCGGCTCTTGGCGGGGTTCGTGGGCTGGACCTCGACCGTGGTGTCGGCCTGGTCGGCGGCGATGAGCTGGACGCGTCCCGCGGGGATGTGAAGGACGGCGGCGATCGGGGCGGGGGTGTCGAACTTCTGCATCGTGTGCTCCTTGTGCGGTGTTCTTTCGATGCCCCTACGATCGCCGACCGCTCTGATATGAGGCTGTCGCCGTCCTGACGCCGCCGCTGACATCCGGCGGAGAGTAGGCGGGCCTCTTGCCGGCTCGTGCTCCAAGTCCCCGCACCGGTCGTCGCTGAGACGCTCGGCCACAGCCCTCAAGCCGCCGGAAGTCTCGCGCCGCCGACGACCACACAGAGGTCTTCCATACCAGCGAATACAGACCACTCAATTGCCGGTACGAAGGCCGTTCAGGCTCCGCAAGGGGTATGGCGTCGAGGCCGGCGCAGGTCCAGGACGCCGAGGACCGCACGACGCACGCCCGCCACGACCACCATGCGACGCACATCCGGCACGACTGTCGTACGACGGGGGCCCGGCGAAGACGGGGCACAGGGCCAGAGCCCCGGAACGGATCGACGACGGCCCCGGGAACGCGGCATGAACAGGCCGAGAACGGCCGGTGACACAGCGTGTGGGAGGGGGTTCATGCGGCGCCCGGAAGGCGCCGATCCGCGAAGGGGCGGCTAGAAAGTGGCGGCGGCCAAGGCGAGCGCGGCGGCGGCCTCATGGCGGAGCACCATGATCAGAAGCGTGGCGACCAGCGTGGCTATGAGCAGCCAGCTGATCAGGATGATGACCGTCGAGCGGCGTGGCCGCCGCCTGCGGCCCGGTTGCCCCTTGACCTTCGCCTCGCTGCGACGCACCCGCTCGTTGAACGACTCCAGTCGTGCGACGAGTCGCGGATCGTCGGCGACGAGGTGCTGCTCAATCTGGGCCAGCATCCGCTCCTCGTCCTGCGACCAGGCCATAGGCGCACCTCCCGAACGCAAGCTCTGCGACGTCTTTCTGCCCAACCCTGAAGATCATTAGCCCCCGCCTGACCAGGTAATTGCAACCTCTTTTCAGTTTGCGATCATGCTCGAACTCTTGTTCTAATCATGGCATGCGCTGGGACAACCTGCGCCTGGCCGGGCCCGGTCAGGACGATCCGGCCGTGCCGCTGTTCGCTCGCGGCGCGGTCACCCGCACCTTCGACACGCCCGAGTTCAGGGGGATGACCTTCTATGAGATCCGGGCCAGATCCATCATCAACCGGGTTCCGGGGGCCAGCCGGGTCCCGTTCGAGTACACGATCAACCCCTATCGCGGGTGCACGCATCGCTGTATTTACTGTTTTGCCCGAAAAACGCATGAATATCTAGATTTTGATGCCGGGGCGGACTTCGACTCGAAGATCGTCGTCAAGGTCAACGCCGCCGAGCTGGCCCGCAAGGAGCTGGCCTCGCCGCGCTGGGGCGGCCACCACGTGGCCATGGGCACCAACGTCGACTGCTACCAGCGCGCGGAGGGCCGCTACAAGCTGATGCGCGGCATCCTGGCCGCGTTGCGCGACGCGCGCAACCCGTTCTCGATCCTCACCAAGGGCACGCTGATCCTGCGGGACCTCGACCTGCTGACAGAGGCCGCGGACGTCGCGGACGTGAGCAGCAGCGTGTCGGTCGGCTTCGTCGACCCGGAGGCGTGGCGCGCGGTGGAGCCGGGCACCCCCAACCCGCGCAGGCGCCTTGAGGTGTGCGCGACGCTCAACGACAACGGGATCGCGTGCGGTGTCCTGATGGCCCCGATCCTCCCGTTCCTCACCGACTCCCCCGCCCAGCTGGAGACCACCGTCAAGGAGATCGCCGCCTCCGGCGCCACCCACATCGCCCCCATCGTGCTCCACCTGCGGCCTGGGGCACGGGAGTGGTGGCTGGGGTGGCTGTCACGCGAGCATCCGCGCCTGGTGCCGCGCTATCTGGAGCTGTACGGGCGCGGCGCGTACGCGCCCAAGGCGTACCAGGAGCGGGTGACGGGCCTGGTCAAGGAGCTGGCCGAACGCCACGGCGTGGGCCGCGCCACCGCGGCCATGGCCCGCCGTCTCCCGCCCCGGCCCGCGCCGGTGGCGGACGAGCCGGAGCAGCTACGCCTGCTCTGAGCTCCTCACGACACCACCCCGGCCCTCGCCGCGCCGATCCCGTACGCGATCACGGGCGGGACAGGAAGCGACGGCGTGTGCCGGTTCGGTCGGTGCGTAATTCGTAGCACTCGCCGTCGTGTGGGGCGCGAGCTTCCGCCGGTGGCCGCGCGACGCGCGGACGTGGGATCGCTGACGGTGATCTCGGTGTTCCTGTGCGTCGCGCCGTTCCTGCTGTACGCCTGGGCCGGCCCAGCTGCTGACGAACCCGCCGACGTCCGCAGCGCACCAGCCCTTGATCGGCGCACAACGGCATCGCGGCCCAGGGTTTCCCCAGGCCGCCAGCGGTTTGCCACTGCCCGTTTACATGATCGTCACCGGCCCGGCCGACGCTGCTTGGTGCAGATCAAGGAGGCGCGAATGCGTTGGCTCAAGTCGCTCGTCGTGGCGATGCTCGTCCTGTCCACTGGCGCGGTCCCGGCGTCAGCGTCGGCGTCCGCCGCCCCGGACGGTGCGCTGACGCTCGCCGCGTCGACCGTGCGCCGTGGCGAGCCGATCAAGGCGTCCTACACCACGCCCCGCCCCGATCCGACCAACTGGCTCGGCCTCTACACCGACCCGGGTGACGGCCCGGTGGACGAGAAGTTCGTCGGTCCGTCGGTGCGCTGGACGTACATCGCCGGGGGGAGCGGTGCGGCCACCCTGCCGACCGACGGGCTGGAGCCGGGCAACTACATCGTCTTCGCTCTGGCACAGGACGGCTACCAGTGGCTCGCCGCGCCGGTGAAGGTCCGGATCACGAGCGACGCGCCGCTGCACTTCATCACCGACGCCTTCAAGCTGCGCAACGCCCGCGCCCTCACCGCGTACCAGGCGAGGGTGGGAGGTCTGGTACGGGGGGACACCGACGGGCTCACCTTCCGCAAGGTCAGCGGGCCGCGGTGGATCAGCGTGTCGGCCGACGGCGAGGTCACCGGGACGCCGCGCGTGCGCGACTCGCTGCGTCCGGAACCCCTGCGGGTCGAGGTCCGCAACGCGCGCGCCGAGACCGGCACGGCGACGGTCGGCATCGACGTGCGCCGGCCGGGCCAGGATCTGGTGCCCGAGCTCAAGGCGATGAGCTTCAACCTGTGGCACAGCGGCAGCCAGGTCGACGACGGCCGGGAGAAGGAGCTGCGGTTCCTGCTCAAGTCCGATGTGGACGTCGTGGGTCTCCAGGAGACCTCGGCCGTCTCCACCCGTGAGCTGGCCGAAGCGCTGGGCTGGGACTATCACCAGTCGGGCACCGACATCGGCGTGATCAGCCGGTACCCGATCACCGAACGCAAGGCGCCGGTGGACAGTGGCCCGCTGTCGGTGGCGACGAAGGTCCGGGTGCGGATCGGCGAGCGCCAGGACGTCGTGGTGTGGAACGTCCACCTCGGCTACAACCCGTACGGCCCGTACGACACCTGCTTCGGCAAGCTGACGCAGGAACAGCTGCTGGCCAACGAGGAGCGTTCCGGGCGCACGCCCCAGATCCAGGCCGTCTTGAGCGAGATGGGACCGGACCTGGCCGCGGCGCGGCGTACGCCGGTGCTGCTGACGGGCGACTTCAACGCCCCGTCCCATCTGGACTGGACCAAGGACACGCGCCGGTGCGGTTACACCACGGTCCCGTGGCCGACCTCGGTGCTGCCCACGCAGGCGGGGCTGCGGGACTCCTACCGGGTGGCGCACCCGGACCCGGTGGCCGCGCCGGGCATCACCTGGTCGCCGATCTATCCGGTGTTCACCGGCGGTTACGGGTACGACCCGCACAAGGGCGAACCCGAGCCGCAGGACCGGATCGACTTCGTCTACTACGCGGGCCCGCTCCAAGTGACCGGCTCCAGCGCCCTGGTCGAGGGCACGCCGACGGCCGTCCCCAACCACCGCGGCAACGCCTGGTCTTCAGACCATGCCGCCGTACTCACCACGTTCCGCACGTCCCGGCTCTGACCGCCCCACACGGGCGGGACGTGACCTGTGGAGGTGCCGGGAGAAGCGACCGGTACGGGGTCAGCGGTCCGTGCCGGTCGCGTTGTAGCCGTAGCGCTCGACCACCGACCCCGACACCACGGGCTGCCCGGCCGGCATGACAGGCTCGGGCAGATCGGGCACCACCTCGCGCAACCAGCTCAGGAGATCCACGCCGTCGGGCTGCGTCAAAAGCTCGACAGGACGCTTCGGCCGATGGATCGCCAAGCGGCCGGGTTCGGCATCGAGTTCGGCATCCACGCAGGTCATGCCTGGAACGGCCCGCAACAGGTCGACCGGGCTGGAGGCGATGACCGTCTCTTCGAACTCACCGAACTGATCCCCGTGCTTCTCCCCCAGAGCGACAAGTGAGAAGGCGAAGTACCCGCCCGTGGCTTCCTGGAACGCCATGGGTTGCGCCGAGGATGTCTCGGCCAGCACCACCGCTGCCACCACGTCATCGGTGTCGAGTTCCAGGGCTCGTTCAGCGACCGAGGTCAGCTCGTTGAGCAGTCGCCTGCTCGCATCCTCGTCCTCCTCGGGATCTTCCCGGAGCGCCAGGTCTTGATGCCAATTCCACTCGTCGTACAGGAACGCGACCATGGCACCGGCCGCTGTCCTGTTCGGCGGCGCCGCGGCGAGAGCTCGGTCGTACAGCTCCGCCGCCCGATCCCGCCAGCAATCGACCGAGCTCCCGATCGGCCTGCGCGTCGCCGCGTTCATCCGCCGCGACGCGCAGGACTTCGGCGGCCTCCCCGATATGGCCGGCTCTGATCGAGGCGTGGGCTCTTGGTGACCGCGTCCGGTGGCGTTGCCACGGTTTCCTCCTGACAAGTCGCGGGATTGATCAGAATGTAGTTCGTGCAGCCTCTCGCGTAGTTGTCTGAGACGGGATGGAAGATGCCGGCCAGGACACGCGGATCCCCAGCGCCTGGGAATCGTTCTGGACGGCGACCGGGGTAGATTCGGCGGTGTGCTGAAGCGCATCGACTACAACGACCGCCAGCACCTGGTGTACGTACGCGGTCGAGCCCTGCCCCCCGACGTCGTCGCCGCCTGGATGGCGGAATTCGCCCGGCACTCGCCGTCCCGGCGACCGCTGACGGTCCTGGACCTGGGCAGCGGCACCGGCCGGTTCTCCCCGGCCCTGGCCGGCACCTTCGGCGGCCAGGTGTACGGAGTCGAACCCTCCGCCCGGATGCGCCAGGTAGCCGCGAACACCGCCGCTCACCCGTCGGTCACCTATCTCCAGGGCTCCGCCGAGCAGATCCCGCTGCCCGACGACCACTGTGACCTGATCCTCCTCTACCTGGTGATCCACCACATCCAGGACCTGCCGGCGGCGGCCCCGGAGATCGCCCGCGTCCTGGCCCCAGATGGTCGGCTGCTCATCCGCAACGCCTTCGCCGACCGGATGTCCGACCCGCTGTGGCACCGCTGGTTCCCACGGGCCCGGGCCATCGAGGAAGAGCTCTTCCCCACGGTTGCCGAAGTGGTGGACGCCTTCGCCACGGTCGACTTGCGCCCTGTCGCCCTGACCTCGATTCGGCACCGGTTGGCAGCCACTCACGCCGACTACGCCGCACGACTGCGGCTGCGCGCCAGCTCGGTCTTCGACCACATGACTGAGCAGGAAATCACCGAAGGATTCGCCACCATGGACGCGGACCTCGCCGCGCATCCCGGCACCGGCCCGGTCGAGGAAGACTGCGATCTGCTCACCCTGGCGGTCCCCCTGGAGACGTGAGGCTCAGCGACCTCGGGCTGACGCGGCCGCGCGAGCTCGTCGACGAGCCGCTCACCGGGCACGAGCCGCGCCGGCGGCTCTGTCCCGTGATCCGGAGGGGCCGCGGCAG
This sequence comes from Nonomuraea sp. NPDC052116, assembly GCF_040680035.1. Classification (NCBI taxonomy): domain Bacteria; kingdom Bacillati; phylum Actinomycetota; class Actinomycetes; order Streptosporangiales; family Streptosporangiaceae; genus Nonomuraea; species Nonomuraea sp. NPDC052116. Next base: position 198,956 of record NZ_JBFAWA010000025.1, on the reverse strand, counting down.
GTGAGGAGTCAGGACGTGGGGATCGTGCCGTTGATGTAGTGGGTCTTCACGGTCTGCGCGATCGACTGCTGCCAGGCGGCCAGGTCGGTCTTGAGCTGCGCCTGCGTGCGGGTACCCGTACGCAGGTCGGCGATGAAGGCGTCGTACCGGTCGAAGGACCAGTTCTCGATCCCGAAGGCGTACTTCTGGATGCCGCCCTCGCCGTAGTATCCGCCGGCCAGCGCCGCCGTGTTGATGGAGTGGTCGGCGTTGCGACCGCAGCTGTAGCCGCACGAGTCGTCGTCGGTGTAGTCGTAGACGAGGTGGCGCTTGGCGTTGGTGGCCAGGTACATGTCGGCGAGTTCGGCCGGGGTGGTGCCCGCGTACGGGAAGAGCGGGACGAACACGCTGACTGTGGGCTCGCCGAGGGCCACCCACATCGTGGTGAGCTTGCCCTCGTACGGGTCACCGATCTTCGAGCCGTTGATCACTGTGCCGAAGGTGGAGACGAGGCGGTTGACGTGGTAGCCGGTGGATTTGTCGGCGGCGGGCAGGTCACCGATGTTCTTGGCCAGGGACTCGATCGACCACTGCGTGCCGAGGCCGCCCGAGCGGACCTCCTTCTGGATGAAGTAGCGGTAGTCCTTCTTGTGCGCGTCGTCCAGATCACCGTCGAGGGGTTGTTGATCCAGGAACGCTCGTCCACCCCGAACCAGCCGAGCACCCCGTTGACCGGGCCGCCGTAGTCGAACATGGCCCGCCACGTGATGGACACCGCCACGCTGGCGGCCAGCAGAGAGGGCAGGTAGAACAGCGAGCGGTAGAGCCCCTTGCCCCGGCGCTCCTTGACCAGCAGCAGCGCCGCGGCGAGCTGCAGGGGGACCGCGACCAGCACGTACCCGCCGGTGATGAGGATCGAGTGCAGGAACCGGCCGTCCTCGGTGAACAGCTCCAGGTAGTTGCCGAACCCGACCCACTCCGGGGTGGACAGCAGGTCGTAGTCGGTGAACGACAGGTACAGCGACCAGCCGAGCGGCGCCACGACGAGCAGGATCAGTCCGGCGGCCCACGGGACGAGGAACGCGTAGGCCGCCGCGTCGCGCCTGATCAACTGGCTCATCCCAGCACCTTGCCAGCGTCCTCGAAGAACGAGCGCCTGCAGGCGGCCTGGAACGGGCGTGAGCGTCCGGGAACAGCCGCTGTGTCCACTCCTCCCCGAAGGAGCCCTTCATTGGAGCCCGTTTCGAGGTATTTCACCTCTATCGTCACCGTCCATGGGATCCGAAGAAGAAGGTGGCCAGCCAGACGAACCACCAGGCGTGCAGGAGACCGGCGGGGGCCATACCGCCGCCCCGGCCGGGCGGGCTGGAAGCATGCCAGACGTCGTTCGCGATCTGCTTGGGAAGGAAGACGCTTCCCACCGGGATGAACCAGCCGACCACCACCATGAACAGGCGGTACCGCAGTTGCCCGGGCGCGAGCCGCTCGGCGACGGTGCGTACCCGAGCGAACCAGATCAGCCAGCCCCACCCCGAAGAGGTTGCTGTCCAACGTGGTCGCCAGCAGGGACACGAAGTCGCCAGCCGGTGGCAGCGGGGTCGTCGCCGTACGGTTGAGTCCTGCGCCGGACACCTGGGCGAGCTCCCAGGCGGTGCCGTCGTCAAAGGCTGGTCAGGTCGCCGTAGGTGACGTTGGGCTGCCGCTGCACGTACACCGGAACCTCCAGCGACGTGCCCGGCGCGGCCAGGTTGTGCTCGTCAGCCGCGGAGTGAACCGCACGTCCGCCAGGGGCAGCCCCTGTTGCCCGCTGGTTTGTCCGGATTTGAAGGTCCATGTCGTGGACGATCGGGCGAACAGCGTCGAGGAGGCGGCCTCGGCCGCCAGGCGGTAGGTCACCGCCGCGGCCGGCAGCGCCGCGAAACCGAATGCGGCGGCGTTCCAGCCGACCTCCGCCGTCACCGAGCCTGGGCTCGGGCGTCTGTTTCGATCGACGACGGGCTGGTAACTAGCGGCCTACTCGCACCTCGCGCAGTTGCAGCCGGTTGCCGTCGGGATCCTGGAAGACCGCGAGATAGCCCCACGGGTACTCGAGCACCTCGGTATCGAACTGCACGCCGCGCGACTTCAGCGTCTGGTACGCCTGCTGGAAGTTTCCGGTGTCGATGGTGTACGCCCCCGGGGTGTGGCTCTTGAGCGGCTGGGCATGCCCGGGTGTCCCCGGCCACAGAACCAGCTGGACCTTTTGCCCGGGGAGACCGACCGTGAGGAACCGTGGTCCGTCGGGCGTCGGGTTGTCGAACCGCTGCTCGAAGTCAAGCACGTTGGTATAGAAGTCGAGCGCCTTGTCCTGGTCGCTGACGAACACGGTCGCGTACGCGATTTCTTTCAGCATCGTTGTCCCTCCTGGGTTGGTGGTCGTTACCGGTATGACCGATGGCGACGAACGAATGTGACCACCGGCCTCCGGTTCATCAGTCGAGCGGAGTCAGGTCGAGGCGGCGGAGGCGCTCGGGGTCGGCGAGAATGTCGATCGTGGCGATCCTGCCGCCCCTGACGGTGAATCCGGCGACCGACTGGGGGTCACCGTCCCGCCGGGTGACCACCCCGACCGCGCCGTTGATCAGCGCCAGCTCAATGGCCAGGCCGACCCGCGAGAAGGTCACCGCCTGGCGAGCGATCGCCTCTGCTCCGCGGACCTCGCCCGACCCAGGGGCGGGACCGAGGTGGGCCCTGAGCACCGCGTCCGGGTGCAGCACGCAGACCAGTCGGTCGAAGTCCCCCTCACGCGCGGCCACCAGGAATGCCTCGACGACCTCACGTTGAGCCCGGGGATCGCAGTCGGGGACCGTCTCCTCAACGCGCACGCGGCGGCGCGCGCGGCTGGCGAGCTGGCGTGCCGCCTCCGGGGAACGGTCGACGATCGGCGCGATCTGGTCGAAGGGCACCGCGAACATGTCGTGCAGCACGAAGGCAAGCCGCTCGGCCGGGCTCAGCATCTCCAGCACGACCAGCAGGGCCAGACCCACCGAGTCGGCCAGCAGCGCCTCATGCTCGGGGTCGGTGCCATCGACGCGGTCGACGATCGGCTCCGGCACGTGCACGCCGTCCAGAGACTCCTCGCGTCGCGTTCGGCGTGCGTGCAGCATATTCAGCGAGACGCGCGCCACCGCCGTCGTCAGCCATCCGCCGAGGTTCCCGATCTCGCCGGCGTCCGAGCGGCTCAGCCGGATCCACGCCTCCTGGACGGCATCGTCGGCCTCACTCACCGATCCGAGCATCCGATACGCCACAGCTTTGAGCTGGGCGCGATGCGCCTCAAAACGCTCCGCCAACCACTGATTGTCGTCCATCCGCCACACCCGTTCGTCCATTCGTGTTACAGCACTGACCGACCGAACATCGCGAATGTGACCTCGCGACAGGAACATGTCGGCAGGCAAGAAGATCGCAGTCCCCACGGGCGCGTCATCTGTCGGGCATTACCAGGGCTGGGCAGAACCACCAGATGGTCGGACGGCGGTAGGCGTGGCCGTTCGTCCCGCTGCTCACGCTGGAGGGCGAGAACTGCACGCGGTCGGCGCTTCCTTGTGGCTGCGATACCTGATCGGGAATGGGCATCTGTCGAAGCTGTGGTGATTTCGGGGAACCATCATCGTTCCTTCAGGAAGCGACTTCGATGCGCTCGACCCCTGGTTCGGCCGAGGGTGGGCCAGGGATCAGACCGGGCGATCCCTCATGGCGGAGCCTGCCCCTCGGCGGAAGGCTAAGGATCATGAACATCAAGCAGCTCGTCACCGCGGCGGCCCTTACCAGCATCGCCATCGCGACCCCGGCCTGGGCCGCCGACCAGCCCAAGCAGCTTCAGCGCGACGCCGACGCGCTCAAGGCCACGGGGGCCACCGGTGTCCTGGCCGCGGCCACGACCCCAAGAGGCACCTCGGCCGCTCGCAGCGGCGTGGCCGACCTGAAGACCGGCGAGCCCGTCCCGTGGAATGCGTACTATCGGATCGGCAGCACCACCAAGACGTTCGTGGCGGCGATCGCGCTGCAGCTCGTGGGTGAGGGCAAGCTGCGGCTGGACGACACCGTCGAGCGATGGCTGCCTGGACTGGTGGAGGGCAACGGCAACGACGGGGCGAAGATCACGGTGCGGCAGTTGCTCGGGCAGACCAGCGGCCTGCCGGAGTATGCCGATGACGTCCCGCTGGAGCGAGTGACCAGCGAGTCAGGATTCCAGCGCGAGCGGTTCCGCGTCTACCGGCCCGAAGAGTTCGTGGCGATGGCCATGCGGCACAAGCCGGCGTTCGAGCCGGGCAAGGGCTGGGCGTACTCCAACACCAACTACGTCCTGGCGGGCATGATCATCGAGAAGGTGACTGGCACCCCCTGGCAGCAGCAGCTCCTGGAGCGCGTGATCGAGCCGCTGGGATTGCGGCACACCTACGCGCCGGGTACGTCGCCGTTCCTGCCGCAGCCGCGCATGACGACGTACAAGCGGTTCACGGCGGATGGGCCGATGGTGGACGTGACGACGTTTTTCCCGGGCGGGACCGATCATTCGCTGGTCAGCACGCCGGACGACGTCAACCGGTTCTTCAGCGCGCTGCTCGGGGGCAGGTTGCTGCGCCCGGCCGAGCTGGCGGAGATGACGAAGACCGTGCCGGCCACTCCGTTCCGGGCGTTCTGGCGCGATGCCGGGTACGGTCTGGGGATCATGAAGCGGCGGCTGCCGTGCGGCGGGTGGGTCTGGTTCCACGGCGGGGGCGGGTGGAACGCCATCAGCGACAACGCCGTCACCGCCGACGGCCGCCGCGTCGCCTCCGTGGCGTACTCCAGCGCGCTCCGCCCTGATCAGGACCCGCTTCCCCAGGTCAAGGCCTCGGCCTCCCTTATCGACCACGCTCTCTGCTAGGCGTGCCGATCGCCCCTAGCGATCTTGGGTCTCGCGTTTCTGGAGGGCTCAAGAACTCGGCTCAAGAACTGTTGCTCAGTCACCTGTCCAGGGACTGCCAGAAGCGGCACTGATGCTCCCGGCACAGGTTCACCGGGCGGATGCCGGAGGCGCCGGGGGCGAGTCGCTGGACGTTGTCCTGCCCGGCGCGTACGGCGGGCCAGGGCGGTGTCGCGGTTCCATTGGGATCGCCGTGGCGGGCGAAACGGCTCCAGTAGTCGATCATCGTGCCGGACAACCGTGACTGAGCCGGTGACAACGTCCGGCCGGCGAAGTAATCGGCCTCGAAAAGGTACTGCAGCTCGGAGGCGTGGGAGGCGCCGGTGGGGAGGCTCGGCACGACCGGAGTGCTGCTCACCCAGGGGGCCCATCGGTCCGCGAACTCGTAGGCGTATGTCGGCACGCGGGCGGCGAGCAGGCGGTTGGTCTCGGTTGCCGGACTCGCCCAGAGGTGATCGGTCATGACGGACTGCATGGCGAGGCCCGCACGGCTCGTACCAGGTTCGCCGTACTTGTCCAGCGGGTAGCGGGCCAGCACCTTGGCGGCCCGTTCGCCGAAGAAGGCGTTGATCTGCTGGACCTACCCCGCGTCAGTGAGCGGTGGCGCGCCCGCCATCTCCTGGTTGAAGGTGACATGCTCGTCGCGGGTGACGCCGTGCATCACCGGTCGGTGCAGCCGAGCCGCTCGGCCGTGGCCTCACCATGCTGGTACGCCTGCGCGAGCGGCCGTGGCAGCCAGCTCCACCCGGCCGGCCAGCGCGTCATCAGGCACGGAGCGCTCTGGATGATCGCCCGGTGGAACAGCCCGGCCGACTTCGGCGAGATCAGGTGTGCGCAGGCGCTCGCACCTCCGGCCGACTCGCCGGCCACGGTCACGTTGCGGGGGTCGCCGCCGAACGCGGCGGCGTTCCGCTTGACCCACCGGAGCGCCGCCTGCTGGTCCTCGATGCCGAAGTTGCCCGACAGGTTCTCGGCGTTCGCTCCCTCCAGGGCAGGATGGGCCAGGTAGCCGAAGATGCCGAGCCGGTAGTTCACGGTGACGACCATGAGGTCACCCCTGGTGGCCAGCCGGCTCGCGCCGTACATGGCGCCAGAGCCGTTCCGGAAGCCGCCACCGTGCAGCCACACGAGCACGGGAAGCGGCTCGCCGCGCCTCACCCCGCGCGGTGTGGTCACGTTCAAATACAGGCAGTCCTCACTCGTGCTCTGCTTCTCGCCCAGCACACCGGCGGTCTGCGCGCACGCGGGGCCCGGCTTCGTGGCCGCACGCTCCCCCGCCCACGGTACGACCGGCTGCGGCGAGACCCACCGCAGGTCGCCGACCGGAGGCGCGGCGAACGGGGTGCCCTGGAACGATCGCTGATCCTCGGCGACGACGCCACGCACCTGGCCACTGTCGATCGTGACCACGGCGCCCTGCCCCGCTTCATCCGTGTTCGCCGCCCACGCGGCAGCGGGGCCGCATAACAGACCGAGCCCGGCCGCAACCGCCAGAGTGCCCCGGCCGACTCGCGCGAGCATCCCGCTGCCGGCCGGCCATGGAAAGCCTCTGCTTGGCCGGCGACAGTCGCGCCCCTCGCACGCGACACGTAGGAAGCCGGCCGCCGACGGACGCGGCAAGGGTTATCCGCCTGCCCGCTGGAAGGTCGTGATCGGGATGCCTTCGCCGACCGTCTTGGACTCGGTCAGCCTCCACGTCGTCTTGCGCGTGGTCTCCCCGAACAGCCGCCTGCCGGTGCCGAGAATGACCGGGAAGGTCATCAGGCGGATCTCGTCGACGAGGTCACCGGCGATCAGCGCCTGCACGAGCCGGATGCTGCCGGGCACCTGGATCTCGCCGTCCACCTCCTCCTTCAGCTTGGCCACCTCCTCGACCACGTCGCCCTTGATCACGCGGGTGTTGTTCCACTCGGGGTCGGTGAGGGTGCTGGAGAGCACGTACTTCGGCATGCTGTTGTACTTGTCGGCCAAGGGACCTTGGTAGTGGGGCCAGGCGCCGGCGAAGGACTCGTAGGTCCTGCGGCCGATCAGCAGCGCCTCGGCTCCGAGCGCCTCGTCGAGCTTGAACCTGTCGCCGTCCTCACCGCGCTGGAACTCGAAGCTCCAGTTGCGGTACGTGAAGTCCTCGCCGCCGGGACCCTCCACCACGCCGTCCAGCGAGATGAACTCGGTGACCGCGATCTTTCCCATCTCCAACCTCCTCATTGCTTCGTGTGCAGGTGGAACCGGCGCTTGGGCGGACCGGACTCGAAGGCGATCCGGTCCCGGCGTCGCCGTCGGCAGATGCAGGATCTGCCCGTGGCGTACATGGCGTCTGCGTTTGTTCGGGTATGTCTAGTGGCCGTAGGCGAACTCCCGCAGCGCGGCGGCGAGCACGTCAGCCGTGGTGCCGTGGTTCTCGCCGGGTACCGCCCGCAGGGTCGCGGTGGGCAGGAGATCGGACAGCGCCCGGGCGCCGGTGATCAGCCACGGCATGGTGCCGGTGCCGTGCATGACCAGGACGGGTACGGTGACCGCGGCCCAGCGATCGCGGGGCAGCGGGGCGCCCGACATGGTGGTGCCCATGATCCGTCCGTCGTAGGCGATGGTGTGCGCGACGGCCTCCGTGGGAGGCCAGACCGGGCTTTGCCGCATACCGGTGACCATCTCGGCTGGGAGGCCGACCGCCGCGGTCATGAACACCTCCACCGCGTCGCCCGGGCGGCCGTCAGCGACGCAGGCGTCGAGCCGTTCGACGTAGTCGGCCGGCAGCGGCGGGCGGCTGTCATCGACGACGAACGGCGGCTCGAACAGCGCCAGCCGGGTGATCGGCAAGCCGGCGGCCGCGGCGTGCAGGGCCAGCACGGCCCCGGAGGACCAGCCGAACACGATGGCCGACCCGCCGGCGTGGTCGATCAGAGCGGCAAGATCCTCGAACTCGCGCTCCACCGCGTAGGGTGCGGCGTCGGTGCTCTCGCCGCGGCCGCGACGGTCGTAGGCGTAGACCCGGAACTCATCGCGTAGCAGCTGCCCCGCCTCGGCGTTGATCGGGTTGACCGCGCGATGGGCGGTGGCCCCGTCAATCATGATCAGTGGTTGGCCGTCGCCCCACACGTCGAAGGCGATCTCGGTGCCGTCCTTGGACTGAACAGTGCCCATCCTGGTTCCCTTCAACTCGTACCGTACGGTACTGTACCGATAGAGCGAACAGTACCGTACGGTACGCTACGAGAGGATGTCAACGGTCGCCCGGCGCGAACTCAGGAGGGCCGAAATGCCACACGCCGCACCCCCACATGCGCAGACTCGACGCCGGATCATGGATGCGGCGCTGGAGGTGTTCCTCCGTGACGGCTACGTCGGCGCCAAGACCGACGAGATCGCCACCGCGGCGGGGGCGTCGAAGCAGACGATCTACAAGCACTTCGGGCCCAAGGAGAGCCTGTTCGAGCAGATCGTGCTCGATCGCCTTGTCGGCATCGACCAGATCTTCCAGAACGCCATGGGCGAGCTGGCCACCACGGATGACGTCGAGACCACCCTGCGGGCGGTCGCGCGCCGGTTCATCCACGCCCTTACACAACCGTCCCACCTGCGCGTGCGCCGCCTCGTCATCGCCGAGTCCGGCCGCTTCCCGAAACTCGGCCACGCCTACTTCGAGGCGGGCCCCGAGCGCGTGCACGCCGCCCTGGCCTCGTGCTTCGAGCAACTGACCGGCCGCGGACTGCTGAAGATCGACGAACCCGTGCTCGCCGCCAATCACTTCACCTGGCTCGTCTCGTCGATCCCGGTCAACAAGGTCATGTTCTGCGGCGACGACATCCGCTTCCCACCGTCCGAGCTCGATCACTACGCCGACGCCGCCGCCCACGTCTTCCTCGCCGCCTACCGCACACCCGGGTAGAACCTCCACGGGTGGGCGCGGGTGCGGTCGTGGATCACGCCGCTTCCCCGATGCGAGGACGAGCGTGCCGTTGTGGCGCCGGCACCAGCGACGGTGCCGGTTGGCGCGCCGCCACCTCCGGGCGGCAAGACCTGGTTCGCATCGAAGATCAGCGCGCCCGTCGGATCGTCGTGCCGGACAAGCATGGGCGTCGAGCTGCCCCATCCCGCTGCCGCCGAATCTGCCGGGCATTTTGATCGCAGGCCACGAGTTGCCACCGCATCCGGACCGGTCCAGGCCTTTTATGGCACCGCAGAAGCGGGGCGGCAATTGTCATCAAGACTACAAGTAATAAGTTGCTCCCTATTCCCTATTATTTTGGGGGACGACCACCCACTCCGCCCCGTTGGCCGTTCCACCTGCCGAACGTCATGGACCAGTTCGCCGGCCCGAGTTTCCCTCGGGAGTCAACCCGGTACCTGTGCCGGGCCCGCTCTGGACGACCAGCACGCCGCTCCAACCGCCGAGTGGCAACGTCAGCGAGAACGGGGGCCGGAGACTCGTCAGTTTGGGAGTCACCTGACCCGACGTTTCGCGGCCAATGGACGTGAGAACCGACGCCACATGTCGATCGCCGCAACGGGGCAGATCTCCCAGCAAGGCCTCGCCCCGTAACCCTCCATAGAGGCAGATCAGCGTGGCTCCCGTCGGGCACGTACGCAGATCTGCCGATTCGGGTGCGTCCTGTCGCGAGTGTGGCGAGACACCGGGCGCGCCAGGGGATCATTGCGGGCGGGGCCATGAAATGTGTTTCCGACACAACATCCCTCCTCTAGATTGACGGCGTGGATATTGGGATCACCACCTTCGCCGGCGCGTATGGCATGGAGCCGCCCGCGATCGGTCGCGCCGTTGAAGAACGCGGCTTCGAGTCACTGTTCTTTCCGGAACACACCCACATCCCCGTGCACAGTCGGCGGCCGGACGGGGACTCCCCCCGGCCCTATGCCGAAACCTACGACCCGTTCGTGGCGCTGTCCGCGGTCGCCGCAGTCACCCGCACTCTCAAGCTCGGCACCGGGGTGTGCCTGGTGACGCAACGGGACCCGATCGTGACGGCCAAGGAGGTCGCCTGCCTTGACCGGCTGTCCGGCGGCCGGCTTCTCTTCGGCGTCGGCGCCGGCTGGAATCGCATGGAGCTGGCCAACCACGGCACCGACCCCCGCACCCGGATGGCGCTGCTCGCCGAACGAGTGCAGGCGATGCGCCGGATCTGGACCGATGAAGAGGCCGAGTTCCATGGAAAGTACGTCAACTTCGACTCGATCTGGTCCTGGCCCAAGCCGCTCCAGCGGCCGCATCCACCGGTATTGGTCGGCGGTAACGGGCCGGGCGCCGAGGATCGGGTTCTGGCGTTCGGCGACGGCTGGTTCCCGCAATGCGAAGGGCTCGCGGACGCTGTCGAACTGAGCGAGCGTGCCGTGACACTACGCCGGCGTGCCGCCGACGCCGGCCGGGGACGGATCCCGATCACGGTGTTCAACACCCCGCCGGACCGGCGACTACTCGACACGCTCGCCGACGCCGGTCTGGACCGGTGCCTGCTCTTACTGCCGGCCGGGACAGAGTCACAGATGCTCGCCCAACTCGATGCGTGGGCACCGCTCGCGTCCATGTGGCGACAGGTCACGTGAGCGCGACGGAATGGAGCTGATGAGATCTCCGAACCGGCCGAAATCGCCTCCATGATCGGTTGGCGTCCCGGTTCCAGGCGAGGGCTGGAGTCTGAGCGGCGCCGAAGTCGTCGTGGCCGAGCACGCGGAGCAACCTCAGATGGTCGATCGCGGAGGTTCCCGGCGCAGGGGTGAAGATGATGAGCCGCTGGTCCTCGGCGGGAGCGCATCCGCCATCTGGTTGCGGGCGAGCAGGTCGCCGATGTCGTCGGTGATGTGCGCCGGAGTCTCGGTGAGCTGGTCAAGGAGGTGGGGCAGGCCGGGGCGGACGTGGTCGTGGGCCGGCGGACCGGCCGGCGGACGGTGGCCGGACAGCTGATAGAGGTGATCGCGCTCGTCGTCGGTCAGCCGGCGCGCGCGGGCCGGCGCGGCGAGAATCTGTGGCGAAGGTTGCGGGCTGCGTGCCTGTTCCAGGCGCAAGTAGTAGTCGGTCGACACACCCGCGAGCTGCGAGTGCACAACTACGGCGGCCTGTCGACCATGGTCAACGTGCCCGCCATGGTGGACACCGCAGGCGAGCGTGCGATGGCTCTGGCCGCGGCCGGACACGGACGCAACCGCGTGGTGGTCGAGTGGGACGGCCTGCCGGCGGGGATGCCGGCCGATCCTGCCTTCTTGGAACAGGTGACATCCTGACTCGCCGATACGAATGCGGGTGTACGCCATACAGCAGGACGGCGGGGAGAATCCCAGCCGCAGCGATACAAACAACACTCGGCGACACCTAACCGAGCCGACTCATGATCCGCGGGCCTCGATCGGCGCTGGGCTTGCCGGACAGCTGGCCCCTTTGTGCCGCTCCGGGGACACGTCCGCGTGGAGAGATCGTTCCGAGAGTGGTGTGGGTTACTGTTTCCGCATGGTTCTGGGGCGGATCGCCGAGCGGGCCCGGATCGACGACCTGCTCGCGAGCGCCCGTGCGGGCCGCCGAGGAGCGCTGTTGATCACGGGTGAGACCGGGATCGGCAAGACCGTGCTGCTCGACCATGCCGCCGCCGCGGCGGCCGATCTGCGGGTGCTGCGTGGCGTCGGCATCGAGTCGGAGGCCGAACTGCCCTTTGCGGGGCTGCGCCTGCTGCTGCATCCGTACCTCGACCGGCTCGGCACGCTGCCCGGCCCGCAGGCGGCGATGCTACAGGCAGCGTTCGGGATGGACGATGCGGCGGTCGGCGACCGGTTCCTGATCGGCGCGGCGACCCTGTCGCTGCTGTCGGAGCTGAGCGGCGACGGCCCTCTGGTGTGCCTGATCGATGACACCCAGTGGTTCGACCGGGCGTCCTTGGACGCGCTGCTGTTCGCCGCCCGGCGGCTGCACGCCGACCCCATCGCGATGATCTTCGCGGCCAGGAGCGGGGACGGGGACGCTCCGCCACGCCAGCAGGGGCCCTGCATCCGCCCCGCCCCTCGCGCCGACGACTGGGCGTCGATGTCTTTCGCCACGCCCGTGCCGGGACTGGACGTGCTCCGGCTCTCCACCCTGGACCAGGAGAGCGTCACGTCGCTGCTCGACGCGCACGCGCGCGGCCTGACCGGGCCGCTGCGCGAGCGCGTGCTCGCCGAGTCGCGCGGCAACCCGCTCGCCGTGATCGAGCTGGCCACCATGCTCAACGCCGTGCAGGGCAACGGCCGCCCCACGCCGCCGCCGCACGCTGTCCCGCCGCCCACCGGGCCGCCGCCCGTCGCGGGCCACGTCCAGGATGCCTTCCAGGCGCAGATCGCCGGCCTGCCCGCGGCGACGCGGCTGCTGTTGCTGATCGCCGCGGCCGACGACACGGGCAGCCTGCAGATGATCCTGCGGGTCGGCACGCTGCTCGGCGTCTCCGCGGCCGACCTGGAGCCCGCCGAACGGGCCCGGCTGGTCGGGCTGGCGCCGGGCGGCAGTGTGACCTTCCGGCATCCGCTGATCCGGGCCGCCGCCTACCAGGTCGCCCCGCACGCCGGGCGGGTCCAGGTCCACGAGGCGTTCGCACGGGCGCTCGACGGCGAGTACGACCCCGACCGCCGCGCCTGGCACCTGGCCGCCGCCACCCCGGGTCCGGACGAGGAGGTCGCCGCCGAGTTGGAGCGGGCCGCCCGCCGGGCCGGCCGACGGGGCGGGGTGACCGCGATGATGAGCGCGTTCGAACGCGCCGCCCAGCTCAGCACCGACGAGACGCGCCGGGTGTGGCGGCTGATCGCCGCCGCCCGCGCCGCCCACGAAGCGGGCCTCCCCGATCGCGCCGTCGAACTGGCCGACCAGGCCGCAGGGATGCCCGACCGGGCCGCCGGCTCGGTCGATCGGGCCCTGGGACTGACCAACCGCAATGCTGGGTCGGCCGACCCGGCCCTGGGGCTGACCGACCACAGCGCTGGGCTGCCCGACCGAGCTCCGGGGCTGCCCGACCGCAATGCCGGCCCGGACGACTTGGCCCTGGGGCTACCCGACCGCGGCGTTGACCCGGTCGACCGGGCCTTGGGAGTGGCCGACCACGGCGCTGGGCCGGCCGGCCGGTTTCCGCAACCTGCCGACCGGCCTGCGCGCCCACTTCGTGACCCATCGCTGACGGCCGAGGCGGCGTGGATCCGCGCCCAGGTCGAGTACGAGCGCGGCTCGCCCGCCGTCGCCGCCGCCCTGGCGGTGGACGGTGCCACCTCCATCGCCGCCACCGACCCCGAGCGGGCCGTGTCGATCCTCACCGAAGCCGTCTGGTACGCCCGCGACGCCGGCGACCACGACCTGGTACGCCAGTGCGCCGCCCTCCTGGAGACCGTCGAACCCGGAGCACCGGTCGTAGGGGGACTCATCGGGTTCCGGCACCTGTACGACGGCCGGCCCGACGTGGGCGTGCCACCCATGCGCGAGCTGGCCGGGGCCGCCAGGCAGGGCAAGGCCGGCGGGTTCGTGGAGCGGCTCATCGCCGGGTTCGCCGGGATGCTGGTGGCCGAGGACGAGATCGCCACGGAGGTGCTGGAGTCGCTGGTCGCCGACGTACGGGAGCAGGGCGAGGTGGGCCGGCTGACGTACGCTCTCGAACCCCTGGCGATCGTCCAGCTGCTGCGCGGCCGGTTCATGGACGCCGACGCCGGCGTGACCGAGGCCCTCTCCCTGGCCACCGACCTCGGCCAGGACCTGCAGGTCGTCGTGCTGAACGCGATCGCCGCATGGCTGGCCGCGGTCGGTGGAGACGAGATCTCGTGCCGTTCGCTGGCCGCCGGCGTACTGGAGCACCGCACCAGGCACCCCACCGACGCCGCGCCGGCCTCGTGGGCGCTCGGCCTGCTCCACCTGGCCGGCGGCCGGTTCGACGAGGCCACGGCTCGGCTGGACGAGGTGTGCGGCGGCCCGGCCCAGCACGACTTCCTCATCAGGGCCGTACCCGATCACGTCGAGGCGGCCGTACGTGCCGGGCTCCCCGAGCAGGCGGCCCGCCATCTGCCCGCCCTGTCCGACTGGGCCGAGCAGACCGGCCGGCCGCACGCGATCGCGCTGGCCCGCCGCTGCGTGGCGCTGCTGGCCGACGAGGACGCCGCCGCCGGGCACTTCACGGCCGCGCTGGAACTGCACGAGCGCGACCCCCGCCGGTACGACGAGGCCAGGACCCGGCTGGCGTACGGGGAATGGCTGCACCGGCATCGCCGCCACACCGAAGCGAAGGACCAACTGGCGGACGCTCTGGCCGCCTTCGAGCGGCTCGGTGCCCGGACGTGGGCGAGCCGGGCCCGCGCGGAGTTGTCCGCCCTGGGCGAGCGGCCCTCGGCCCACCCCCGGGCCCTCGACCCGCTCGCCCGGCTCACGCCCCAGGAGCTTCAGGTGGTACGGCTGGCGGCGGCGGGCATGAGCAATCGAGAGATCGCGGCCCGGCTGTTCCTCAGCCCCCGTACAGTCGGTCACCATCTGTACAAGGCGTACCCGAAGCTGGGAGTGACTCACCGCGTGGAGCTGGCCCAGCTCGTGGTGCCATATGGGTAGGTAAGTCGGCCTGCCGATGATGCGGCGCCCGCTGCCCGCAGCCCACCGTCGCGTTGCTGGAGTACGGCGCCGAGGAGACCGCGACACACTCCCTGGAGCCGGACGGCCTGCGCGGGCGTCCGGCGGTTCGCCTTCGACGAGCGGTTCGCCGACGGGAACATGAGCTCAGACGTGAGCACATCCCGCCTGAAGCGCCGGCTGAGCCGGTTACCGCCCGGGGCGGCGGCCGTGGCGGTGGGCTCTGGTGTCCACGTTGCCGGTCAAGGTGTTGAGGATGCCGGGTAGTTCCGCCACCGTCTCGGCGGGCAGGCCGGTCACGGTCTCCTCCGCCAGGGCGCACCAGAGCTGCTTGACCTGGTCGGCCAGAGCTTGGCCGCTGTCGGTGAGCTCGACGATGCTGGCGCGCCTGTCGGAGGGGGCGGGCTTGCGGCGGATGTGGCCGGAGGCTTCGAGCTTGCGGGTCATGAGTGTGACGCTGGGCGGTTCGCAGCCGAGCGCCTCGCTGAGCTCGGCCTGGATCCTCGGGCCGGTCCGGTCGAGCTCGAGCAGGAGCGCCTCCTGACCCGGGTGCAGGCCGAGCGGGGCGAGCAGCGCCGCGGCCCTGGCCCGGTGGCGCAGACTCAGCAGGCGGATGGCCTGGTTGAGGGCGTCGGCTTGCTCGAAGTCCATGGGCGCTCCTTGACAGATTAGTTATGCGGATAATAGTTATCTGCATAACTAATCTTAACACGACAGCGAGGAGCCGGGCATGACCGTGAAGGTCGCCGTCATCTACTACAGCGCGACAGGCAGCGTGTACGCGCTCGCGCAGGCCGTCGCCGAGGGTGCCACCTCGGCCGGGGCCGAGGTACGGCTGCGGCGGGTGGCCGAGTTGGCGCCTGACAGCGCGATCGACCAGGACCCGCGGTGGCGACGGCACGCCGACGCCGCCACGTCGATCGCCCAGGCGTCGGTGGAGGACCTGGCGTGGGCGGATGCGTTCGCGTTCGGGACGCCGACCCGGTTCGGGGCGCCGGCCGCGCAGCTCAAGCAGTTCATCGACCAGGCCGGCGGGCTGTGGCGCGAAGGCGTGCTGGCGGACAAGCCGGTGACGGCCTTCACCTCGGCGTTCAACCGGCACGGCGGCAGCGAGGCCACGATCTTGTCCCTGAGCAACGTCTTCTACCACTGGGGGGCGCTGATCGTGCCGCCCGGGTTCACCGATCCGGTCGTGTACGGCGCCGGCGGCAACCCGTACGGCACGTCTCTGGTGACCGGCCCCACCGGATCCGGGCCGGACGGCGCGGTGCTGGAAGCGGCCAGGTACCAGGGGCGGCGGTTGGCCCGGATCACGATCCGGCTGCTGGGGGACGAACACGCCGCCGCACGCGAAAGCGTGGCCGCGACGAGTGTGAGCAGCGGGTCATGACAAATACCACCAGTAACGCGTCCCAGCGGGCCAGGCCGTACGCCGGCCTCCCCTGGTTGGTCCTGGCGCTGGCGTGCGCCAGCCAGTTCATGGTCATCCTGGACGCGTCCATCGTGAACGTCGCCCTGCCCTCGGTCCGCGAAGAACTCGGTTTCACCGCGACCGGACTGGCCTGGGTGGTGAACGGATATCTGCTCAGCTTCGCCGGTTTCATGCTGCTGGGGGGCCGTGCCGCCGACCTGTTCGGACCGCGCCGGATGCTGGTCGCCGGGCTGTTGTCGTTCTCCGTCGCGAGTCTGGCCGGCGGCCTGGCGACCACGCCGGAGGTCCTGGTGGCGGCCCGGGTCGCGCAGGGCATCGGGGCCGCCATGATGGCCCCGGCGACGCTGGCCGTGATCAACACCTCCTTCACCGAGCCGAACGCGCGCGCCAAGGCGTTCGGCGCGTGGTCCGCCTCGGGCGGCGTGGGCGGGATGGTCGGCGCGCTCGCGGGCGGCGCCATCACCACCGGCCTGTCGTGGCGGTGGGTCTTCCTCATCAACCTGCCGATCGGCGCGGTGCTGATCGTGGTGGCGATGATGTCGCTGGCCGGAACGAGACCCGGCCGGCGGGGATCGCTCGACCTCGTAGGCGCGGCCACGGGGACGGCGGGGCTGGCGGCGCTGATCTACGGCGTCATGCAGAGCGCCGACCATGGCTGGACGTCCGCGCCGGTCGCCGGGCCGGTGGTGGCGGGTCTGCTCCTGCTCGGCGTCTTCGTCGTGGTGGAGGCGCGTTTCGCCGGCCAGCCGATGGTGCCGCTGCGGCTGTTCAGGATCCGGGGGGTGGCCGTCGGGAACGGCATGCTGCTGCTGTTCGGTGGGATCGCCATCGCGATGTGGTACTTCTCGTCGCTGTTCCTGCAGAACGTCCTCGGCTTCAGCGCGCTTCAGGCCGGGCTCGGGCAGACACCCGCGGCGGTGACGTTCATGGTGATCGCGCGATGGGCCGCCGCCCTGCTGCCGCGAACGGGTGTGCGCCCCCTCGTGACGGCCGGCAGCGCCTGCTTCCTGGCCGGTTTCGGCTGGCTCTCCCTGGGCCACGCCGACAGCGGGTACGTCACCGGCGTGCTCGGCCCCACCCTGCTCATCGCGGTCGGCATCGGGCTGACCTTCCCCACCCTCATGGCGGTGGCGACCGCCGACGTTCCCGAGGGCGACGCGGGGATCGTCGGCGGCCTGGCCAACACCGCCAGTCAGGCAGGGGGATCGATCGGGCTGGCGGTGCTCGCGACAGCCGCCGGCACCAGGGCCGCCGCGTCGGAGGCCGCCGGGAGTTCCCCGGTCGACGCCCTCGCCGCCGGCTACGACCTGGTCTTCCTCATGGCAGCCGGGCTCGGCCTGGCCATCGCGATGGTCAGCCTGCTGCTGCCGCGGCACCGGCGCAGGGGATAGAGATCCGCATGCTTGAGCGCCTGGAATGCGCGCGGGCGAATGTGGAGTTAACGTGTAATCCTGTAAGCAAAGGAGTGCACGATGGCGGATCCACTCGACGCTTACTCGCGCGTCGTCTCGTCCGTGGCGGCCGAGTTGCTGCCGAAGGTGGCCAGCGTGCGGGCCGGCCAGGGTAGCGGGTCCGCGGTGGTGTTCACCGCCGACGGGTTCCTGCTGACCAACGCGCACGTGATCGGCAACTCCCGGGACGGCACCGTGGCCTTCGCCGACGGGAGCTCGGGGGACTTCATCGTGGTGGGCCGGGATCCGCTGTCGGATCTGGCGGTGATCAGGGCGCAGACGGCCACGCCGCCGCCGGCCACGCTCGGCGACAGCGACGAGCTGGTCGTGGGACAGCTCGTCGTGGCCGTGGGCAATCCGCTCGGCCTGACCGGATCGGTGACGGCGGGGGTGGTGTCGGGGCTCGGACGGTCGTTGCCCGCGCGCAGCGGGTCGGCCGTACGGCTCATCGAGGACGTCATCCAGACCGACGCCGCGCTCAACCCGGGCAACTCCGGCGGCGCGCTGGCCGACTCGCAGGCGCGGGTGGTCGGGATCAACACGGCGGTGGCCGGCGTGGGGGTGGGGCTCGCCGTGCCCATGAACGCCACGACCCGATCCATCATCGCCGCCCTGATCAGGGACGGGCGGGTACGGCGGGCGTTCCTGGGGCTGGTGACCTCGCCCGCGCCGCTGCCCGACGTGCTGCGGCGGCGGACCGGGCAGGCGGGGGCGCTGCGCGTGGTGGAGGTGGTGCCGGGTTCGCCCGCCCACCGGGCCGGGTTGCGCTCCGGCGACCTGGTGCTGAGCGCGGGGCGCAACCCGGTGGGGGACGCGCAGAGCCTGCAGCGGCTGATGTTCGCCGACGCCATCGGGCAGCCGTTACCGATCACCGTCTATCGGAACGGCGCGCTGGTCGATGTCATCGCGGAGCCGGTGGAACTCACCGGCTCCGGCGTCTGAGCCCGCGCCGCCTCAGGCAGAAGGCGGGGCGTCCGGCCCGGGGGCGGGAGAGGCCGCGGCGGGTTGGGGGCGGACGTAGGTGCCGTTGCGGCGGGCCAGGAGCTCGTCGAGGAGCGCGTCCCACTTCTCCCCCACCGCGTCCACGTCGTACGTGAGCGCCGTCTCCAGCGCCCCCGCCGCCAGGTCGCGCCTCAGCTGCTCGTCCTCGATCACCCGGATGATCGAGGACGCCAGGTTGGCGTTGGTCCGCGGCTTCACCAGCAGTCCGTCGACCTCGTCCGTGATCATCTCCTTGGGGCCGTGCGGGCTGTTGAAGCTGACGATCGCCAGCCCCTTGCCCATCGCCTCCAGGATCGTCATCGGGAAACCCTCGTGACGCGAGCTGAGCACGAAGACGGACGCCTTCTCCAACTCGGCCCCCACGTCGGACGTGGGTCCGGGCAGCTCGACCTTGCCCTGCAGCCCCGCCTCCGCGATCTGCTGGGCGAGGTTCTCCTCCTGCGGCCCCGCGCCGAAGATGCGCAGCGTCCAGTCGGGATGGGCGGCGGCGACCGTCTCCCAGGCGGTGATGAGCCGGTGGAAGCCCTTGATGCGCGTCATCCGGCCGACCGCGATGGCGACCTTGGCGTCCAGCTTGGAGATGCCGCCCGTCATCGGCGGCACGGCGTTGGGGATGCGGGTCAGCTTCTTCGGCTTCTTCGGCAACGTCTCACGATAGTCGCGCAGGTCGGCCTTGGTGAGCGTGACCAGGGCGTCGAGGCGGCGGTAGCGCCACTTGATGAGCTCCTGCATCGGCTCGGCCTGGGTGCGGAGCGCCACGTGCTCCTGCCCGATCGTGATGACGTTGGGCAGCGCCAGCTGGGCCACCGCCAGGTTGAGACCGGGACGGGTGGCCATCAGCACGCCGGTGTCGAGCGAGCGGACGTAGCGGGCGAGCTTCAGGTCGGTCCACAGGTTGAAGCGGTGGTAGGCCGACTCCTCCTTGGGGATGATCCGGCTCGGCATCTTCGACAGCATCGCGCGCAGCGGGTCGGCGCTGGGGTTGATCCGGTCGTCGAGGAAACGGAACTTCACCCGCGGGTCAATGGGGAAGAACGGCTCCTCGGCCTCCTTCAGGATGCTCACGATCTCGACGTCGTGCTCCTTGGCCAGGTAGCTGGCCAGGTTGAACACGGTCCGGATCGTGCCCCCCATCCCGTACGCGTGCAGCAGCAGAATGCGGACCTTCCGCGTCGAAGGCGGCGGCGCGTTGAGCGTCTTGCGCCGGTTGTACCCCCGATACAGTCGGCGCACCGCCGACTTGCCCTTGCGTGCCAATGCGCGCACCTGACAGATCCCCCTTTGTCACCCGGAAGAAGTCTCAACACACATGGCCGGCGACGAGGAATCTCGCCACCGGCCTATTGTCTCGCTTCGGCGGAGTGCACGTGTTCATCCCCTATGCGCTTTCCCCACCTATGATCCTTAGACGCCTGTTACCTCACTAAGGTTGCATGCGCGGCCGATGCCGGAGATCGGGAGTGTGCGGCGGACGCTCGGCCAGCAGCTCCAGCGCGACGTCGATGGCCCGCTCGAGCTGCGTGTCCACGCCCCTGGCATAGTCCTGCGGAGTGATGTCGACCTCGATGTCGGGATCGGTGCCGTAGTTCTCGACCTGCCAGCCGACGTCGTCGAAGGCGAAGGAGAACTCCGGCTGCGTCGTCACCGTGCCGTCGGCGAGCTGGTGGCGCGGCCAGATGCCGATGACGCCGCCCCAGGTGCGCTTGCCGACCAGCGGCCCCAGCTTCAGCACCTTGAAGGTGTGGCTGAAGATGTCGCCGTCGGAGCCCGCCCACTCGTTGGTGATCGCCACCAGCGGCCCACGCGGCGACTCCGGCGGGTACGGCTCCGGGTCGCCCCACCGCGGATAGTCGTAGCCGAGCCGCCGCCTGGCCAGCTTCTCCAGCAGCAGCGCCGACACGCTGCCGCCGCCGTTGAAGCGCACGTCCACGATGAGCGCCTGCCGGTCGTACTCGGCCAGGAGCCCGCGGTGGAACTCCCCGAACCCGTCGGGCCCCATGTCGGGCACGTGCAGGTAGCCCACCCGGCCGCCGGAGCGCTGGTGGCACTCGGCGCGGTTGAGGTTGACCCAGTCGCGGTAGCGGGCCGGCCGCTCGTCGGAGATGGCGCGCACGGTGACGGTGCACACCTGGTCCTCCCGCCGCAGCGTCAGCTCGACCTCCTCGCCGGCCTGGTTGACCAGGCGCTCGTTCGGGGTCGCGGCCTCGCCTATGGGAGCGCCGTTGATGGCCAGGACCGCGTCACCCGTACGTACGTCGACACCGAGCCGGTTCAGCGGCGAGGTCGCCTCCGGATCCCACGGGTCACCGGTCACGATGGAGCGGATGTGGTAGACGCCGTCGCGGTAGTCCCAGTCGACGCCCAGCTTGCCCTGCGTGTAGTCGGGCCCGGGACGGTATTCGCCGCCGCTCTCGAAGGCGTGGCTGGTGGCGAGCTCGCCGTGCAGCTCCCACAGCAGGTCGGAGAACTCGCCCCGGGTCGTGACCCGCTCCACCAGCGGCCGGTAGCGGTCGTAGACGGCCGGCCAGTCGACGCCCGCCATGTCCTCGCTCCAGAAGTTCTCCAGCTGCAGCCGCCACGCCTCCCGGAACATCTGCCGCCACTCCGCCTCCGGGCAGACCGACACCTTGATCCGCGACAGGTCGATCCACCCGCTCTCCCGCCCCGGCGCCTCCTCGTCCTCGGGCGCCTCGTTCGCCTTGACCACCCGCAGCCTGGAGTCCGCGCGGTAGAGCAGCGTCTTGTGGTCGCGGCCCAGCTCGAAGTCGGTGACGCCGTCGGCGAAGTGCACCTTCTTGCCCTTGGCGAAGTCGAACAGGTGCAGCGAGCTCTCGCCTTCGAGCGGGCTGGTCAGGATCAGCGCCTTGCCCTTGAGCCCGGCCACCTTCTCGTAGCGGCCCTCGGGCAGCGGGAACTGGGTGACGCGCCGGGTCAGCCCGTCGACGTCGACGCGCAGCGGCTCCGGCTCGTCGCCGTCCTCCTCGTCCTCCCCCAGGGGCCGTTGCAGGGGCATGAACGGGTCGGGCGCGTCCGCCCGCAGCGCCACCGCGTACGGGCGCGTGCCCAGCGGGAATCCCAGGTCGAACTGGAGCTGGTCGTAGACCGGCGAGAAGGTGCGCTGGCCGATGAAGTAGAGGTAGCGGCCCTGCGGGTCGAACGCCGGCATCGAGTCCTGCAGCACCGGCTCCGTGGCCTGCAGCGTCCGCCCGGTCTCGGGGTGGTGCAGCTTGATCGCGCTGGACTGCGCGTTGAGCGGGCTCGAGTACGCCAGCCACCGCCCGTCGTGCGACCAGGCCGGGTCCTCGGGCGAGCCGTGCGGGTTGGCCTCCACCAGCGCCGGCCGCCCGGTGACCAGGTCGAGCAGGTGCAGCTCGTGGCGGTGGTTGACGACGGCCACCCGGTCGTGGACCGGGTCGGGGACGAGCGCGGTGATCCGCCCCAGCCTGGCCACCTCCGTGCCGCCGCCGCCCTCGTGGCCTTCGAGGACGACCAGCCGCTCCTCGTCGCGGTCGTCGCTGGCCGCCGCGATCAGCCGGGTGCCGTCGTTGAGCCAGGTCAGGAGCCGGTAGCGGACCCCGTCGGGCGAGCCGTGCTGGGTGACCGGCCCCTCCCAGTCGGCCATCGCGTACGCCTTGCCGCGCGCGGTGACGGCCAGCGCGCTGCCGTCGGGGCTGAGGGTGGCGCCGTCGAGGTAGTCGGCGGGGTCGACGAACCTGCGGTTGCGCTGCGTCCTGGAGCTGGCCAGCTGCACGTCCAGCCGGTGCGCCGGCTCGCCTGGGTCGAGCAGGTAGAGGTCGGCGCCGGCGTGGTAGACCAGCCGGTGCCCGTCGCCCGACAGGTTGCGCGCGTAGTAGTCGTCGTGGTGGGTGTGCTTGCGCAGGTCCTGGCCGTCGGGGGTGCACGAGTAGACGTTGCCGACGCCCTCGTGGTCGGAGATGAAGCACACCCGGCCGCCGCTCCAGCAGGGCGAGGCCAGGTTTCCCGGCAGCCTGATCAGCCGCCGGAACTCGCCGTCGCCGCTTGGGTCGATCCACAGGTCGCCGACGGTGCCGCCGCGGTAGCGCTTCCACCGCGCCGGGTCGGCGGTGTTGCGGCCGAGCACGATCATGCCTTCCGGCCCGTACGCGATCGAGTTGGCCGGGCCGTACGGGAGCCGCTCGGGGACCCCGCCTGGCGCGACGCGGTGCAGCCATTTGCGGGCCTCGAACGGCTGGGCCGCGTCGCTGGCGTACAGGATGCGCCCTTCGGGGTCCCAGCCGGTGACCGTGCAGCGCGCGCCGTGGAAGGTGAGCCGGCGGGCGGCGCCGCCGTCGGACGGCATGACGTACACCTCTTCCGGGCCCTCCTCGCGGCCGACGAACGCGAGCTGGTCGCCGCGCGGAGAGATGCGCGGATAGCCCGCCTCGGCGAGCCCCGCGGTCAGCCGGAAGGCCCGCCCGCCCTGGGCGGACACCATCCACAGGTCGTCCTCGGCGGCGAAGACGACCACGTCCTGGAAGACGGCGGGAAAGCGCAGGTAGCCGGACATGAGAGCCACTCCTGGTCGAGCCGACAGCCGGGGGCGCGCGCCCCCGGCTGTCAGATCACATCACCCGGGTCAGACATTTCGCCACAGCTGCCGGATCGTCCCGACCGGCGGCCAAGAACTTCCCCCCGCAACCGCCTGGTCGTCGGCCCGGGCAGCCGGGCCACCGCTGCCCCGTCCGGGTCACTCCTCGCCGGAGGGCGACTTGCGGGTCTCCCGCTTCGTCTCCTTGGTCTGCCTGCTGGTCTTGATGGCCTGCTTCTTCGACTTGCCGGACTTGGCGGCGGGTTTCTTCTTCGTGTCTGCCATGGGATTCCCCCCTGTACGGACATGCGCACCGGAATGGTGCACTGTGCCACTTAATACCCATCTCGCCAAGAAACCCGACATACCACCTATCGGACCGGTCGATCGCCCGCCGGCGCGGACCACCAGACGCCTTCTCCGTGCGACAGCCCCGGCAGCCGCCGCTCGACCTCGTGCACCGCGGCCGCCGGGATCTCACCCTCCAGCACCCAGGTGTCGTCGCGCCTGCCGGTGTCGTGGAGCTCACCGCCCAGTGCGGCGAGCCTGGCGGTGACCGCGCTGAACGTCTCCGGCGGCACCTCCAGCTCGAACCGGTGGCACGGCTCGTACACGGTGGTGCCCGCCAGCGCAGCGCCCGCATGAGCACGACCCGGGCGCGGCCGCGGAAGTCGGCCGCGACCGTGAGGGGCGGGGCGTAGCCGGTCCTGGTCACCGTGACGAGCACGTCGGTGACCGGCCAGCCGTGCGGGCCCTCACCCAGGGCCTGGCGCACGCTCTCCTCGATGGCCCGGTGGTACGACAGCGGCAGCGAGCCCAGATCGACCTCCAGCCGGTAGCCGACGCCGGAGCCCTTCGGCCCCGGATCGACTCGCAGGCCCACGGTGGCCATGAACTCGTTGCGGCCCTGGCGCTGGATCTCCTCGACGACCTCCGCGGTGCCCGACGGGCGCTCGAAGTAGACGGGCCGGCTCGGCTCGAAGAGCGCCTCGACGCCGAAGTCCCTGGCCAGGGTCTCGCCGATGACCTCTTTCTGCACCTCCCCGTACAGCAGGACCGAGGTCTCGCCGCCGGCCAGGGTGCGGGTGCCGATCAGCGGGTCCTGCTCGGCCAGCGCGAGCAGCGCGGCGTGCAGGCGCGGCTCCTGTCCGGGGACGCGGGGCCGGACCACGGTCTCCAGGCTGGGCGGGGTGAAATGGGCCTGGTGCGCGGGCCCGGGCTCCCCCAGGTGGTCGCCGACGCGGATCTCGGGCACGCCCCAGACCTTGACGATGTCCCCGGCCACCGCCTGTCGCCGCCCGGCAGAGCCCGCGACGGTCAGCGCGGTCAGCCTGCCGTCGTAGGCGTGCCGCCCCCGGTGGAAGGTGAGGTGCTCGCGCGCTCGCAGCGCGCCCGCGCGTACCCGCAGGTAGGCGACCTTCTCCCCCGACGGGGCGCGCTCGATCGCGAACACCGTCGCCCGCGCCGCCTCCTCCGGGTCCCCGGCCGGCTGGGTCACGGCGGGCAGCAGGTGGACGGCGTCGAGCAGCTCGCCGACGCCCTGCCCGGTCAGCGCCGAGCCGAACAGCACCGGATGCGCCTGCCCGGCGGCGCACTGCCGCGCCAGCGCCGCGCGTACCTGGCCGAAGTCGGGCGTCTTGCCCTCGACGAGCAGCTCCAGCAGCCCATCGTCCCGCTCGGCCAGCACCTCGGCCGCCGCCTCGGGCGAGGCGACGCCGGCGGTGACGGCCGCCTTGGAGCCGAGGTGCCGCACGGTGTTCAGGGCCACGCAGTACGGCGAGAGCCGCCGCCGGATGTCGGCCAGCAGCTCCCGCTCCCTGGCCCCGGCCCGGTCGATCTTGTTGACGAAGATCAGCGTGGGCAGGCGCAGCCGGCGCAGGGTCTTCATCAGGACCCGGGTGTGCGGCTGCACGCCCTCGACGGCCGACAGCACCAGCACGGCGCCGTCGAGCACGCCGAGAGCACGCTCCACCTCGGCCACGAAGTCGGCGTGGCCGGGTGTGTCGACCAGGTTGACCCGCAGGTCGCCCAGGCTGAAGGAGGCGACGGCCGTGCGGATGGTGATGCCGCGACGGCGCTCGATCTCGCCGGAGTCGGTCTGTGTGCTGCCCTCGTCCACGCTGCCGAGCCGGTCGATGACCCCGGTCTCGAACAGCAGCCGCTCAGTGAGGGAGGTCTTGCCCGCGTCTACGTGCGCGAGGATGCCGATGTTCAGGATGTGCACGGTGCTGGAAGTCCTCGGGAACTCTCGTGCCAATGGGGCGCTGGGAGATTCCGAGGCACCGCATCTCATGCTCCTGATCGTCGGCGGACGGTTGCCGGGCCATCCTGCCATCGCGGCGGGGGCACCCGCGAACCATTTACAGGGCCTGCGCCAGGGCCACCCCGCAGTAGGCCGCGCCCAGCCCGGCCACCACGCTGGCGCCCGCGTTGGCCACCGCGTGGAAGCGCGCGCCCTCCTCCACCAGCCGCACCGTCTCGTACCCGAACGTCGAGTACGTGGTCAGCGCCCCGCAGAACCCGGTGCCCAGCAACGCCATCACCCCGCCGGCGGCGGGCAGCGCGGCCAGGAAGCCCAGCAGCGCCGAGCCGAACACGTTCACCGTCAGCGTCCCCCACGGGAACACCGTGTCGTGCCGCGCCTGCACGGCCCGGTCCGCGAGATAGCGCAGCGGCGCGCCGAGCGCCGCCCCGAGGACGATGAGCAGCACCGTCATCGCACGCCCGCCAGCATCCCGGCGATCCGCCTGGTCAGCCACATGCCCGCCACCACGGCCGCCACCGCCGCCACCAGGGTGGCCGCCAGGTAGACCAGCCCCGTCAGCGGCGCCCCCGCCGCGACCGCCCGCTGGATGTCCACCGCGTACGTGGAGAACGTCGTGTACCCGCCCAGCACCCCCACCCCCAGGAACGGCCGCACGAGGCGGTGCGCCTGCCGCACCTCCGTGATCATCACCATGAGCACGCCGATCAGCAGGCACCCGGACACGTTGATGAGGAACGTCGCCCAGGGGAAGTCCGCCGGCCCGGACGGCAGCGCCGACTGCAGGCCGAAACGCGCGAGCGCGCCCAGCGCGCCCCCGGCCGCGATCGCGGCGAGCACGGGCCAGTGCAGCTCGGCGCGCTGCGCCGGGATGTGGAGATCGACGTCCGGGTCGATCGGACGATCAGTCACATAACCCTCCCCGTGTCAAAACACCGGATGCCGGGAATTTCTCTAGACAACCTTTGATGTTCGGAGGCCTGCTTGAGCACGAAGGACGCCATCGCCCTTCTAGCGGGAGCCATCATCGTCGTTTCCTTCGTCGGCGGCGCCAAGACCTCTCCGGCAACGGCGACCAGCCCGCTGGGCAACACCAGCGGGACGCGGCCCGGTCTGGCACCCATCATCTCGGACGCCGACAAGAGCAAGGCACACGGCCTCATCAAACAGGTGCGCGTCAAGGGGCTCGGCTCCAACACCGGCTACGAGCGCACCCGGTACGGCGACAACTGGGCCGACACCGCGAGCGGGGTGCCGTACGCGCGCAACGGCTGCCGCACCCGCGACGACCTGCTGGCCCGCGACGGCCGGAACGTGAAATACCGGTCGGGCTCCAGCTGCGAGGTCGTCTCCATGGAGCTGAGCGACCCCTACACCGGCCGGACCATTCACTGGCACAAGGACAACCCGGACGAGGTGCAGGTCGACCACGTGGTGCCGCTGAACTACGCGTGGCGCATGGGCGCGCCGCGCTGGCGGATGTCCAAGCGGCTCGACTTCGCCAACGACCCACTGAACCTGCTGCCCGTGGCCGGCTACGCCAACGAGCAGAAGGACGCCTCCGGCCCGGCGGGCTGGTTACCGCCGCAGCGGCGCGTCCGGTGCGCGTACGTCACCCGCTTCGCGCAGGTCGCGCTGAAGTACAACGTGCCCGTCACCGCGGCGGACAAGAGGATGATGCTGGCCCAGTGCCGTTGACCGGGCCGCCGGCAGGGCGGGCTAGCGCGGGTCCTCCCAGGTGAAGCCGTGCCCGAACGTCTGCTCGGCCAGGATCCGCTGCCCGTCCATGTTCGGGTGGAAGTAGTCCCACTTGCTGACGTGGTCGAGCGTGAACGGGTAGGCGAACACCGCGCCCCCGTCGGTGTGGCAGGCGGGCCCGAACCTGGCGCACGCCTGGGCCGCCGCGCGGTTGTAGGCCATGACCCGCGCCCGCACCCGCTGGCGGCGCTCGACGTCGGCGCGCTTGGTCGAGGTGGGCTGGGCGAGCAGGGACTGGCAGATGTGGCCGGCCGTCCAGAACGTGCGGGCGAGCGGGACGGTCTTGCCCACCTGCCACAGCCGCCGCACGTCGGGGATGCTGGCGATGAACACCCGGGCCGCGGGCATGCCGGCCCGCAGCTCGGCCAGCGCCGCGTCCATCCGCCGCCGGTACGTCTCGACGGGCGTCATGGCCTGCTCGGTGCGCACACACGCGTCCTGGGCCCCGATCAGGATCGTGACGTAGTCGGCCTTGGCCTCGACGGCCTTGCGCACCTGGCCGAGCAGGTCGGCGCTGGTGGCCCCGGGGACGGCGAAGGTGAGGTTGTGCTGCTGGAGCGTTCCAGACATGGCCGACAGGCGCAGGTAGTGGCTGTTCACCCCGGGGTTGTCGCCGGAGGACCACGAGCGCGGGATGCAGGAGACGTAGAAGCCGCACGCGTTGAAGCCGGTGGAGATGGAGTCGCCGAGCGCGGCCATGATCTCGGGGACGGGCTGGGCCGCGGCGGCCTGCGCCGGACCTGTGGCGGAGACGAGCAGCGTTGCGGCGAGGACTGAGCCCAGGCGACCGATCATGGACCCAAGGTAGGAAGCGGATCAGCGACCGGCCATGACATACGGGCCAGGTCTGTGATTTCAGGACCGACTTCATATCGCCGCTTGACAGCCCAGACCTGATCAGGATGGGGTAAATGCAGCTCAACGTCTGGTTTTATCCGGGTTCGTTGACCGTAACCTCGCATTCACGGGGGTCTGAGTCGAACGTGTTCAGTTCCCGCATAGAGTGTCTTGGGTGAGTGTCGCGCTCGGAACAACCCGCCCGCTACCGGTTCGCACCACCCCTGTCGGCGACCCGGGCGACCTGCTGGCATCCCTGCCCAGGACCGCCCCGTACGCCTGGGTCAGGAACGGCGAGGGCCTGGTCGGCTGGGGTCAGGCCGCACGGGTGGCCGTGCCCCCGGGCCCGGGCCGGTTCGCCTGGGCCCGCCAGTGGCTGGCCACCGTGTTCGGCGACGCCCACGTCGACGACGCCGTGCGCACCCCCGGCTCCGGCCCGGTCGCCTTCGGCAGCTTCACCTTCGACGAGGACGCCCACGGCTCCGTCCTCGTCGTCCCGCGCGCCGTGCTGGCCCGCCGCGACGGCCACGCCTGGCTCACCACGATCGGCGACGCCCCGCTGGAGACGTTCTCCCCCATCCGCGACCCCGGCCGCATCAGCTACGGCGACGGCAGCCTGAGCGCCCCCGAATGGGAGCACGTCGTGGCCAGGGCCGCCAAGCGCATCCGCGAGGGCGAGCTGGAGAAGGTCGTGCTGGCGCGCGACCTGGTCGCCACCGCCGAGCGGCCCATCGACGTGCGCCTGCTGCTCACCCGGCTGGCCCGGCGCTATCCCGAGTGCTACACGTTCTCGGTCGCGGGGCTGGTGGGGGCCACGCCCGAGCTGCTGATCAGGCGTACGGGCCAGGAGATCGAGTCGCTCGTGCTGGCCGGCACCACCCCGCGCGGCACCGGCCCGGCCGACGACCTCGCCCGCGGGGCCGCGCTGCTCGCCTCGCCCAAGGACCGCCACGAGCACGAGTGCGCCATCGCCTCCGTCCGCCAGACGCTCGCCCCCCTCTGCGCCTCGCTGGAGACCCCGGACGAGCCCGAGCTGCTGGTGCTGCCCAACGTCCAGCACCTGGCCAGCCACGTCACCGGGCGGCTGGCCGACGGGGCCTCCGTCCTCGACGTGGTCGCCGCCATGCACCCGACGGCCGCCGTCGGCGGCACCCCCACCCCCACCGCGATCGAGGTCATCCGCGAGCTGGAGGGCATGGACCGGGCCGGCTACGCCGGGCCCGTCGGATGGATCGACGCCCACGGCGACGGCGAGTGGGGCATCGCGCTGCGCTCGGGGCTCGTGCAGGGCCGCCGGGCCCGCCTGTTCGCGGGCGGCGGCATCATGGGCGACTCCGACCCGGCGGCCGAGCTGGCCGAGGCCCAGGCCAAGTTCAGGGTCATGCAGTACGCGCTGGAGGGCTGATCAGCCGGGGACGTGGATCTCCTCGCCCACGTCCACGCGCGCCCGCCCGGCCGTCAGCGTCGCCACCCAGTCCGCGAACGGCGCCACCTCGTCCTCGCCCACGGAGACGGCGAAGGTGACCTCGCCCGCGTACGTCACCTCGCGCACCGGATGGCGCGAGGCCCGCAGGTCGTTCTCCACCCGCCCGGCCTGGTCGTGGGCCACCGCGACCCGCACGACGCGGGCCGGCACCATCCGCACCGGCTCGGCCCGGTCGAGGGTCTCGGTCACGGCCGAGCCGTAGGCCCGCACCAGCCCGCCCGCCCCCAGCAGGGTGCCGCCGAAATAGCGGGTCACCACCGCCACCACGTCGCTGAACCCCCTGCCCACCAGGGCCTGCACCATCGGCGTGCCCGCCGTGCCGCCCGGCTCGCCGTCGTCGTCGCCCTTCTGGACGCGCTGCCCGACGACGTACGCGGTGCAGTTGTGGGTGGCGCCGGGATGCTTCTGCCGCCGCTCGCCGATGAACGCGACCGCCTCCTCGACGCTGCGCGCGGGCGCCAGCGCGCAGATGAACCGGGAGCGCTTCGCCTCCGTCTCGTGCTCGACGACGGAGGTGAGGGTCAGGTACGGCGCAGGCACATTCGACAGGTTATGCCCTTGCCGGACGAACTCCGGAAGCTACCATCTCGTCAATCCGTAAGGACCTACGGGAGGGTCTCATGGACACTGTGAGCGACCTCATGCCCTTCGTCTCCTCGGCGATCGACGCCTACGGCGTGGGCGTGCTGGCCAAGACCCGTGAGCTGGCCGCCGACACGGCCGTGGCCCGCGGCACCCGCATCCTGCAGCGGGTCTTCGGCCGCGGTGACGCCGCGTCCAGACAGGTGATCGAGACGGTGGCGGGCGCCAAGCCGGACGACGAGCCGAGCCGCGCGGCGTTGAAACTGGCGATCATGGAGGCGTTCCGCGCCGACCCGCACCTGGCGCGCGAGGTCGCGGCCATGTTGCCGAGGATGACGGATGACATGATCGTGGCAGAGGACAACGCCCCCGTCCTCTGACGCGAAGGAGGGACGTCCCTTGCCCAGCGAAGGCGGGAGCAGGCTGCTGGCCGTCAGCGATCTGCACGTCGGCTACGAGGAGAACCGGGCCATCGTCCAGGAGCTGAAACCGGACGACCCCGGCTACTGGCTGCTGGTCGCGGGCGACGTCGGCGAACGGCTGGAGGACATCGCCCGGACGCTGGGCCTGCTGGCCGCGCGGTTCGAGCGGGTGGTCTGGGTGCCGGGCAACCACGAGCTGTGGACCCCGCCGGGAGACCCGCCGGAGCTGCGGGGCGTGGCCCGCTACAACCACCTCGTCGCCATGTGCCGCGATCTGGGCGTGGTGACGCCGGAGGACGACTATCCGGTGTGGGAGGGAGCGGGCGGGCCGGTCCGGATCGTGCCCCTGTTCCTGCTCTACGACTACACGTTCCGGCCGGCCGGCCATCTCACCAAGGCGAGCGCGCTCGCGTACGCGCACAGCACCGGCGTGGTCTGCACCGACGAGTATCTCCTGCACCCCGACCCGTACCCGAGCCGCGAGGCGTGGTGCCGGGCCCGGGTGGAGCTGACCGGGCGGCGGCTGGCCGGGCTGGACGACGTGCCGCTGGTCTTCGTCAACCACTATCCCCTGGTACGCGAGCCGACCGACGTCCTGCGCTACCCGGAGTTCGCCCAGTGGTGCGGCACGACCGCCACCAGGGACTGGCACACGCGTTACCCGACCGCCGCCATGATCTACGGCCACCTCCACATCCCCCGCGTCACCTGGTACGACGGCGTGCGCTTCGAGGAGGTGTCGCTCGGCTACCCCCGTGAGTGGCGGCGCAGGCCGGGCGGCCGCAAGCTCCTGCGCGACGTGATCGTCACCTAGCGGCCCCGCCCTCGCAGACCACCGCCCCGGCCAGGCGCCGTCGGCGGTCTCTTCCGTGAACCGCAAACACTTCTTCGCGAAGAAGTGTTTGCGAAGAAGTGTTTGCGGTTTAGGCTTCGCATCATGACGCCCTCCCCTGACAACGTGGTCGTCCTCGACGCCAAGGGCCTGCGCGCGCTCGCCCACCCCCTGCGGGTGCAGCTCGTCGACCTGCTGCGCAAGCACGGCCCGTCCACCGCCACCCGCCTGGCCGAGCGCCTGGGGGTGAACTCGGGCACGGCCAGCTATCACCTGCGCAGGCTCGGCGCCGCCGGGTTCGTGGAGGAGGACACCGAACGCGGCAACGCGCGGGAGCGCTGGTGGCGTTCGGTCCACCGGACGACCCGGCTCACCGACGACGACGGTCTGTCCGACCGGGAGCCGGAGGCGGTGCTGGCGTACATGCAGTCCATCGCCGCCCTCTACAACCTGCGCACCCAGCAGGCGCTCAACGAGCTGCAGACCATGCCGCAGCCGTGGCGCGGCGTGCTCGACCTCAGCGCCGTCCCGTTCCGCCTCACCCCGGAGGAGGCGGGGCGGCTGCGCGCGGACCTGACGGAGCTCTTCGCGCGCTACCGGCGCGACGGCGACGAGGCGCCGGCGGACGCGGTCCGGGTCTACCTGATGACGCAGGTCATCCCCGAGCTGGACGACCCTGAGGAGGCATGATGGAGCCGCGCGGGTCCTTACGGCCGATGGCCGGGCTGCTGGCGGCCATCGCCGTGTCGACGACCGGGACGCGGGTCTCGGCCATCGCGCTGCCCTGGTTCGTGCTGACGAGCACCGGCAGCGCGGTGTGGACGGGGCTGGTGGCGTTCGCGGAGATGGCACCGTACGTGCTGGTCAAGGCGCTGACCGGGCCGCTCGTGGACCGGGTGGGACCGCGCCGGATCTCGTGGGTCGCCGACGTCGTGAGCGCCTCGGCCGCCGCCGCGATGGTCGTGCTGCACGCGCTCGGCCTGCTGCCGCTGGGCGTGATCGTCGCGCTGGTGGCGGTGATCGGCGCGGCCCGCGGGCCGGGCGACCTGGCTAAGGAGATCATGGTCCCGGAGGCGGCCGAACGCGGGCGGGTGCCGCTGGAGCGGGCCACCGGCCTGATGGGCGTGACGGAGCGGCTGGCCGTGACCGTGGGGCCGGGGCTGGGCGGCGCGATGGTGGCGCTGCTGGGCCCGCTGTCCGGCCTGGGCGTCAGCGCCGCCCTGTTCGCGCTCGGATCGGCGGTCGTGGCCGTGGTGCTGCCGCGCGACCTCGGACATCGCGCCCCCGCGCACGAAGAGGAGGAGGGCTACTGGCGGCGGTTCGGCCAGGGCTTCGCGTTCCTGCGCGGCGAGCCGCTGCTGCTCGCGGTGATCGTCATGATCGCCGCCACGAATCTGCTGGACGCGGCCTGGAGCCAGGTGCTCGCGCCCGTGTGGGCCAAGGAGTCCGGCCACGGGCCCGCCGTCCTCGGGCTGAGCGTCAGCGTGCTCGGGCTGGCCTCGGTCGTGGGCAGCCTGGTGGCCGCCGCGGTGGCGCACCGGATGCGGCGCAGGCCGGTGTTCTTCGTGGCGTTCCTGCTCGGCGGGCCGCCGAAGTTCCTCATGTTCGCCGTGGACATGCCGGTGTGGGGGCTGGTGGCGGCGTCCGTGGTGATCGGGTTCAGCGGCGGGTTCCTGAACCCGATCCTGAGCGCGATCTCGTACGAGCGCGTGCCCCGGCACCTCCTGGGCCGGGTGGGCGCGCTGCAGGGCGCGGTGATGTGGGCCGGCATCCCGCTGGGCGGGCTGCTGGGCGGGGCGGCGGTTACGGCGGCCGGGCTGGCGCCGGTGCTGCTGGCGTGCGGGATCGCCTACGCGCTCGTCACGAGCCTGACCGGGCTGCGTCCCGAGTGGCGCGAGATGGACCGGCTGCGCGGCCACGGCCCTCCCGCCGTACCGGCGCCAGAGGGCAGCGCCGGTGCGGCGGGACGTTCCAGCGTGTGATCAGCCGCTGGTCAGCGGGTGGTCAGGCCCTGGGACAGGTCGGTGGCCGTGGCCGTGTGGGAGCGGCGGGCGGCGGGACCGTAGCCGCCGCCACCGCCCGACTCGCAGCGCAGCACGTCCCCCGCGGTGACCGGCAGCGCGTTCACCTTGAGCATCTCGCGGGCGTCCGGAGTGCCCGGGTTGAGGGTGACGCGGGGCGGCACGCCCGGTTCGCCGCCCGCCAGGCCCCAGGCGGGGGTGACCGAGCGCTCGAACCAGAGCGACAGCGAGGTGTCCCCGCAGAACTCGTACTCGCGCACCACCCCGTTCCCGCCCCGCCACTGACCGGCCCCGCCGGTGTCGGGGCGGATCTCGTAGCGGCGCACCTGGACCGGGAACAGCGTCTCCAGCACCTCGATGGGCATGTCCCGCAGCGCGCCGTTGACGTTGTTGATCAGGCAGGTCTCGCCGTCGCCGCCGTCCCAGGCGCCCCAGCCGCCGACCGTGGCCTCCTGGGAGACGTACAGCTTGCCGGTACGCGGGTCCGTGCCGGTGAACTGCACGATCATCGAGTCCCCGTACGACGCCGCGGCCGCCTTGTCCGGCAGCACCGGCGCCAGCGCCTTGACCACCAGGTCGATGAGCAGCCCCAGATGCGAGTAGTAGTACTGGCAGGCGGCGGGCGACTCGGCGGCCAGCATGGAGCCGGGCCGGGTCTCGACCGACAGCGGGCGGAACGAGCCGCCGTTGAGCGGCACGTCGCCCGAGACCAGCAGCTTGTAGCCGACGCGGACGGCGGCCACGGCCTGGGCCGCGCCGCAGTTGACCGGGCCGAGCGCCTGGTCGGCGCAGTCGGTCAGGTCGACGTGCATCGACTCGCCCGACACCGCGACCGTGACGTTGACGGGCAGCGGGGTGCCGAGGTCGATGCCGTCGTTGTCGAGGAAGCCGGAGGCCTCGTAGACGCCGTCGGGGATGGCCGCGATGGCCGCGCGTTCCATGCGCTCGGTCTGGGCGAAGATCTCGTCGCGGGCGGCCAGCACGGTGTCCAGGCCCCACCGGGACACGATCTCCTTCAGCCGCCGCTGGCCCGTCATGGCGCAGCTCACCTGGGCGCGCAGGTCGCCGAGCGTGGCGTGCGGGAAGCGTACGTTGCGGGCGATCACCTCGTGCAGGTCGCGGCAGGGCGCGCCGCCCGCGTACACCTTGACCGGGCCCATCCGCAGGCCCTCCTGGAAGATCGACGTGGAGTCCATGGAGCCGCCCGGGTCCTTGGAGCCGACGTCCAGCCAGTGCGCCCGCGACGCCGCGAAACCGGCCAATTCCCCGTCCACGAAGATCGGCCCGTAGACCGTGACGTCGTTGAGGTGCGTGCCGCCGATGTAGGAGTCGTTGAGCACCCACACGTCGCCCTCCCGCCAGACCTCCCGCCCGTACAGGCGCTCGGTCTCGCGGGTGCACACCTCCAGGTTGCCCAGGAAGATCGGCAGCCCGGACGACTGGCCCAGCACGTTGTGGTCGCGGTCGAGCAGCGCGACCGCGCAGTCCTTGGCCTCGTAGATGACGGGGGTGTAGGAGCTGCGGATGAGGGTGGTGTTCATGTCCTCGGCCGCCTGCAGCAGCGCGCAGCGGATGATCTCCGTGGTGACGGGGTCGATCACAGGTTCACCTTCACGATGAGGAAGCCGTTGGGGTCCACGGTGGCCATGCAGCCGGGCGGGATGACCGTCGTCGCGGTCTCCTCGACCACGATCGCGGGCCCGGTCAGCTCGCCGTCGAGGCTGGAGCGCCGCAGCACCGGGGTGCTGTGCACGGCCCCGTCGAAGATCACATCCCGTACGTACGCCGCCCGCTCCTCGGGGGCCTCCTGCGTGGCGGCGGCGGTGCGCGGGAACGAGCCCAGCCCGGTGCTGCGCAGCATGACGAACTCCACCGGCGCCTCCGGGGTGGCGTGCCCGTAGCGGCCGGTGTGCGCCTCGGCGTAGCGGGCCGCGATCGTCTCCAGGAACCCGGGCTCGGCGGGCTCGGCCGCGTCGCGCAGCGGGATGGTCAGCGTGTAGTCCTGGCCCTCGTAGCGCATGTCCACGGCGTGCTCGACCCGGTGCCGCTCCTCGGGAACGCCCTGGGCGGAGAGCGCCGCCAGGGCATCTTCCTCCAAGATCACGAAATTTCGGGACATGTCGGGGCCGTCGAGCGTGTCCTGCGACCGGAAGTACGGATGCGTCAGATCCCGGCGTACGTCGGCCTCCAGCATCCCCCACGCCGAGAACGCCCCCGGGAAGCGCGGCACCACCACCTCGGAGATCCCCAGCTCGCGCGCGATGAACACGGCGTGCATCGCCCCCGCGCCCCCGAACGCCACCAGCGCGAACTCCCGCGGCTCGATCCCGTGCTCCACGGTCAGCGTACGGATCGCCTGCGCCATCTTGGCGTTGGCCACGTCGCAGATCCCCTCGGCCAGCAGCAGCGGATCCATGTCCAGCTCGTCGGCCAGCGTGGCCACCGCCGTGCCCGCCGCCTCCACGTCCAGCGTCATCAGCCCGCCCGCGAACCAGGCCGGGTCCACCCGGCCGAGCGCCACGTTCGCGTCGGTCACCGTGGCCCGCGTGCCGCCCCTGCCGTAGCAGGCCGGCCCGGGCAGGGCCCCGGCCGACTCGGGCCCGACCCGCAGCGCGCCCGCCTCGGCGTACGCGATCGAGCCGCCGCCCGCGCCGATCGTGTGCAGGTTCACGATGGGCATGAGCACCGGGTAGCCCTCGATGCGGGCCTCGGCGCTGACGTCCGGCCGCCCGTTCACCACGAGCGACACATCGAACGACGTCCCGCCCATGTCGATGCAGATCGCGTTCTCCCTGTCCATGAACCGGGCCGCCGCGACCCCGCCCATCGTGCCGCCCACCGGGCCGGACAGCAGCGTCTGCAACGGCCTGCGCATCGCGTAGGAGGCGTTCACCAGCCCGCCCGACGACTGCATCACGTGCACCGGCACCGCCAGCCCCCGCTCGGCGAAGCGCCGCTCGATCCTGGCCAGGTAGCGGCGCACCACGGGCCCGGTGTACGCCTCCAGCACCGCCGACGAGGTCCGCTCGTACTCGCGCCACTCCCGCGCCACCTCGTGGGAGAGCACGACCAGCACGTCGTCGCCCAGCTCCGCGCGCAGGATCTCGCCGGCCCGCAGCTCGTGCGCCGGGTTCGCGTAGGAGAACAGCAGGCACACGGCCACCGCGTCGAACCCCTCCTCCCGCGCGCGCCGCGCCGCTGCCCGCACCGACTCCTCGTCGAGCGGCTGGAGTTCGCGTCCCAGGTAGTCGAGCCGGCCGCCGGCCTCCATGACGTCCTGGCGCGGGACCAGCGGCGCGGGCTTGCGGTAACGCAGGTCGAACATGCGGTCGCGGTTGCCCCTGGCGATCTGGTAGACGTCCCGGCCGCCCTGACCGGCCAGCAGCAGCACCCGGGCGCCCTTGCGCTCCAGCAGCGCGTTGAGCCCCTGCGTGGTGCCGTGCACGAAGAACGAGATCTCGGCCGGATCCTCGACGACCCGGCCCAGCGCGGCGAACACCCCCTCGGCCAGGTCTCCCGGAGTGGTGGGCGCCTTCGAGGCGGTGACCGTCCCGCTGCGTTCGTCGTAGCAGACGACGTCGGTGAAGGTGCCGCCGATGTCCATGGCGACGCGATAGCTCATGCGCTGCACCGTACGCCGACGGGGACGCCGCCCGCATGTGCGGCCCGCACAGGAGAAGGGCCCTCCCAGTGCATCACGCACGGCACGGAGAGGCAGCGTGCGGGCTCAGCGGAGGAGGACGTGGCAGGCGAGTTGCAGAGCCAGGCGGGTGGCGGCGTCGTCCAGGTCGAAGCCCGCGGACTTGATGCGCTCCAGACGGGTCGTGATCGTGTTGCGGTGCACGCCCAGCCGCTCGGCCGCCTTCAGCGCGCCGCCCTCGTCAAGGACGGCGGCCAGCGTCTCCAGCAGAGTACCGTCCTTGTCGACCGCCAGCAGCGGCCGCAGCACGACGGTGGCCGGGGTGCGCAGGACGCCGGTCGGCAGCGCGCCCAGCAGTTCGGCCGGGCCCATCCGATCCGCTCGCGCCACCGTGCCCGGTCCCGCCACGAACGCCGCCGCCTCGGCTCCCAGCAGCGACTCCTCGACCGACCGCAGGCCCTCCACCCGCGCGCCGATCCCGGCGGCGCACGGCCAGGGCATCGTCCGCAGGCAGCGGCGGAGGCGTTCGGCCAGCTCGCCGGGGTCCAGCGCCGACCATCCCGCCCAGCCCTCGCCGCGCGGCAGCACGGGCACCTGGCCCACGGCCGCGGCGATGAGCGTCCCGGCCAGCGCGGCGTCTCCCGCCTCCGCCGTCGGCCGGACCTGGTAGGCGGTCAGCGCGCCCTCGACGGGCCAGCCCAGCGCGATCGCCTCCGACCTCGCCCCGCCCTCCTCCGGCTCCCCGGGCTCCTGCTGGGCGTCGGCGAGCAGGCGTTCGGCCAGGGCGCGCCGCAGGGCGAAGTCGCGGGAGGCGCGCAGCCGCTCCTGCGCGGCCCAGGCGGTCAGCGGGGCCACCGCCAGTCTCAGCACGGTACGGACGGCTGCCGGCCATCCGGGCGACCGGGACGACCCGCCGGCCACGAGCGTGCCCAGCACGCCGCCGTCCAGATCGGGCACCTCCACCTCGGCCGACCAACGCGCCCCCACCCCACCACCTGCCCGGGCACCCCCTTCGGGCGGCCCGTCGCGGTCCGGCCCTCGGCCATCGGCGCCCTGGGCCTCCGTGCTCAGGCGGGCGATGCCCGGCCGGTCGACGGCGCGGGCCCCGGCCAGGTGCCGGCCGTACCGGTCGATGAGGGTCACCGAGGTGCCGGGCAGCTCGGCGTTCAGGACGCCCAGCACGCGGCGGGCCGAGGGCCCCGCCTCGGCCAGGCGGGTGGCGCAGCGGGCCACGAGCTGGGTGCGGGCCGCCTCCGGGCGGGCGGCGGCCGAGGCGACCCGGACCGCGACGATGAGCGGATCCTCGTCCACGAAGATCAGCGTGACGCCGAGCCGTTCCGCCAGCACCTCGCCGGAGCCCTCGCTCAGCCCGCCCGCCGGCGCGATCACGCACGCCGCCGCCTGCTCCCATGCCCGCCGGGTGGCCATCTCGACGGCCCACCCGCCGCTGGCCGCCGTCCCGATGAGGACCACCGCCGTGTGCGGCGCCACCGTCCCGAACACCGACAGCTCGTCCACGATCCGCACCTGGTGCACGGGGTTCTCGCCCGAGCCGTACATCCTGGCCCCGGCCAGCGGCCCGGCGTTGACCAGCTCGGCCACCGTGACCGGCGCCTCCCACCCCGCCCGCGGCCCCGTCACAGCGGGATCCCGAACGCCTGCAGCCCGCCCAGCCGCTGCCCCCGATCCGTGTGCCACACCGGTGCGGCCTTCACGACCATGACGTCCACCTCCAGGCCGGGCACCGCCTTGTCGACGTCCACGACCATCCCGTCGGCCGTGGAGATCATGCAGATCTGGTCCGGCGTCATCGCCACCGCGGCCCCGTCGGCCAGGGCGAGCACGATCTCGTTGTGGGCCTCCAGCCGTACCAAACGGCGCAGCCCCTCCGTCTCCTGCACCACGATGCTCGATGGCAGCGACGGCAGCGACACGTCGGCGCCGTGCCCGGTGCTGCCCTCCACCGTCAGGATCCGCCCCCTGCACAGGGTCCGCACGCCGAACGGCGCCGCGGTCGAGCGGGGCGCGCCGGGCTCGCCCGCCCGCAGCAGCAGGCTCACCGTCCCGGGCACGAGCACCCGTGCCAGGTCGCCGGCCGCCATCGGGTAGCAGGCCGCCACCGCCCACCCGCCGACCGACAGCACGACGGGGCGCATCAGTTCCTCCACCCGGTCGCCGGCCGTCTCCAGCAGCACCAGCTCACCCGACCCGCCCGCCAGCGCCAGGGGCGCCGGGCTCATCCCGCCCAGCGCGTACGTCGTCTGCTCCAGCAGCGGGAACACCCGTCCCGTGCCGTCGCCGTCCACCAGCGGCACCCCCAGCTGGGCCGCCGCGATGAGCGGGACGAGGGCGTTCTCGGCGGCCAGGTTGAGCGCGACCACGGCCCCGGCCCGCTCCCCCAGCCTGCGCTCCAGCGCCCGCACGGCACGGGCGGGCTCGTCGCCCCTCGGCAGCTGCTCCCCCAGCGCGGTCGTGGACCCGACCAGGCTGACCGCCACGCACAACGTGTCCGTGGCCAGCCCTTCGGCCGTCACCAGCTCGACGCCCGGCCCGATCAGCGAGCCCGCCCAGTCGAGGGTGAGGGTGTGCGCCGACTCCGCCGCGCCGGTCGCGAACATCCTCGCCCCGGCCGAGAGCCGCGCGAGCCCGTCCTCGTCGATCACCACGGCCCCGAGCGGATTCATGGGCGGATTCATGGGCGGGTTCATGGCATCGTCCCCTCGGCCGTCACCCGCACCCGGTAGAGCCCGTCCGGCAGGTACGACAGCGGGTTCACGGTCGTCTCCGCGATCCTGGCCGAGCCGGGCAGGGCGCCCGCGCTGACCACGCGGGTGAGCGCCTCGTCCCTGGCGTCCTGGAGCACCCGGTCCAGCTCCGCCCGCCCCCGCGCCTGCACGATCCGCTCCACCTGCGCCTCCGGCCGCCCGATCGCCGCCCCGTACGCCGCCGCCACCTCGCCGGGGACGCCGGGGAGCACCGCCCGCCCGCGCGCCAGGCTCGCCGTCCCGCCCAGGTCGCAGGCCAGCGGGTAGCGCCGGAAGTAGTGGGCCGACACCAGCCCGCCGCCCGACCTGGCGAAGAACACGGGCACCCCCGGCAGCTCCCGGGCCGCCTCGTCGGCGATCCGCCCCGTCTCGGGGCCGAGCGCCGCGTTGCGGATCGTGGCCTCCTCGCGCTCGCGCAGCCCCGGATGGCCGAACTCGTACGACAGCGTGATCCGCGCCCGCGGCACCTCGGCCGCGATGATCGCGGCCACGGCCAGCTCGTGGTCGGCCAGCATGGGGGAGCCGGTCGCGGTCACCGCGAAGTCGGTCAGCCCGCACGTGGCGGCGAAGCGCCGGACCGCCTCGGTGTCCAGCGGCGCCAGCACGCGCCCGGTGAGGCTGTGGCCGCCGCGCACGATCGTGGCCGTCCCGGAGCCGACGCGCGGCCGCAGCGCCTCGGGGCACGGCCCGCCCACCCGGATCGCCGCCACCGCGGCGGTGGGCACGTCGCCCAGGTCCACGGCCACGCACGCCCGCGCCGCCGCGCGGGCGGCGGCGCGGCTCACCGGCCACTCGGGCGCGCCGTCCCTGACGGCCACCAGCACCGGCGAGGGCCGTACGAGGGCGACGCCGAGGATCACTCCAGCTCGCGTCCTTCGGTCTCCGGCAGCGGCACGGCCAGCAGCGCCGTGGCCACCATGAACGCGTTGATGATCAGCATGGTAGCGGTGAACCCGGTGGCGTGGGCCAGCAGCGCCCCCACCGCCGACGGCGCGACCGTGGTTGCCACGAGCTGCGCGGCCGTGGCCCACGAGTAGCCGGTGCCGCGCAGGGCGGTCGGGTAGAACTCGCCGTTCCAGGTGTTCCAGACGCCCCAGGCGCCGAGGCTGAAGAACGACAGCACGAAGTTGCCGAGGTACAGTCCGGTGGTCGAGGAGGCGGTGGCGAACCAGAGCCCGCCCAGCAGCGCCGCCACGACGTAGACGAGGAACACCTTCTTGCGGCCGAACCGGCCGGTCAGCAGGGAGGCGCTCACGTACCCGGGGATCATCATCAGCGCGCTCAGCGCCGCGAAGCCGAGCGAGGCCGACAGCGTCAGGCCCTTCTGCTGCAGCAGCGTCGGCAGCCACGTCTGCAGGCCCCAGTAGCCCCAGTTGAAGACGAAGTTCAGCAGCAGCATGACCACGGTGATCCGGGCGAGCCCGCCGCGGAACAGGTCCAGCGGCCGGCCCACCCTCTCGCTCGCCACCGTGAACGTGGCGTCGGCGTCGGGGCTGTTCAGCGTGCGCAGCACCGCGCGCGCCTCCTCCTGGCGGCCCCGGGCGGCCAGCCAGTACGGCGACTCCGGCACCCACGCCCGGATCGCGAACGCCCACAGCCCCGCCGCCGCGCTGGCGATCACCACGACGTGCCAGCCCAGGCCGCCCAGCGTCGTCGAGGCCCCGATCGCGGCCAGCATGCCGATCGGCCACCCGATCGACAGGTAGACCGCCGCCCGCCCGCGCGAGCGGGTCGGCAGCAGCTCCAGGAAGTAGGGGAAGGTGATCGTGTAGACGCCGGCCAGCGCCAGCCCGGAAGCCACCCGCAGCGTCACCAGCACCGGCATGTTCGGCGCGAACGCCGAGGCGAGCGCGATCACCCCGTACGCCAGCAGCGACCAGAACGCGACCGGCTTGCGACCGACGCGGTCGGCCACCGGCCCCCACACCAGCACGCCGGGGATCATGCCGAAGGCGACCGCCGACAGCACGACGCCGACCCCGGCCTCGTCGATCCCGAGGGCGGTGCCGAGGTCGCCGGAGACGTAGACCAGGGCGAGCTGCTCCCACGACTCGATGACGAACGCGATGAACAGCGCGAGCGCGATGAGCACGTGCCTGCGGGTGAACGGCATCCGATCGAATGCCGCGCCGATGGGGATCGTTCGGGAGTCGACGGCGGTCATGGAAGCTCCTCGGAGGGGGGCGCTGAATATGGCCGCACCATAAAGCCGCCCTCGTCCGGCGGCCCTGTGCATGCCGCACCGGCGGGCCGCACGATCTGTGCGGCCCGCCCTGCGTCAGGGGCGGGCGGCGTAATAAGGGCCCCGGGGGAACCGCCGCGGGCGCGTAGATCAAGACTCGATCCACCGCCGCAGCGTGGTCGTGGCCAGTGTCATGGCCGTCTTGCAGGCGTTCGTGTCGCGCAGCTTGTCGAGCATGACGAAGTCGTGCACGATGCCGGCCATCCGCACCGCCGTCACGTCGTTGCCCAGCTCGCGCAGCCGCGCCGCGTACAGCTCGCCCTCGTCGCGCAGCACGTCCGCCTCGCCCGTGATGATCAGCGCGGGCGGCAGGCCGCGCAGCTCCTCCGACCGGGCCCGCAGCGGCGAGGCGTGACTCTCGCCCCGCTGGGAGGACTCGGGGGTGTACTGGTCCCAGAACCACTTCATGCCGTCGCGGTTGAGGTAGTAGCCGGAGGCGAACTGCCGGTAGGACTCGGTGTCGAAGCTCGCGTCCGTGACCGGGTAGAACAGGCACTGCCCGCGCAGCTGCACGAAATTGAGCTTCCTGGCCATCATGGCCAGCACGGTCGCCATGTTGCCGCCGACCGAGTCCCCGCACACCGCCATCCGCGCCGGGTCCAGGTCCTTCTCCTTGCCGTGCTCCGACACCCAGCGGGCCGCGACGTAGTTCTGCTGGATCTGCGTGGGGTACTTCGCCTCGGGAGCGCGGTCGTACTCGGGGAAGACGACGGCGGCGCCGCAGCGCACGGACAGCTCCCGCACCAGCCGGTCGTGGGTGTGGGCGGAGCCGAACACCCAGCCCGCGCCGTGGATGTAGAAGATGACCGGCATGGTCCCCGTGGCGCCCTTGGGCCTGACGATCCGGACCGGCACCAGGCCGGTCGGGCCGCCCTGGACCTGGATCCACTCCTCGTCGATCTCCGGCCTGGGCACGTTCGGGTCCGACTGGAGCCGCTCCAGCGCCTCGCGACCGTCCTCGGGCGGCAGCTCGTAGATGAACGGGCGCCGGGCGGTGGCGTCCGCGAACTCCTGCGCCGCCGGCTCCAGGACGACCCGCTTGATCATTGTGGTCACGATGACCCCCCGGTGAATGTCACGCCGAGGGATTTGTGCCTATTCGCACCTCCAGACCACCGCCCAAAATCGTCAAATTCCCCCCAAAATGGTCACTCCCGTCGCAGCTCGTGCGCCAGCTCCTCCAGCTCCGCCCCGCCCGCCATGAGCGCGGTCAGCTCCTGCGTGGTGATGTCGGCCTTGCCGTACTCGCCCACACTGGCACCCCGGTTGAGCAGCAGGAACCGGTCGCCCACCGGGTAGGCGTGGTGGGGGTTGTGGGTGATGAAGACCACGCCGAGCCCGCGGTCGCGGGCCCTGGCGATGTACCGCAGCACCACCCCGGCCTGCTTGACCCCCAGCGCGGAGGTGGGCTCGTCGAGGATGAGGACGCGGGCGCCGAAGTAGACGGCCCTGGCGATGGCCACCGACTGCCGCTCGCCGCCGGACAGCGTGCCGACCGGCTGGTCCACGTCGCGGATGTCGATGCCCATGGCCCGCAGCTCCTCGCGGGCGACCTTCCTGGCCTTGGCCACGTCGAAGGCCAGGCCCTTCGTCGGCTCCGAGCCGAGGAAGAAGTTCCGCCAGACCGACATGAGCGGGATCATCGCCAGGTCCTGGTAGACGGTCGCGATGCCGCGGTCGAGCGCGTCGCGGGGGCTGGCGAAGCGCACCTCCTGGCCGTCCACCAGCAGCGAGCCGGCGTCGTGCTGGTGCACCCCGGCGAGGATCTTGATGAGCGTGGACTTGCCGGCGCCGTTGTCGCCGAGCACGCAGGTCACCTCGCCGGCCCGCACGCCCATCGACACCTCGCGCAGCGCCAGCACCGACCCGAACGTCTTGCCGATGCCCCTGGTCTCCAGAATCAATGCTTCACCTCCTCGGCGTACCGCCTGACCAGGCGGTTGGCCAGCGTCGCCAGCAGCAGCATCGCTCCCAGGAAGAACTTGAACCAGTCGGCGTTCCAGCCCAGGAACACGATGCCCTTGTCGGCCATGCCGAAGATGACCGCGCCGATGGCCGCCCCGATCGCGGAGCCGTACCCGCCGGTGAGCAGGCAGCCGCCGATGACGGCGGCGATGATGTAGATGAACTCCTGCCCGATGCCGATGTTGGCCTGCACGGAGGTGTAGCG
The DNA here is from genome assembly GCF_040680035.1 of Nonomuraea sp. NPDC052116. Classification (NCBI taxonomy): domain Bacteria; kingdom Bacillati; phylum Actinomycetota; class Actinomycetes; order Streptosporangiales; family Streptosporangiaceae; genus Nonomuraea; species Nonomuraea sp. NPDC052116. Next base: position 155,012 of record NZ_JBFAWA010000025.1, on the reverse strand, counting down.
CAGCGCGAGGATCGAGCCGACCAGCCAGGCGGCGAACGCCGTCGTCATGAACAGGGCGATCTTGGTACGGGCGGCGGCCACGCCGACCGCGCGGGCGGCCTGCTCGTTGCCGCCCACCGCGAAGATCCAGTTTCCGGCCTTGGAACGCATGAGCACCCAGGTGGCCACGGCGGTCACCAGGATCCACCACAGGATCGCCACCCGGAACGAGGTCCCGCCGATCTGGATCGTCCCGGCGAGGATCGCGTTCGCGGCCTCGAAGCCGGAGGCCCGGCGCAGGCCGCTGACCTGCACCGTCCCGGTGATGGCCTTGGTGACGCCGAGGTTGAGGCCCTGCAGCATGAGGAACGTGCCCAGCGTGACGATGAAGCTGGGCAGCCTGGTCCTGGTGACGACCAGGCCGTTGGCCAGCCCGATGGCCAGCGCCACGACCAGCCCGACGAGCATCGCCGCCCACACGCTGAACCCGTAGCGGGTGGCCAGCGTGACCAGGATCAGCCCGCTCGTGCCGGTCAGCACGCCGGCCGACAGGTCGAACTCGCCGCCGATCATGAGCAGCGCGACCGCGACGGCCATGATGCCGAGGGTGGCGGCCGGGTCGAGCCAGTTCGCGATGCCGTCCAGGGACCGGAACACCGGCGACTGGGAGGCGAAGAACACGAACACCACGACCAGCCCGACCACCGCGCCCAGCTCGGGCCGGATCAGCAGCCGGCGGGCCAGACCGACGTCGGCGACCCGCTCGTCGGCCGCCAGGGTCATCGCGTGCCCGCCTCGGCCAGCTTGGCCACCTGCTCGGCGTTGTCCTTGGTCACGAAGCCCGGCCCGGTGTTGACGGGCAGGCCGCCGCCGACGGTGTTGAGGTTGTTCTTGTACAGGTTGAGGAACGTGATCGGCAGGTAGCCCTGCAGGTACTGCTGCTGGTCCACGGCGAACAGGATCTCCCCGTCCTTGATCGCGCTCACCACGTCGCCCGACAGGTCGAACGTGGCCAGCTTGGCCGGCGAGCCCGAGTCCTTGATGGCGTCCCTGGCGGCGATCGCGACGGCCGGGTTGAGCGCGAGCACGCCGTTGACCTGCTTGTCCGACTGGAGCTTGGCGGTGACCTTGGAGGTGACGTCGGCCAGGTTGCTCACGTCGACCTGCAGCCGCTCGACCGTGCCGCCCAGCGTCTGCTCGGCGCCCTTGCAGCGCTGGTCGAGGCCGACGTTGCCGGCCTCGTGGATGACGCAGAGCAGCTTGGTGACGCCGGCGGCCTTGAGCTGCTCGCCCGCGCCGCGCCCGGCCACGTCCTCCGACTGCCCGACGTGCGTGATCGCGCCGAACGCCTTGGAGGAGTCGGCGCCCGAGTTGATGGTGACCACCGGGATCTTCGCCGCGACGGCCTTGCCGATGGCCTCCTTGAGCGCGTCGGGGTTGGCCATGGAGACCACGATGCCGTCCACCTTCTCGGAGACGGCCTGGTCGATGAGCTGCGACTGTTTGGCGGGGTCGCCGTCACCCTGGTAGGTGACCTTCACTCCGTACTGTTTGCCCGCGGCCTCGGCGCCGTTCTTGACCACGTCCCAGAAGGAGTCGCCGGCGCCTGCGTGGGTGATGACGGCGAAGCTGGCGCTCGCGGCGGCCGGGGCTGCGGCGGAGCTCGCGGCGGGAGCGCTCTGCGCGCTCTGCCCTCCCGAGGAGGAGCAGCCGCTCACGGCGAGCGCGCCCAGCAGGGCCAGCACGATCGGGGTACGTCTCATAGGACACCTCCAAGACCAACGGGCTCGCCCTGGTTCTACCTCAATATCATTTCTATGTATAGACATGCGGACTTGTTCACACTAGAACGGAATCTTACGTTCCGATATACTGGCGGGTATGACGAGCGCACCCATGAGCGGCCGCAAGGCGCAGGCCGCCCGCAACGACGAGTTGATCCTGCAGGCGGCCCGGGCGGTCTTCACCGCCGACCCCGGCGCCCCCATCGCGGCCGTGGCCGAGAAGGCGGGCGTCGGGATCAGCGCGCTCTACCGCCGTTACCCCAGCAAGGAGGCGCTGCTGCAGAAGCTGTGCGGCGACGGTCTCCAGCTCTACAGCGAGGTGACCGAGCGGTCGCTGGCCCAGGAAGGCGACCCGTGGGAGGCGTTCGCCGCCTACCTGCGCGGCATCGTGGACGCCGACACCAACTCCCTGACGATCAAGCTGGCGGGCACGTTCACGCCGACCGAGGAGCTGGGCCGCGCCGCGGTCCGGGCCTCGTCGCTGGCCACCGAGGCGCACCGCCGGGCCGTGGAGGCCGGCGTGCTGCGGCCGGACGTGACCACGGCGGACATCGCGCTGCTGTTCGAGCAGCTGGCCTCGATCAAGCTCGGCGACGAGGAGCGCACCGCACAGCTGCGCCACCGCTACCTGGCGCTCGTGATGGACTCGCTGCGGGTGCCGCCGGCGCACCGGGAGCTGCCGGGCCCTCCCCCCGTGGACGAGGAGCTGTCGGTGCGCTGGTACCCGTCCTAACCCTCCGGGCCGGCCAGGCGGCTCGCCAGCGCCACGGTGCGGCGGGCCCGGGCGACGATGGGGGCGTCCACGAAGCGGCCGTCGGGTAGCGCGACCGCGCCGAGGCCCGCGCGCTCGGCCTGCTCGGCCGCCTCAACGATCTCCGCGGCCCTGGCCGTCTCCTCCTCCGAGGGACGGAACGCCCGCCTGATCACGGGGATCTGGCGGGGGTGGATGGCGGTCCTGCCGAACATGCCGAGCCTGCGGCCCGCCAGGCAGGAGGCCAGCAGGCCGGCCTCGTCCTTGACGTTCGGGTAGACGGCCATGGGCACCTGCGGCAGGCCGGCCGCCGCCGCGGCGAGCACCACCTGGAGCCGCAGGTGGTCCATGGCCCGCTCGTCGGTGATGGCCAGCTCGGCGGACAGGTCCTGCTCGCCGAGCGCCACGCCGGCGACCTTCGGGTGCGCCGCGATCTCGCGCGCCGCGACGATCCCGGCCGCCGACTCCAGCAGCGCGTACGCCGGAGCGCCGGTGACCGCGTCGAGCACGGCCACGGACTCGACCTTGGGCAGCCGCACGGCGTCGGCGAGCTCCCCGACGGCCTCGAGGTCGGCCAGCCCCCGCCCGGTGGCCAGGTCGTTGACCCGCACGTGCACCCGCGCCTCCCCCTCGGAGCCGCGACGGGCGCGCAGGTAGGCGACGGCGTTGGCGCGGGCCTCGTCCTTGCGGGCGGGCACGACCGCGTCCTCGAGGTCGATGATGACGACGTCCGCCCCGGAGGCGACGGCCTTGTCGAAGCGCTCGGGCCGGTCGCCGGGCACGTACAGCCAGGTGACGTTCACGCGATCACGCCCTCTTCGCGCAGGGCGGCGATCGCCTCGCCGGTGTAGTCGAGCTCCGCGAGCACCTCGTCGGTGTCGCGCCCGAGCCGCCGTCCCGGCCAGCGGATCTCTCCGGGCGTGTCCGACAGGCGGAACAACACGTTCTGCAGGGTGACCGAGCCGAGCTCCTCGTCCGGCACCTCCACGAACGTCTCCAGCGCCGCGTACTGCGGGTCCTCGGCGATGTCGGAGACGTCGTAGATGGGCGCGATCGCGGCCTGCGCCTCCTCGAAGCGGGCGATGACCTCGTCGGCGTCCCGCTCGGCGATCCAGGACGCGACGGCCTCGTCCAGCTCGTCCACGTGCCGCACGCGCCCGGCGCCGCTGGCGAACCACGGCTGCTCCACCAGGTCGGGCCGCCCCACCAGGGCGACCACCCGCTCGGCGACGGGCTGGGCGCTGGTGGAGATGGCCAGCCACCGCCCGTCACGGGTCCGGTACGTGTTGCGCGGCGCGTTGCTGCTGGACCGGTTGCCGGTGCGGCGCGGCACGACGCCCAGCGCCTTGTACGCCGTCATCTGCGGCCCCAGGATGCCCAGGATCGGCTCGATGATCGCCAGGTCGATGACCTGCCCCCGCCCGCTCTGCTCCCTGGCGCGCAGGGCCACCATGATCGCGTACGACATGGCCAGGCCCGCGATGCCGTCGGCGAGGGCCAGCGGCGGCAGCGTGGGCGGCCCGTCGGGCTGCCCGGTCATGGCCGCGAACCCGCTCATCGCCTCGGCCAGCGTCCCGAACCCCGGCTGCTTGGCCATCGGCCCGAACTGCCCGAACCCGGTCATCCGCGCCACGATCAGCCGCGGGTTGAGCTCGAGCAGGTCTTCGGGGGCGAGGTTCCAGCGTTCCAGGGTGCCGGGACGGAAGTTCTCGATCAGCACGTCGGACCGCTCGGCCAGGCGGCGCAGGATCCCCTGGCCGTCGGGGTGCGACAGGTCCACGGCCGCCGTGCGCTTGTTGCGCGCGAGCGTCTTCCACCACAGCCCCACGCCGTCCACGGACGCGCCGTGCCCGCGCGACGGGTCGCCGCGCCGGGGATGCTCGATCTTGATCACGTCGGCGCCGAAGTCGCCCAGCATCATCGCGGCGGAGGGACCGGCGAACAGGGTCGCCGCGTCGATGACCCGAAGGTCTGCGAGGCTCGTCATAGGTATGTAACTTATAAGAAATATGTCATAGGTCAATCTATGGAAAATGGGGACATGTCGCCTACTGAGCCGCGGCCGCCGATGAGCAAGGCCGAGTACGTCTACAGCGTGCTGCTCGACGAGATCCGCACCGCGCGGATCCCGGGCGGCACGGCGCTGCGGGCCGGGGAGGTGGCCCGCCGGCTGGGCGTGTCGGTCACCCCCGTGCGCGAGGCGCTGCGCAGGCTGGAGAAGGACCGGCTGATCAGCTACGAGGCGCATCACGGCGCGACCGTCGTGGACCTCGGCGACGAGGCCCTGGCCGAGTACTACGGCCTGCGCGCAGTGGTCGAGGGCCTGGGCGCGCGCCTGGCGGCGGGCCGGATCACCCCGGAGGAGCTGGCCGGGCTGCGCGAGCTGCACGCGTCGATGGCCGAGGACGCCGCGCACGGCAGGCACGACCGGCTCGGGGAGCAGAGCGTTCGATTCCACCTGCGCATCGTGGACATCGGCGGCCCGGCCTTCCTGGGCGCGCACGCCAGGTCGGTGCGCACCAGCGTCCCGGTGCCCGCCGACGCGTCGCTGTGGCTGGACGAGGCCCAGGTGCGGGCCCAGCTCGACGCGCACGAGGGCATCCTGGCCGCGCTGGCGGCCGGCGACGCCGAAGCCGCCGAACGCATCATGATCGACCACGTGCGCCGGGCCGGGGATTACCGGCAACAGCACTGACCGAATACGTACGTCACGGCCGCCGATGACAAAAATCAGCGTTCGGCCCTGCTCTATTGCAACTCGATTACACCTGTTGCACGATGGCCACTCAAGTGGTCTGGCACCCGAGGGGGCAGGGACTGTGGCGGACGCGTGGATACTGCATCCCGACTACCGGACCCCTCCGGTCCCCGCAGCCGCCGGCATCGTCCCGGGCCCCTGGCGGCACCCCGACGACGACCAGATCATGAACGGCACCTACGAGCGGCCCCTTCCCCACCGGCGGGTCGAGGTCGTCACCATCTGGTACGGCTACGCGCTCAGCCACTGGAGCGGGCCGCGCATGCCGCGGTTCAGCAGCCCGCTGGTGTCGGCCTGGAACCCGGTGCTGGCCCAGGGGCTGGCCGTCGACCCGGGCTCCCCCTCGCCTTACCACGACGAGCTGTGGTGCGACCGGTGGATCGCCGACGCCCTGCTGTACGGGCGCAAGCCGTACGGGGCGTTCACGCTGCCCGCGGCCGAGGCGCTGCGCTGGTTCGCCAAGAGCGGCGGCACCGGCCTCGTCTACCACGCCGAGCCGGTCGGCGGGCTGATCAGGGTCGTGGCGGGCACGGCCGAGCGCTACGCGCAGCTGTTCGACCTGGATGCGCTGATCGCCGACTACCGCGGCGCGCTGCCGCCCGACCTGGCCGAGCCGGAGGTGGCGGCGCTGGAGGCGCACGGCGGCCACTCCCCCGCGCTGCACTACATCCTCAGCGAGAACGGCGAGGCCCGCTTCGCCCGGGCGCCGCTGTCGGTCCGCGGCCTCACCCTCGGATACCCTCCACGGGAGACGGCCGCCCGCATTGCCGCCGCGGCCCTTTCGTGACCGCACCCACCACCGGAGCGCCGCCGTGACCGCGAGACCCATGCCGGGCGTCAAAGGGGTCCTGTTCGACCTCGACGGCACCCTGTTCGACCACCGTGGCGCCGCCGACGCCGCGATCATCGCGTGGGTGACGGCGCACTCCCCCGGTCATCCGCGCCTGGACGAGGTACCCGCGCTCTGGGCCGGCTTGGAGGCGGTGTACCTGGCGATGTGGCAGGCGGGCGAGTGCTCCGCGCAGGAGCAGCGGCGCCGCCGTCTGCGCGCGCTCTGCCAGGAACTGGCCGTGCCGGCGCCCGGCGACCTGGACGCCGCCTACGCGGACTTCGGCGAACGCTACCGGCAGGGCTGGATCGCCTACCCGGACGCGGCGGGGGCGGTGGCGGAGCTGGGCGGGTTCGCGCTCGGGGTGCTGACGAACGGGGTGCTGCCGATGCAGGAGGCGAAGGTCCGCACGATCGGGCTGGCCGACCTGGTCGGGCCGGTGCTGACGGGCGAGGTGCTGGGCGGCCACTTCAAGCCGTCACCCGCCTCCTACACCGGCGCCGCCGCGGCGCTGGGGCTGGCGCCGGAGCAGGTGCTGCTGGTGGGCGACGACGTGATCAACGACGTGACGGGGCCGGCGGCGACCGGGATGCGCTCGGTCTGGCTCGACCGGCTCGGGGTCGAGCCGCCACCCGCCGGCTTCCCGCGCATCACCTCACTGACCGAGCTCCCGCGGCTGCTTCGCTAGCGGCGTCACCGGGGCGCCAGCTCGGCCAGCACCGAGCCGTCCAGGTCGAAGCCGCCTACATGCGCCAGGTAGGACCCCTGTGCCAGCGGGTCGCCGAGGTAGACGCCGCCCGCCTGGCGCACCAGCAGCGCCCCCGCGGCCACGTCCCAGGGGTGGGCGCGGGTGCCGTAGGCGGCGTCCGACCAGCCGGCGGCGACGTGCGCGAGCTTGAGCGCGGCGCTGCCCGGCTTGCGCACGGCCGAGAAGGACTCCAGGAACCGGCCGTAGCGGCGCAGCGCCTCCTCGCCGTCCGCCTCCAGGTCCGCGGGCGTCGGATAGCTCGACAGCAGCATCGCCTCCCGGTCCCTCGTGGCTCCGGCGCTCCTCAACGGCGTGCCGTTGCACCAGGCCCCCTCGGTGGAGGCGCCGAACTCGTCCTCGCGTACGGGGTCGTACACCACGCCGGCGACCAGCTCGCCGCGCGCGGCCACCGCGATCGACACGCAGAAGAACGGCAGCCCGGCGGCGAAGTTGGCGGTGCCGTCGATGGGGTCGATGTACCAGACGAGGTCGCCGGAGCCGGTCGTGCCGCCCTCCTCGCCGACGATCACGCTCTCGGGCACCCGAGCGGCGATGACCGCGCGGATCGTCTCCTCGGCGGCGCGGTCGTGCTCGGTCACCGGGTCGTGGAAGTCCCGTTTGGTGGACACCTCGGGCCGGGATCTGAAGGCCTTGCGCAGCCGGGGCCCGACGGCTCTGGCCGCCTCGGTGGCGATGTCCAGCAGGTACGTCACGTCCATCTTCACTCCTGAAGCAGGGGAAAGGGCATCATGACCCTCTATGCCCACTTCGCCCGGCCCGGTTGTTTGTCAGGACATTCTGACCTGCGTTAAGCTGATCAGCATGACCGCGAATCTCGCCATCGACCTGGACCGATCCAGTCCCGTGCCGCTCTACTTCCAGGTGGCCGAGCAGATCGCCGAGGCCATCCGGCGAGGGGACCTGGCGCCCGGCTCCCGGCTGGACAACGAGATCCTGCTGGCCGACAAGCTGGGCCTGTCGCGGCCCACGATCCGCCAGGCCATCCAGTATCTCGTGGACAAGGGCCTGCTGGTGCGCAAGCGCGGCGTCGGCACCCAGGTCGTCCACGGGCAGGTCAAGCGCTCGGTGGAGCTGACGAGCCTCTACGACGACCTGCGCAGGGCGGGCCAGGAGCCGGCCACGCAGGTGCTGGCGCTGGAGCCGCGCCCGGTCGAGGAGGAGGTCGCCCAGATCCTGGGCGTGGAGGCGGGCGCGGAGATCCTCTATCTCGAGCGCCTGAGGTTCGCGGCCGGGGAGCCCCTGGCGGTGCTGCACAACTGGCTGCCGCTCGGCCTGGCCCAGCTCACCGCCGCCGACCTGGAGAGCCGCGGCCTGTACGAGCTGCTGCGCGCCGCAGGCGTGCGGATGCGGGTCGCCAACCAGCGGATCGGCGCGCGGGCCGCCACCCAGGCCGAGGCCAGGCTCCTGGACGAGCGCCGCGGCGCGCCGCTGCTGACCATGATCCGCACCACGTACGACGACCAGGGCCGGGCCGTCGAGCACGGCTCACACGTCTACCGGGCCTCGCACTACTCCCTCGAGGTCACTCTCATCGAGCGCTGAGGCGGCCCGCCGCTTCAGGTAGAGCGTGGTGCAGATCCCGAACACCACGGCCACCACGAGCCCCACCCACGAAAAGCCCTTCAGCCACTTCTCGGCGACGAGCCCGAGATAGAAGATCACCGTGGTGGTGCCGCCCGCCCACACGATCCCGCCGAGCACGTTGGCGACGGCGAACTTCCAGTACGGCATGCGCAGCGCCCCCGCCAGCGGCCCGGCCAGGATGCGCAGCAGCGCGATGAAGCGCCCGACGAAGACCGCCCACACCCCGAACCGCTGGAAATACCCTTCGGCCTTGGCGATGTGCCGGGGCCCGAAGTGCTTCGGGAAGCGCCGCCCGAGCCGCTCGAACAGGGGCGCGCCGCCCCTGCGCCCGATCGCGTAGCCCGCGGAATCCCCCAGGATGGCCCCGGCGCTGGCGCACGCACCGACCCAGAAGGGGTGCACCACGCCCTTGGAGGCCAGGATCGAGGCGCTGACCAGGACGATCTCGCCGGGCAGCGGGATGCCGAGGCTCTCGAACCCGATCACCAGCGCGACCATGGCGTAAAGCCAGCCGGCCGGGATCGCCTGCAACCATTCGTCGATATGCACGGCCGCAACCCTAGCGCCGTCACATCACCACAAGACCCGCGATCGAGACCTTCCTTCCGCACCGGACGGTCAGCGTTCGCTGTCCAGCATGGACATCTGCGCCTCGGCGTACCGCGAGCCGGCGGCGGCGCCCTCGGGGACGGCCGCCTCGATCGCCGCCAGGTCCTCGGCAGTCAGGCTCACGTCCAGCGCGCCCAGGGCCTCGGCCAGCCGCTCGCGCCGCCGCGCCCCGACGAGCGGGACGATCTCCCGGCCCCGGGCCAGCACCCAGGCGATGGCCAGCTGCGCGACCGTGGCCCCCTTGGCCTCGGCGAGACTCCGCAGCGCCTCCACCAGCGTGAGGTTGTGCGCCAGGTTGTCGCCGGAGAAGCGCGGGCTGGCGGCGCGGAAGTCACCGGCGACCACCTCGCGGTCCTTGGACCAGTGGCCGCTGAGCAGCCCCCTGGACAGCACCCCGTACGCGGTCACGCCGACGCCCAGCTCGCGGCAGGCCGGCAGGATGTCCCGCTCGATGCCCCTGGACAGCAGCGAGTATTCGAGCTGCACGTCGGCGATCGGGTGGACGGCGTGGGCCCGCCGGATGGTCTCGGCCCCGGCCTCGGACAGCCCGATGTGCCGCACGCGTCCCTTGGCGACCTCCTCGGCGATGGCGCCGACGGTCTCCTCGATCGGCACGGCCGGGTCGACCCGCGCGATCCGGTAGACGTCCACGTGGTCGGTGCCGAGGCGGCGCAGGGTGTAGGCGAGCGAGCTCTTGACGGCCGCGGGCCGGCCGTCGTAGCCGAGCCAGTTGCCGTCGTAGTCGCGCTGCGCCCCGAACTTCACGCTGATCCGCACGTCGTCGCGCGAGCGGCCGTCGAGCGCCTGGCGGATGAGGAGCTCGTTGTGGCCCATGCCGTAGAAGTCGCCGGTGTCGAGCAGCGTGATGCCGGCGTCGAGGGCGGCGTGGATGGTGGCGATGGACTCGGACGTGTCGGCCGGCCCGTAGAAGTCGGACATTCCCATGCAGCCCAGCCCGAGGTCGGACACGACTGGTCCGCCGGTTCCCAGAGTTCTCATACGGCCAGTATGCCTATTGGACTGACAGATTTCAATTTTTGTCAGCCCGTCCGAGCCGCTCGGCGTCGGCCCGGGAGGCCACGCGGACGAAGGTGAGATGCGCGTTGGCGGGATCCTCGGCGGCCCGCCGGTAGCGCTCCCGGTAGACGGCGTGCCGCTTCCAGGCGAACCGGATGATCGACTCGTCCTTGTCGAGGAGGAAGCGGAAGGATTCCCTGTTGCCGTTCCACAGCTCGGCGCCGGTGGCCATCCGGCGGAAGGTCCTGACCAGGAGCTGGCGCATGACCGCCGGCCTGGGCAGGTCGATCCAGACCACGGTGTCGGCCCGCGACCACACCAGGTCGCGTACGGCGGAGTAGTTGCCGTCGACCACCCAACCGTCGCCCGCCGTGAACGCGTCGACCTCGGCCCGGAACTCCTCCCGCGGGCGCGGCGTCCACCCCGCCATGTGGAAGACGGAGTCGAGCTCCAGCCACGGCACCCCCAGCCGCCCGGCCAGCGCGGCCGCCAGCGTCGACTTCCCCGACCCGGAGTTCCCCACCACGGACACGCGTCTCACCCGGCACAATCTACTGCCGGGCGGGCCGGCCAAAGGAGCCGCGCTCCACGTACAGCAAGTTCACGTGGGAGTGGCCGCAGCGCTTCGACGGGCTCGTCACATGCTGAGGTCCCCCGTCTCCATGTAGATCTCGTCGACCACCTCCACCTGGGCGTGGAAACCGTGCTCCCCGGTACGGGAGACGCCCAGGTCGAAGGCCCCCTCCACCGTGTCGCCCACCACGAGCCGCCGCCGCGGCGTGTCCACCCGGCCGAACGTCACCGGCACCGGACGCTCGAAGTCCGCGGGCGGCTCGCCGGTGACGCCGGGCTCGTGGCGCACGGTCCCCCGGACGAGGCGGACGGCGAGGACCTGGTCGAAGTCGGGGCGGGCGGTGATCTCGTGCGCGAGGTGCAGCCCGCCCGCCCGGCCGAAGCACAGGTAGCTCAGCGGCGCCTGGTCGTCGTGACGCGTCGCCGGGTCGAGCCGCCGGAAGAAGAAGACGCGCTTGATGCGCGCCGTGACGTCCTCGGCGATCGGGGTGCCGCCGCGCTCGAAGTGCCCCCGGAAGACGGTGCCCCGCACCGAGGTCCGCACCGGCCCGCCGTCGGGGTCGAGCTCCAGGATGTCGAACGGGTCCGGCACGAACGTGCGCAGGTCGTCGACCTTGCGCACCGCCTCGCGCACGTCGTCGCGGAACCCGACCTCCATGAGCACCTGGAAACGGTGCGCCGGGACGTGGAACATCGGCAGGTGCGAGAAATAGAGCGGGTCGTCGCCGAAGAGCAGCATTCCGTGGACGTCGAACGTCTCGGGCTGGGCCCGGTCATGGCCCTGGTCATGGCCCTGTTCATGGCCCTGTTCATGGCCCTGGTCGTGGTGCGCGTGCATGGTCGCCTCCGGTTTTCCGCTGGGCACCCAGTACAGCCCGGCGGCGCGATGAACGCCTGAGTACGGGCTACTCAATCGCCCCCGTGTAATCGGCGATCAAGTGACGTGCAATCCGTCCCGCGTACAACTCGGGAAACGCCTGCGGCGGGCGAGGAGAGGGCGGGGAGAGCGATGGGCACGGGACTGGGGCTGGCCATGGCGATCACGGGGGCGACGATGCTGGTCCTGGCGTGCGTCGGGCTGCCGTTCCTGATCGCCTCCTGGACCGGCCGGCAGCTCCTGGCCGCCGGCATCGCCGCGCAGGCGGTGATCGAGTCGATGGCCGACACCGGCGTGACGATCAACGGGCAGCCGCTCGTCAGCTTCGTCCTGGGCGTGCGGACGCAGGACGGGCAGGTGCACCGGGTCACGCACCGGCAGTCGCTGCCGCGCCTGCCCATGGGCATGGTCGTGCCCGGCGCGGTGGTGCCGGTCAAGGTGGATCCGCAGCGGCGCGACCGGGTGCGCATCGACTGGGCGTCCTGGCGCCCCGCCCCGTACGGCGCATAGGCGCCCAGCGCCAGACCGACCCGTCCGGTAGTTTCCGGACGGGTTACGTTCTTTTTTCCATCCGGTCCTAACCCTTGGCAACTTACCTCCCAGACACCTAAGGTTCAGTGCAATGCCACACATTACTGGGAAGGTTCATGACGTCCAAGCAGGTCAGGCCCCTGGCCGGCGCCGTACGCACCATCGCAGGAGCAGTTCGGCCGCTGTCCGGAGCACGTATCACCGGCGGACTGCTGCATGACTGGCAGCGCCGCAACCGCAGGGCCACAATCCCCCACACCGTCGAGCAGCTCCGCGCGGCGGGCAACGTCGCCAACCTGAGCCGCCTCCTGGAGGACGACCCCGCCCCCTACCGGGGCCGGTACCCGTTCCTCGACACCGACCTGTACAAGACCCTCGAAGGTCTGGCGTACGAGCTCGGCGACGGAGACACCTCGGCCGGGGAGTTCTTCGACGAGGTGGTCGGCCTGCTGGAGCGGGTCCAGGCCGGCGACGGCTACCTCAACTCCTTCTTCCAGGACCCCTCCTCGGACAAGAAGCCATGGGAGGACCTGGCCTGGGGGCACGAGCTGTACAACCTGGGCCACCTCATCCAGGCGGCCGTCGCCGCGAACCGGCGGATGGGCGACGACCGGCTGCTGCGCGTGGCCACGCGCTTCGCCGACCTGGCGGTGGAGCGATTCAACGAGACGGGCGTCTGCGGCCACCCCGAGGTGGAGATGGCGCTGGTCGAGCTGTACAGGGAGACGGGCGAGCGCCGCTACCTGACGCTTGCGGCGGCGTTCGTCGACCGCCGCGGCACCGGGCAGATGGAGCACCGCATCTTCCCCGGCGAGTACTTCCAGGACCACGTGCCCTTCCGCGAGCTGCCGTCGGTGACCGGCCACGCGGTGCGCATGGCCTACCTGGCGGCGGGCGCGGCCGACGTCTTCCTGGAGACCGGCGACCGGTCGCTGTTCGAGGCGCTGGAGCGGCTCTGGGACGACATGGTGGCGACCAAGCTGTACGTCACCGGCGGCCTGGGCAGCCGCCACTCCGACGAGGCGATCGGCGACCGGTACGAGCTGCCGTCCGAGCGCGCCTACAGCGAGACCTGCGCGGCCATCGGCGTCATGCAGTGGGCGTGGCGGATGTTCCTGGCCGGCGGCGACGCGAAGTACCTCGACGTGTTCGAGCGCGTGCTCTACAACGCCTACGCCGTGGGCCTGTCGGCCGACGGCACGGCCTTCTTCTACGACAACCCGCTGCAGCGCCGCCCCGACCACGCGCAGCGCAGCGGCGCGGAGGCGGGCGGCGAGGCGCTGCGCCGCGCCTGGTTCACCTGCCCGTGCTGCCCGCCCAACATCGTGCGGTGGATGGCCCAGCTCGCCGACTACGTGGCGGCCGAGCGGGACGGCGCCGTGCTGATCGCCGCCTACACGCAGGCCACGATCCGGACGGCCGGGCTGGAGCTGGCGATGGAGACGGCCTACCCGTGGGACGGCGACGTGCGCATCACCGTCGAGCGGGCAACGGACGGGCCGTACGGGCTGGTGCTGCGCGTCCCCGGCTGGGCCAGGAACGTGACCGTCACCGTCAACGGCGAGCCCTGCGACGCGCCGGAGTCCGGCGGCTGGGTCACCCTGCACCGCACGTGGTCGCCGGGCGACGAGGTGCGCCTCACCCTGCCCATGCCGGTCCGGGCGCACGGCTCGCACCCCTACCTGGACGCCACCCGGGGCGCGGTCAGCCTGGCCCGGGGGCCGCTCGTCTACTGCGTCGAGCAGCACGACAGCCCGCAGGCCCCCGTCGACGACCTGCTCGTCGGCGCCCACGACGTTGTTAACGCGCACACCGAGCGCCGCGACGCGGCCGTCGTGCTGCGCGTGGAGGCGGACGCGGCTCCCCCGCCCACCGCCGAGCTCTACCCCGAGCTCCCTCTGCACGAGGCGCTCCCGGAGACGAGGGCCGCGGCGACCTTCGTCCCCTACTTCCTGTGGGGCAACCGCGGCCCCCAAGCCATGCGGGTCTGGGTCAGGACCCCCTGGACCAACGGAAAGAAGGCATCATGATGAGGAGATCGGCGGCGCTCGCGAGCGTCACCATGACCACCGTGCTGGCGCTCAGCGCCTGTGGCGGGGGCGGCGGCGCGGCGGCCCCCGGCGCGGGCACGGGCACGGGCGCCTCGGGCGGGCCCGGCGCGCCGGCCGCGACGGGCGGCACCGTGCGCATCCTGAACAAGGCGGATTTCTCCCATCTGGACCCGACGCGGGGCTTCGACGGTGGAGTGAACAACTTCTACCGGCTCATCTACCGGGGGCTGACGATGTTCGGCGCGGGTCCGGGGGCCGAGGGCACGAAGATCGTGCCCGACCTGGCCACCGACACCGGCACGCCGTCGGACGGCGGCAAGACGTGGACGTTCAAGCTCAAGGACAACCTGTTCTTCGAGGACGGCTCGCCGATCAACAGCGAGTCCGTGAAGTTCGGCTTCTCGCGCACGTTCGACCCGGAGGCCGGGATCGGCTCTCCGTACGGGAAGCTGCTGCTGGACGCGCCCAAGGACTACAAGGGCCCGTACCTGGACGGCGACCTGAAGACCATCGAGACGCCCGACGACAAGACGGTCGTCTTCCACCTGAAGAAGCCCTACGCCGACTTCCCGAGCGCGCTGGCGCTGGCCAACTTCACCCCCTTCCCCAAGGGCACGGGGGCGGGCGCGGCCTTCGACACCAAGCCGATCGCGAGCGGGCCGTACAAGGTGGCGAGCTACCAGCGCGGCGTGTCGCTGAAGCTGGAGCGCAACCCGCAGTGGAAGCGTGAGACCGACACCGTCCGGGCGGCCAAGCCCGACGCGTTCGAGTGGACGTTCGGCCTCGACGCGGCCACCATCGACGAGCGCATGCTGGCCGGGCAGGGCACCGACACCGACGCCATCGGCCCGTCGATCCAGGCGGCGACCGTGGCGCGGGTGCAGGCGCCGCAGATCAAGCAGCGCACGCTGGCCGGGCTCAACGGCTGCACCACGTACATGGGCCTGAACACCACCAAGAAGCCCCTGAACGACGTGCGCGTGCGCCAGGCGATCAACCTGGCGATCAACAAGGACACCGTGGTCGCGGGCATGGGCGGCGGTGCCCTGGCCGCCAAGGGCACCTCGATCCAGCCGCCCACGGTCGCGGGCCGGGTCGACTACGACGCGTACCCGTACAACCCCGAGGAGGCCAAGAAGCTGCTGGCCGAGGCCGGCCAGGCAAACGGGTTCACGCTGACGCTCGACACCCGGCCGGACCCGAAGATGGCCGCGGTGGCGGTGGCGATCCAGGACGCGCTCAAGCAGGTGAAGATCGACGTCAAGATCAACAACATCGACACCTCGACGTACTACGAGGTCATCGGCACCCCGGCGCAGCAGCACGACGCCGCCGTCACCGGCTGGTGCCCTGACTGGGCCTCCGGCGCGACGTTCCTGCCCCCGCTGTTCGACGGCCGCAACATCACCGACAAGGGCAACGCCAACCTCGCGCAGATCAACGACAAGGGCATCAACCAGCGGATCGACGAGATCGCCGCGATGACGGACGTGCAGGCGGCCAACGCGGCCTACGGCGAGCTGGACAAGCAGATCATGAAGGAGGCGCCGATCGTCCCGCTGGCCTACGAGAAGCTCATCCTCCTCGTCGGCTCGAACATCGCGGGCGCCTACCAGTCCAACTCCTTCTCCGGCGGCATCGACCTGATCTCCGTCGGCCTGGCGAAGCCGACGAAGTAGATGGCCGTCGTCGCTTACTCCCCGAGCACGTCGAGGGCACGGGTCACGAGCGCGCTGCTGCATGACAAGGGCGCGGTGCTGAGCACCGCGTTCCTCGCGCTCATCGTCCTGATGGCGATCGGCGCGCCGCTGATCAGCGCGATCACCGGCCACGGCCCGAACGACTTCGACACCGCCGCCGTCAACACCGACCTGGGCGGGGTGCCGCGCGGGTCCCTCGGCGGCATCAGCGCCGACCACCTGCTCGGCGTCGAGCCGCAGAACGGCCGCGACATCCTGGCCCGCATCGCCTACGGCGCGCGCGTCTCGCTGCTGATCGCGGCCTCCGCCACGGCGCTGACGACCCTGCTGGGCGTGGTGCTGGGCATGCTGGCCGGGTTCTACCAGGGCTGGGTGGACCAGGTGATCTGCCGGGTCATGGACTTCCTCATGGCCTTCCCCGCGCTCATCTTCATGATCGCGATCCTGTCGTCGCTGCCGCAGGGGAACCGGCCGGTGCTGCTGGTCCTGGTGATCAGCTTCTTCGGCTGGCCGTACCTGGCGCGGGTGGTGCGCGGGCAGACGATGACGCTGGTGAACAGGGAGTTCGTGGAGGCCGCCCGCGCGTCGGGCGCCTCCACGAGCGCGCTGGTGTTCAAGGAGATCCTGCCGAACCTGCGCAGCTCGCTGATCGTGATGACCACCCTGTCCGTGCCCGGCTACGTCGGCACCGAGGCGGGGCTGTCGTTCCTCGGCGTCGGCGTGACACCGCCGACGCCGTCGTGGGGCCAGATGATCGCGAGTTCGGTCGGGTGGTACGCCGTCGATCCGATGTACTTCGTGATCCCCGGCATTCTCCTGTTCCTCACCGTGCTGTCGCTGACGGTGCTCGGCGACCGACTGCGGGCCACGCTCGACGCCGGGGAGGCCTCATGATGGCGCGCTACATCGCCGGGCGGCTCGGCGGGGTGCTGCTGGTCCTCTTCCTGGTGTGCCTGTTCACGTTCATCATCTTCTTCACGCTCCAGCCCGACCCTGCGGTGATGATCTGCGGGAAGACGTGCACGTCCGAGCGTATCGACCAGATCCACGCCGTGCTGGGCCTGGACGAGCCGTTGCTGACGCAGTTCTTCGCCTTCCTCGTCGGGATCTTCGCCGGGCGTGACTACGGCGAGGGCGCGAATCTGGTGCACTGCGCCGCTCCGTGCCTGGGCTACAGCTTCCAGACCGGCCAGTCCGTGTGGGACATGGTGGTCGAGCGGCTGCCGGTCAGCGCCACGGTCGCGATCGGGGCCGCGGTGCTGTGGCTGCTCATCGGGATCGTCGCCGGCCTGGTCAGCGCGGTCAAGGAGGGCACCTGGTGGGACCGCACGGCCATGGGCCTGGCGCTGGGCGGCTCCAGCGTCCCCAACTACGTGCTGGCGCTGGCGCTGCAGTACGTGCTGGTGGTGCAGTTGCAGGTGCTGCCCTTCCCGCAGGCGGTGGCGTTCGCCGACGATCCGGTGGTGTGGTTCCAGTCGTACCTGATGCCGTGGGTCGTGCTGGCCACCGTCTACGCCTGCCTGTACGCGCGGCTCACCCGGGCGAACGTGATCGACACCCTCGCCGAGAACTTCATGCGCACGGCCCGGTCCAAAGGACTGAGCCCGGCCCTGACTCTGCGCAGGCACGCCCTGCGCCCGGCGCTGACGCCCATCGCCACGATCTTCGGCATGGACTTCGCCGCGCTGCTGGGCGGCGCGCTGATCACCGAGAAGGTGTTCGGGCTGAACGGGGTCGGCAAGATGGCGGCCGACTCCATCGACAAGAACGACCAGCCGGTGATCATGGCGGTGACGCTGCTGGCGGCGTTCTTCGTGGTGGTCGGCAACCTGGTGGTGGACCTCGTCTACACGATGCTGGACCCGAGAGTGAGGATCACGGCGAAATGAGCGACCTGCTTGTCGTGGAGGACCTCACCGTCACCTTCCCCACCACGCGCGGCCCGGTGGACGTGGTCAAGGGCGTGTCCTTCACCATCGGACGGGACGAGACCGTCGGGATCGTCGGCGAGTCCGGGTCCGGCAAGTCCATGACCAGCCTGGCGGTCATGGGACTGCTGCCCAAGGGCGCCAGGACCAGCGGGAGCATCCGGCTGGACGGCACGGAGCTGCTCGGCCGCCCGGACCGGGAGCTGCGGCGGCTGCGCGGCGACCAGATGTCGATGATCTTCCAGGATCCGCTGTCGTCCCTGAACCCGTACTACACGGTCGGCCTGCAGATCGAGGAGATGTACCGCGCCCACCGCGGCGGCTCGCGCGCGCAGGCGCGGAAGGTCGCGGTCGAGGCGCTGCGGCAGGTGGGCCTGCCGGAACCGGAGCGGCGGGTGGGCTACTACCCGCACCAGTTCTCCGGCGGGCAGCGGCAGCGCATCATGATCGCGATGGCCCTGGTGTGCTCGCCGGCTTTGCTGATCGCCGACGAGCCGACCACGGCCCTGGACGTGACCGTGCAGGCGCAGATCCTGAAGCTGCTGGCCGGCCTGCGGCAGGAGCGCGGCATGGGCATGGTGTTCATCACGCACGACCTGGCCGTGATCAGCTCGATCGCCACCCGCGTGCTGGTGATGCGGCAGGGCGAGCAGGTCGAGTACGGCACGGCCGAGCAGGTCTTCGCCGAGCCGCGCCACGAGTACACCCGGATGCTGCTGGAGAGCATCCCGCGCATCGACGATCCAGTAGACGGCGAGGTGAAGGCATGACGCTGCTGCGGGCCAAGGACCTGACCAAGCGGTTCGTCTCGCGCGGCCCACTGGGCGCCAAGGCCGAGTTCACGGCGGTCGACCAGGTCAGCTTCGAGGTACGGCTCGGCGAGACGCTGGCCGTGGTCGGCGAGTCCGGCAGCGGCAAGTCGACGACCGCCCGGATGATCGCCAAGCTGATGGACCCGAGCGAGGGCACGCTGGAGTTCGACGGCGAGGACGTCACCCACGCCAAGGGGGCCGCGCTGGCCCGCTTCCGCGCCAACGTCCAGGTCGTCTTCCAGGACCCGTTCTCCTCGCTCAACCCCCGCCACACGGTGGAGCGGATCCTGATGGCGCCGCTGGACTACCAGGGCATCGCGCCCGACGGCGGGCGGCGGGCGCACGCCAAGGAGCTGATGGAGCGGGTCGGCCTGAACCCCGACCACTCGCTGCGCTACCCCGCGCAGTTCTCCGGCGGGCAGGCGCAGCGCATTGGCATCGCCCGCGCGCTGGCCGTCAACCCCAAGCTCGTGATCTGCGACGAGGCCGTCTCGGCGCTGGACGTGTCGGTGCAGGCACAGGTGATCGAGCTGCTGCGGCGGCTGCAGCGCGAGAGCGGCTTCAGCTACGTGTTCATCGCCCACGACCTGGCCGTCGTCCGGCAGATCGCGCAGCGGGTCGCGGTGATGAGCAAGGGGCAGATCGTCGAACTGGGGGACGCCGAGCAGGTCTTCGGCGAGCCCCGGCATGATTACACGCGTACGCTGCTGGCGGCCATCCCGCGCATCAACCCGGAGTGGGACCGCCGCAGGAGGGAGAAGCTGTGATCACCGCGACCTACACGATCCCGGGGATGCGGGTACGCGACCACGTCGTGGAGGTGCCCCTCGACTGGTCGGACCCGGAGGCCACGATCAGGGTCTTCGCCAGGGAGCTCGTGGACCCCACCCGGGACGGCCACGACCTGCCGTGCCTGCTCTACCTGCAGGGCGGGCCCGGCGGCAAGGGGCCGCGTCCCGTCGGCACGTCGGGCTGGCTCGGCCAGGCGCTGGAGAAGTACCGGGTGATCCTGCTCGACCAGCGGGGCACGGGCCGCAGCTCGCGGATCGACGGGCGGGTGATGAGCGCGCTCGACCCGCAGGAGGGCGCCGACTACCTGGCCCGCTTCCGCGCGGACTCGATCGTGGCCGACGCCGAGCACCTGCGCAAGACCGTCTTCGGCGGGCGGCGCTGGTCGACGCTCGGGCAGAGCTACGGCGGCTTCCTGACGCTGACGTACCTGTCGCAGGCGCCCGAAGGGCTGAGCGCCTGCTACGTGGCGGGCGGGCTGCCCTCCGTGGACCCCGACGCGTCGGAGGTCTACCGGCGCACCTATCCCCGGGTCGCGGCCAAGAACGCCGAGTTCTACCGCCGCTACCCGCACCACGCCGAGACGGTGGCCCGGCTGGCCGACCGGCTGGCCTACGGCGACGTGCTGCTGCCCGACGGCGACACGCTCACCGTGCGGCGGCTGCAGTCGCTGGGGATCGACTTCGGCATGAAGCCGGGGTACGAGCGCATGCACTGGCTGCTCGACGAAGCCCTGCTGGAAGGAGGGGAACTGCCGGAGACGTTCCTGCACCAGGTGCTGACCCGCTCCTCCTACGCCGACAACCCGCTGTTCGCCGCGCTGCAGGAGAGCATCTACGGCTCCGGTCCCGGCGCGACCGCCTGGGCGGCGCAGCGCGAGCGCGCCAACCACCCCGCCTTCGCCGAGGACGCCCGGCCGCTGCTGTTCACCGGCGAGATGATCTATCCGTGGATGTTCGCGGAGATCCGCGCGCTGCGCCCCTTCCGCGCCGCCGTCGACCTGCTCGCCGAGCGGGCCGAGTGGCCGGCGCTGTACGACCTGGACCGCCTGGCGGCCAACGACGTGCCGGTGGCGGCGGCCGTGTACTTCGACGACATGTACGTCGACTCGGGACTGCAGCTGGACACCGCCTCCAGGGTGGGCAACACGCAGGCCTGGGTCACCAACGAGTACGAGCACGACGGCATCGGCGAGGAGCGCGTCTTCGCCCGCCTGACCGGACTGGTGCGCGACATAGGAGGAGGAATCACCAGTGAGTGACGGCAGACCCCCCAAGCTGACAGAGGTCCCCGCGTTCCGCGAGTTCATCGCCCAGGGCTGGGACGCCCCCGCCCGTACCCCCGACCTCGTGCCCGGGGCGGCCGAGGCGGCCGCCGCGCACCGCGAGCGCCTGGCCGCCGCGCTGCCCGGCAGGACCGTGGTGGTGAAGGCGGGCCGGGCTCCGGTACGCAGCAACGACACCGCCTACGACTTCCGCGTGGACAGCGACTTCTACTGGCTCACCGGCTGCGCCATGGAGAACGCCGTCGCCGTGATCGCTGACGGCGCCGCCACCCTCTACCTGCCGCCGCCCGCCCGCCCCGGCGACACCGGCTTCTTCGCCGACGCGGCGTACGGGGAGCTGTGGGTGGGCCCGTCCCCGTCCCTCGCCGAGTGGTCGGCGGCGCTCGGGGTCGCGGTGAAGCCGCTGTCGGAGTTCACGGAGACCTCCGAACCGGTGGAGGAGCTCCCCCGGGTGCTGGCCGAACTGCGCATGATCAAGGACGAGTGGGAGATCGGCCAGCTGCGCGAGTCCGTGGACCGCACGGTCGAGGGCTTCGCGGCCGTGCTGGCCGAGGTCCCGGCGGCGATCGAGGGGGCGGGCGAGCGGTGGCTGCAGGGCACGTTCGACCGCTACGCCAGGGCGTACGGCAACGGCCCCGGCTACGCCACCATCGTCGGCAGCGGCCCGCACGCCCCCACCCTGCACTGGGTGCGCTGCGACGGACCCGTCCTGCCGGACCAGCTGCTGCTGCTCGACATGGGCGTGGAGGTCCGCAGCCACTACACCGCCGACGTCACCCGCACCTTCCCCGCCTCCGGCGCCTTCTCCCCCGCCCAGCGGCAGGTGCACGACCTGGTGGAGAAGGCGCACCGGGCGGGCCTGGCCGCGGTCGGCCCCGGCCGGCGCTTCACCGACTTCCACCACGCGGCGATGGAGGTCATCGCGCGCGGGCTGGACGACTGGGGGCTGCTGCCGGTCTCGGTGGACGAGGCCCTGTCGGACACCGGCCAGCACCACCGCCGCTACCTGATCTGCGGCATCGGCCACCACCTGGGCCTGGACGTGCACGACTGCGCCCAGTCCCGCCCGGAGGCCTACCACGGGGCCGCCATGGCGCCGGGGATGGTGCTCACCGTCGAGCCCGGCCTGTACTTCCACGCCCACGACCTCACGGTCCCGCCGGAGCTGCGCGGGGTGGGGGTGCGGATCGAGGACGACCTGCTGGTGACGCCGTCCGGCGCGGAGATCCTGTCGGACGCCCTGCCCATCGACGCCTCCGGCCTGGAACGCTGGGCCAAGGAGTCCACCGTCTGACCCCCGCGGGTTCTTCCGGCACCACCCCACACGGCGCCGGAAGAACCCGCCCCCACCCCCGGGGCGGGCCACCGGGTCAGGGTGAGCCGCTGTAGCGGGCCTGGCGGGCGGTGGCGGTGAGGGCCGCCGCACGGGCCGCCTCCGTCGGCGTGAACGGCAGCTCGGGACGCCGGATCAGCAGCGCCCGGTCCGGATTGACCGAGATCACCATCGTGGTGTTGAGCTCGGCCCCCTCGTCCACCGTGTCCCCCGGCCGCCGCCACTCCACCTCCGGCACCCGCAGCAGCTCCCCCATCGCCTCGGGCAGCCGGTCCGGGTCCGCGCTCACCCGCTGAGCCAGCACCAGAGCCTGGACACCGGGATCGGTGAGGTCCTTGACCTGCGCGGCCACGATCACGACGTCATGCCCGCCCGCCTCCGTCAACGCCCCGGAAAGCGCCTCCAGCGCCAGCCCCGGCGGCGCCTCGATGACGAACTCGTCCAGCGCGTCACACCCCGCGGGCGTGATCGCGCTGCTGCCGGTCGGCGCGATGTGCAGCGCCAGGATGTTGCAGCCCAGCCGCCCGAACGCCCCCGCGACCGAGGCGAGCCGCCCCGGCCGCTCCACCACCCGCATGCGGATGCGCCACAGCACCATGGCCGCCCCCGCGCCCTCCCCCACGGGCAGCGCGGGGACCTTGCGTACGGGGCGGTGGCCCATCCGCTTGTGGACCGCCGCCCCCACGATCAACGCCGCCCCCAGCCCGACCATCACGACCGGACCCGGTTCGCGGTGGCCGAGCAGGGTCGCGAGCAGGTGCGCCAGGCCGACCGCGAGGAACAGCGCGGCCAGCTCGACGATCTCTCGCCGCCAGGAGCGCCGATTACCGTTCATCACCTTCGGTGCATCGCTCATGCACCCCAGTGTCTGCGGGGCGTGTTTCCCGATCACGAACGGCGCGGTTGCGGCGGCATTAAACCGCCCTAACCGCATGGCCCGTTCATGACGGGCCCCTTACACCCGCTCGACCTCGAAGACCAGCGCCGACTCGGCCCGCAGCACGGGAGCGGGCAGCCCCAGCTCGCCCAGGACCGCGCCGCTCAGCCGCACCGGGCCCGAGGTCCACTCCGGCAGCCCGGCCGCGCGGGGCTTGGGGCCCGCGACCCGCACCTCGTACGTCGCCGCCGGGTCGAGCCCGGGCAGCCGCAGCGGCGCGGGCCCGATCGCGACCCTGGAGGTGAGCTGGACGAACGCGAACACTCCGCGCTCCGGCAGCACCGCCCCGTGCAGCAGCGCCGACGGGTCCGGATGGTCGGCCCGCACCACCCGCCCGGCGTGCAGCGTCGGCCGCAGCCGCTTGTGCAGGGCGATCCACTCGGCCAGCTCCTCCAGCTCCACCTGGCTCGCCGAGGTCAGGTCCCACTCCACGCCCATGTGCCCGAACAGCGCGGTCGCGGCCCGGAAGGCCAGCGGCAGCGACCGGCCCGTGCTGTGGTCCTGCGGCGCGCCGACGTGGCTGCCCATCCGCTCCGGCGGCACGAGCAGCCCGGTCCAGCGCTGGATCGCCTGCCGGTCGAGCGCGTCGTTGCAGTCGGACGTCCACACCCGGTCGGTGCGCGCCAGGACGCCGTAGTCGACGCGGGCGCCGCCCGACGAGCACGACTCGATCTCCAGCCCGGGATGGCGGGCCCGCAGCTCGTCCAGCAGCCGGTAGGCCGCCAGCGTCTGCGCGTGCACCCCGGGCACCCCGTCGTGCACCGGCTCGGCGATGTCGCGGTTGTGGTCCCACTTGATGTAGTCGAGCGCGTACTCGCTCACCAGGCTGTCCAGCCGCTCCAGCAGGTAGTCGTACGCCTCGGGCCTGGCCAGGTCGAGCACCTGCTGGTTGCGCTGCGGCGGCGGCACGCGCCCGGCCTGCCCGAGGATCCAGTCGGGGTGCGCGCGCAGCAGGTCGGAGTCCGGGTTGACCATCTCCGGCTCGAACCACAGCCCGAACTGCATGCCGAGCTTGCGCACGTGCTCGGCGAGGGGGTTCAGGCCGTCCGGCCAGACACCCTCGTCGACGTACCAGTCGCCGAGCCCGGCCCGGTCATGGCGGCGGTGGCGGAACCAGCCGTCGTCGAGCACGAACCGCTCGATCCCCGCCGCCGCGGCCTTGTCGGCCAGCTCCAGCAGCCGGTCGAGGCCGTGATCGAAGTAGGTGGCCTCCCAGTTGTTCAGCGTGACCGGGCGGACCCCCAGCGGGCGGGCGGCGCGCAGGTGGTCGTGCAGCCGCGTGCTCGCCGCGTCCAGCCCGCCGCCCGACCAGGTGAAGTACACCAGCGGCGTGCGGTAGCTCTCCCCCTCGGCCAGCACGATCTCGCCGGGCTCCAGCAGCTCGCCCGCCGCCACCAGCGCCGGGCCCTCGGCCAGCCGCTCGGCGTAGTGGAGGTGGTTGCCGCTCCAGCCCGCGTGCACCCCCCACACCTCGCCGCCCCGGAACCCGAACCCCGCGGTCCCGGCCACCAGCAGCCCCGTGCCGTCGTGCCCGGTCCGGCCGCGCCGGTTCTCCCGCGACCACACGCCGTACCCGAACGCCGTGCGCTGCGGCACCTTCTCCAGCGCCCACCGCCCGGTGAAGTCCAGCAGCTCACCGGCGCGCGCCGGCACCGGCAGCGCGCAGACCAGCCCTTCCAGCCGGTATGGGGCGGCGGCGGTGTTCGTCAGCGTGTGCCGCATCGTCACCAGGCCGCCGGCGTCCATGGCCAGCTCGCTGACCAGTTCCAGGCCCGCGCGGGCGTCGGAGGCCGCGACGGTGACCGTGCCGCCCTGACCGGGCGTCGCGTCCACGTCGAGCCGGTCCAGCGTCCAGCGCACCGGCCAGTGTTCGCCGTCCCGGCCGCCCGACAATCCCGGCCTGCCGTACCAGCTGTCTCCCTGGGCGGGCAGCAGCGGCGGCGCGGCGGTGAGGGAGGCCAGCGCGGGCGTCAGGTCGGCGCCGGTCGCGGACCCGAGGTCGGCGCCGAAGTGGCGCACGCGCGGCAGGCCGGGGCCCGAGGCGTCCAGCACCAGGGCGGCCCCCGCGGCGGAGAGGATGAGGGGTGACAAGTCAGGCTCCTCGTTCAGCTCGGCGTTACGACGCGAACCTACATGAACAGCACACTTGCCTCGATCATGGGGCGGCCCCTCCGGGGCGGGAGCCGGAGGGGCCGCGAGGGGGGTGAGCGTCAGACGGAGATCCGCCCGGCGCCGGCGCCCGAGGTGACGACGGACTTGACGGTGGAGGCGGTGTCGAGCGAGTAGGAGTAGGGGATCGAGCCGACGCTGCCGCCGCTCTGGCCGCTGCCGGAGTTGACGAAGTGGTTGTTGCGCGCGACCAGCGTGCCGGGGCCGGAGTCACCCTCGCCCAGGTGGAACGGGTCCTGGGTGTTCTCGAAGTAGTTGCCCTCGACGAGCACGCCCGCGCCCTCGGTGGAGGCCACGCCGTAGCTGCCGACGCTGCCGTAGTAGTTGTTGTAGACGTGCACCGGGTTGCCGAACCGCACGCGCGGGTGGCGCTGGTTGGTGCCGTCGAACCAGTTGTGGTGGTACGTCACGCGCAGGTGACCGCGGTCCTCGCCGCCGTTGTCGTCGCTGTGGCCGAGCAGCATGGTCTTGTCGTGGTTGGAGAACTTGTTCCACGAGACGGTGACGTAGTCGCTGGCCCGCTTGATGTCGATGGCGCCGTCGTAGCCGTGGCTCAACGAGTTGTGGTCGAGCCAGACCCGGGTCGAGTACTGGACGTTGATCGCGTCGTCGCCCCAGTCGCGGAAGGTGAGGTTGCGGACGATCACGTTCGAGGCCTGGGAGATGTTGAACCCGCAGCCCGCGATCGTCGCGCCCGAGTTGCCGAGCACCGTCTTGTTCGAGGCCACCTTCAGCATGCCCGAGCAGGAGATCGTGCCCGACACCCGGATCACCGAGGCGCCGCTCGCCGACAGCGCGCTGGTCAGGGCCGAGGCGCTGGTGACGGTGACCGGCGAGGCGTTGCCGCCGCCCGTCGTGCCGCCGCCCTGCGTGGCCCAGCCGACCAGCCCGTTCGCGTTGCCCGGAGGCGTGGTCGGCGGTGGATCGGTGGGCGGGTTGGTCGGGTTGCCGCCGGCGGGGACGAGCCGCCACTGCTTGGTGGCCACGGAGTCGCAGGAGTTCTGCTGCACCAGGGCGCCGGAGGAGGTCGCGTTGTCCTTGGTGTTGAGGCACTTGCCGCCGTTGGCGTTGACGATCCTGACGGTGAAACTTTCAGCACAGCCGGGATTCCACGCTGTGCGGAGCCGTACTGACCTGCGGATATCCGCCGTGGAGCAGGACGTCAGGCGGGCTCGGGCGTGCTGCCGAGCACGACGCGCAGGTCCGCCTGCGTGGGCGGCTTCGTCCAGGTGAGCCCCGGCCCACCGGCGGCGATCAGGCGCGGCGCGACCTCGCGCAGCAGCTCCCCGGCCGCGGCCTCGGGCTGCTTCTCCCGGGCCTCCCGGTACAGCTCGAGCACCCTGGCCAGGTCGAGCATCATCGTGTTGGTCTCACGCACGGTGACCTGCAACGCTCCAATGGCGGGCTCGGCCGACCAGGGGCACTCGCCGGACACGGCCTCGCGCACCGCCTCGGCGAAGGCGGCCCGGTCCATGCCGTCCACCTCGCCGTCCAGCCAGTCCTCGCGCAGGTGCAGCACGCCCGGCCGCTCCACCGCCCCGAGGTGCGCGATCAGGGCCACGACCGTGCCCTGCGGATCGTGCAGCGCGGCGTCCCCCCTGGCCGCGAAGGCGTCGGCGAGCAGGTGCAGCGAGATCAGCCGGGGCGGCTCGTACGTCGTGAGCACCCCCCGCCGGCCACTCACCCGCAGCGGGTAGGCCCGCAGACCCTCCATGAACGCGGGCTCGACCTCCGCCGGGATCCCGAGGTCCATGTCCGCCTCGACCGTGGTGGAGGCGGCACCGGCGGCACTGCCGGCCGGGTCACGGCGGAACCACCAGACCATCGCCCCCACGACAATGGCGGCCAGCGCCACGACTGCGATCCACACGATGTTGTTTGCTTTCCCCTCGTACCTGCCAGCGGTAGCAGCGTAGTGTGCTCCGACCGGATGAATGCACAAATTTCTGCAAATGTGGCTGGCCGCACCCGTGGGTCGTGTATACCCGGGCGGCTGACAGAATTGGAAAGGTGACAGATGGCATCCTGACACCGGACCAGATCCTCGCCGCGGCCCAGGACGTCCTGCGCCGCTACGGTCCGGCCAAGGCCACGGTCGTCGACGTCGCCCGGGCGCTCGGCGTCAGCCACGGCAGCGTCTACCGGCACTTCCCCAGCAAGACGGCCCTGCGCGAGGCTGTGACCCAGCGCTGGCTCGACCAGTCGCACGCCGAGCTGGCCACCGTGCTGGCCTCTGACGCCCCGGCTGGCGTGCGGCTGCGCGAATGGCTGGGCGCGTTGTTCCGCTCCAAGCGCAAGCGGGCGCTCGACGACCCCGAGCTGTTCGCCACGTACGTGGCGCTGGTGACCGAGTCCAGCCAGGTCGTCGAGGGGCACGTCGCCGACCTGGTCGGCCAGATCCGGCAGATCCTGGACGCCGGGCTCGAGCGGGGCGAGTTCGCCGCCCCCGACCCCGCCGCCACGGCCCGCGCCGTCTTCGACGCGGCGGTACGCTTCCACAACCCGGCGCACGCCGCCGAATGGAGCCGGCCGGGCATCGAGGATGACTTCACCGCTTTGTGCGATCTCATCCTTCTCGGGCTGGAAGTCCGCTGATGGTGTGATGTTTTTACATCTGGTAACCGGAATTGTTGTCCTGGGGGATTAGTCCTGTCCCCCGCATGTCTGTTCAGCCCTGAACAGACATGTACACTCAGAGCCAACACTGTCGCTCTCAGTGACGCCTTCATGGCAACAAGTGCCCAACGCAAGGGCTGGCCCGCGCAACCGGCAGGAGGTTCCCGGCCCTGACAGAGCGCGGAGCCGATTCATGGAGCCACTACAGCTGACCACCACCCGCCGCAACGGGAGCCTGACCGTCAGCGTGTCCGGCGAGCTCGACATCGCCACCACCGAACAACTCCGCGCCCACCTGCTCGACCTGCTGCAGGAGGCCGGACGCGCCCCGCACAAGCAGGTCGCGCTGGTCATCGAGGTGAGCCGGCTGACCTTCATCGACGCCGCCGGGCTCGGCATCCTCGTCTGCGCCCGCAACCACGCCCAGGCCCAGCAGACCCCGCTGCGCCTCACGGGCGTCCCGCCCGCCATCCGGCGGCTGCTGCGCCTCACCGGCCTGGAGGCGCGCCTCACCTGAACACCCGCCACCTGTAGGTTGTCAGGCGTGATTCAGGTTCCCGATCAGATACCCCTGAAGCTGGAGGACGGGTTCGAACGCGTCAGGCGGGAGCTCGACCTGCCGGACGACTTCCCCCGCGCCGTGCTCGACGAGGCCGCGTGGGTGGCGCGGGTGCCGCGGCTCGACGCCGAAGACCTGTCCGACGTACCGTTCGTCACCATCGACCCGCCCGGCTCGATGGACCTCGACCAGGCCGTGCACCTGGAGCGGCTGCGCGCCGGCTACCGCGTCTGGTACGCGATCGCCGACGTCGGCGCGTTCGTCCGGCCGGGCGGCCTCATCGACGGCGAGGCCCGCACCAGGGGCGAGACCGTCTACCTTCCCGCGGGCAAGGTGCCGCTGCACCCCAAGGTCCTGTCGGAGGACGCGGCCAGCCTGCTGCCCGGCGCGCTGCGGCCGGCCGCGGTCTGGCGCATCGACCTCGACGCCGACGGCCGCATGGTCGGCGCCGACGTGCAGCGCGCGCTCGTCCGCAGCCGCGAACGCCTCGACTACGCCTACGTGCAGGCGGCCGTCGACACCGGCACCGCCGACGGCGTCCTGGGGCTGCTGGCCGAGATCGGCCGCCTGCGGCTGGCCCTCGAACGCGAGCGCGGCGGCGTCACCCTGCCCACCCCCGAGCAGGAGGTGGTCTCCGACGGCGACGGCGCCTACCGGCTGGAGTTCCGGCTGCCGCTGCCCGCCGAGGCGTGGAACGCGCAGATCTCCCTGCTGACCGGCATGGCCGCGGCCTCGATGATGCTCGACGCCGAGATCGGCATCCTGCGCGTGCTGCCCCGGCCGCACGCCGACGACCTGGCGAAGGTCCGCAGGGTCGCCCGGGCGCTGGACGTCCCCTGGCCCGACGGGGCCGCCTACGGCGCCGTGGTGCACGACCTGGACCCCAAGAACCCGCAGCAGGCGGCGTTCCTGCACGAGTCGAAGGTGCTGCTGCGCGGCGCGGGCTACGTGGCCTTCGACGGCGCGCCGCCCGCGCTGGCCGAGCACGCTGCGGTGGCGGCGCCGTACGCGCACGTCACGGCGCCCCTGCGGCGCCTGGTCGACCGGTACGCGACCGAGGTGTGCCTGGCGGTCGCGGCGGGCGTGCCGGTGCCGTTCGACGTCCGGGCGGGCCTGGCGGCCCTGCCCGCCGTCATGGGCTCGACCGGCCGGCGCGCCGGGGCGGTGGAGCGGGCGTGCGTGGACCTGGTGGAGGCGTTCCTGCTGCGGGAGCGGATCGGGCAGGCGTTCGACGCGGTCGTGATCGACGTGGACGAGCGCCGCGGGGGCGGGCAGGTGCAGCTCGCCGACCCGGCCGTGATCGCCCGCTGCGACGGGCCGCTCCCCCTCGGCGAGCAGGTCACGGTACGCCTCACGCAGGCGGACCCGGCCACCCGCGAGGTCCGCTTCACCCTGGCGACGTGAACCTCGGGCGACCCGCGGGGCCGCGCACGGCATGTTCCGCGCGCGGCCCCGCACCGGGCTTCACTTCTTGGGCTTCACTTCTTCAGCAGACTCCACCCCGCGCCCACACCCATGAGGTGGAGCGCGACGCAGAGCAGCCCGGCGGTGCCGAGCGTGGCGACCGTGACTACGCTGCCGACCGCGAGGCCGGCGATCTCGAAGACGAGGGCGAGCACGAACAGCAGTGCGGCGACAAGGGCGAACATGTGGTGGCTACCTCCGAACGGGGCCGGCGGACGCCACGCGGCCGAGGGGGGCCTCGGCGAGTGCGTCCGAGGATGTCTCTGACATGGGGATTTCCAGCAACATCCGCCGAAAAACTGCCCCGAAGGTGACGTTCCGTGAACGAATGACGACACCGCTTTGACCGGCCGGTCAGTCTCCCGCCATGAGGCTCAGGCCCCTTTCACCCGCATCCCGTCGCAGATCACGTCCACCATCCGTACCGAGGCCCCTCTGGCCCGCGCCCGGCGCTCGGCCACCAGGCACCCGCGCAGCAGATCCAGCACGTCCTCCCCCGCCAGATCCCCGCGCGCCGCCCCGGCCCGCTGCGCCCGGACCAGTAATCGGGCGACGGCCCTGCCGAGATCGTCCTGCAACGAGACCCTCATCCCGGCCCCGCTGTCGAGCATGTCGCACAGCGCCTGGTTCCCCGACGCCTGCTCGACCACCTTGGCGAACCAGGCGAAGAGCGCCTTCTCGGGATCCTCCGCCGTGGCCAGCGCGCGGGCGTCGGCCACGAACCGCTCGATCCGCCCCAGCAGCACCGCCTCGAAGAGCGCCTCCTTGGTCGGGAAGTGCCGGTAGACGGTGCCCACCCCGAACCCGGCCCGCCGCGCGATCTCGTCGAAGGAGATCGTCAGGCCGTCACTGGCCAGGGCCTCCTGCGCGATCTGCAGCACCCGCTCCCGGTTCCGCCGGGCGTCGGCCCGCAACGGCCGGGCCGAGCTGTGGTCGTCGCCCATGAACGAAACCTGCCTTCAACAACCGGAGGGATCTCTCCGATTCTATCGACGGCCCCTCGCCCCCGCACCCATCCCGATCATCCTTCCCCCGCCCCGGCGCACCCCCGGACGCCGCCGTGCGTACCCCGCTCCAAAGGACGGGCAGCCGCCGACCCCGGACACCGGAACACCCGCCCCCGGAAAGAAGGCGGGTGTCGGGCTCGGGGGTGTGGTGCGGCGGTCGGTCAGGGAGGGGTGGTCAGCGGGCGCGGGTGGGCGCGGGCGAAGCGCTTGAGGCGGATGCGCTCCTCCCGGTGCACGGGCGACAGCTCCACGATGCGCGCCCCCTCCGGCACGAACCGCAGGTCGTGCGTGATGAGGAGCGTCGTGCGCCCGGCCATGAGCCGCAGGAGCGGCTTCATGACCTGCGCGGCCGTGGCCTCGTCCAGCCCCGTCATGGGCTCGTCGAGCACCAGCACCGGCGCGTCCCGCAGCACGGCCCTGGCGATGGCGATCCGCTGCCGCTGACCGCCGGACAGGAGCCGCCCCCGCTGCCCCACCGGCGTGTCGTAGCCCTGCGGCAGGAGTTCGGCGAACTCGTGCACCCCCGCCGCCTCCGCCGCCCGCACGATCTCCTCCAGCGAGGCGTCGGGGCGGCCGTAGGCGATGTTGTCGCGTACGGACGCCGAGAACAGCAGCGTCTCCTGGTGCACGATCGTGATGTTCTCGCGCAGCGACTGCCGCGTCAGGCGCCGGATGTCGGCCCCGTCCAGCAGGATGCGGCCCGCTTCCGGGTCGTAGAAGCGCAGCATCAGCTTGGCCAGCGTGGACTTGCCCACCCCGCTGGGCCCGGTGAGGACGACGACCTTGCCGGGCGAGGCGGTGAACGTCACGTCCCGCAGCACCTGCCGCCCGCGCCTCGGGTACGTGAAGGCGACCCGGTCGAACTCGACCAGGCCCCGGCTCCGCCCGGCGGGCACGGCGTCCTGCGCGTCGGTGACGGCGGGCCTGACCCTGAGGATCTCGATGACCCGGTCGGACCCCGCCGCCGCCTCCGACACCGTCAGCGCCAGCTCCCCCAGCGCCTGGACCGCCGGGTACAGCAGTGCCAGGTAAGCGGCGAAGGCCAGCAGGCCGCCCAGGGTCAGCCGGCCCGCGGCGATCTCCCACGCGCCGAACCCCAGGACGACGATCAGGCAGACGGTCTCGATGACCTGGACGGTGGGCCCGTACAGGCCGGACAGCCAGGCCTGCGACATGTTGGCGCGCAGCCACATGCCGCCCTCCCGGTGCAGGCGGCCCGACTCGGCCTCCTGCCGGTTGTACGCCTGCACGAGCGGCTGGTTGGCCAGCCCCTCCTCCAGGACGCTGTTCATGGCGCCGTTGCTGTAGCGCTCCCGGGCCGCGGCCGTTCTGAACCTGCCCGCGAACACCTTGGACACCACCAGGAACAGCGGGATCAGCGCCATCGTGACGAGGGCGAGGTCCCAGCGGATGAAGAAGGCCGCCCCGGCGAAGAACACCACGCTGGCCGCCGTGGTGAGCGCCTTGACCAGCCCGGACCCCACGAGCTCCTCGATGGCCTCGATGTCGTCGGTCAGCCGTGCCATCAGGTCGCCGAGGCGCCGGTGCTCCGAGAAGTCCGGCGCGAGCGTCTGCAGGTGCGCGTAGACGCGGTCGCGCAGGGCCAGCAGGAACCGTTCGGCGCCCAGCGCGGTGGCGTACGTCGCCGCGAAGGAGGTCACCCCGGCGATCGCGGCGAGCCCGAGCCAGGCGAACGCCGGGACCCAGAACTCGTTCAGCCGCCGGGTGGTCAGCACCTCGTCGGTGATGTGGCCGAACAGGCGGATCGCGGCGACCTCGCAGAGCGCGGCCACGACGGCGAACACGACGCCGGCCGCGAATAGGCGGCGCAACCCGCGGGTGTCCGGCCAGAACTCGCGAAAAGTGCGGCGAATGGAAATCGCCGGGGCGAGTTCGCGGCCGGAGACAGTCAATGAGAGCCGGCGGCCAGGCCACCGGCTCTCACGGGAGCGATTTACCACCCCCACCACCAGCGCCGGGAGCGGCAGCGCCAACCGCGCCAACCACAACGCCAGCGCCTACGGCGACGGCAGCAACCCTGCTGGAAGTCGATCCTGGTGAGCTGAGAGCCAGCCATGATTCCTCCCCCGTTTGCTGACTTGCACAAATCGCACGTTAGCACCCGAAAAGCGACAAAGCACGAGATATCGCCTTTTTAAAAGGAACTTGACCAGTGAAACCGCCCGACAAAGGCCGTTGCCTGCCGCCGTTAAATCGACCGTAAATAAAAAGAACCGCTAACTCGGGTAACGGTAATCCCAAAGGATGCTGCTCAGAACTGGTTCCAAGGTGTAGGTCACCCGATACTTTGGTCCGATGGATCGGACGTCTGCGCCGGGGATCATGGGCGCATGGCATTCATCGGCGTCATCCTCATGATCCAGGGCTTCGGCGGCCTCATCGCCGATCACTTCTTCGGCAAGAACTTCGGCCTGCTGCACCTGGTGCTCGACGGCACCGCCCTGACCGTCGTGAGCGCCGTGGTGGGCGTCGCGGGCCTGCTCCTGACGATCGGCGCCATCAGCGGCGCCATCAGCAAGGACTCCTGAGGACCCGCCCTCCGAAGAGGGCGGGTAGGACCTTTTCCGAGAAGGTCAGGTGAGCGAGGAGTAGGCCACCACGCCGCGCCGCATCGCGTCGACGGCCTTGCCCGCCGTCTGCTTGATCTTGCTGCCGGGCGGGGCCGCGTTCCCGAGCTGACCGAGCAGGTCCATCAGCTGCTTGACCCACCGTACGAAGTCACCGGCCGCCAGCTCGTTGCCGTTCACCCCGTCCCGCAGGACGGCGTCCAGGGCGTGCCCCTTCGTCCACCGGAACGCCGCCCACGCGAACGCCAGATCCGGCTCCCTGATCGTGGACAGCCCATGGTCGGACTCGATGCCCTCCAGCTCACCCCACAGCCGGATCATCGACGTCAGCGCCTCCTGCGTCCGCCCGGCGGGCACCTTCGGGCGGCGCGCGTCATCGGCGGCCCGCGACTCGAACACCAGCGCCGACACGCACGCCGCCAGCTCGGCCGGGTCGAGCTCCTCCCACAGCCCCTGGCGCAGCGACTCGGCGGTCAGCAGGTCGAGCTCGGTGTAGATGCGGCCCAGCCGGCGGCCCTCGTCGGTGACGGCCTCACCCTCGAGGTAGCCGAGCTGCTCCAGCACCGAGCAGATGCGGTCGAACGTCCGCGAGATGACGTGCGAGCGCCCCTCCACCCGGCGGCGCAGCCCCTCGGTCTCGCGCAGCAGCTTGTAGTAGCGCTCGGCCCAGCGGGCGTGGTCCTCACGCTCGTCACAGCCGTGGCACGGGTGCTGGCGGATGAGCCGGCGCAGCTCGTTGACCTCGTCGTCCTCCACCGTGTGGTCACGCGCCCTGTCCGGCTTGCCCAGGTCGCGGTCGCCGAGCTTGGCCAGCAGCGTGGAGACGAGGTTGGCGCGCTCCTTGGGCGAGCGGCCGTTGAAGTTCTTCGGGATGCGCAGCTTCTCCAGCGGCTCGACCGGGACGGGGAAGTCCGCCGGGTCGAGCTTCTTGATCTGCTTGCCGATCGTCAGCACCAGCGGGCTCGGCCCCTGACCGCGCGGGTTGCGGCCCGGGTCGAGCACGATCGCCAGCCCCGCCCGGCGCCCGCCCGGCACCCGGATGACGTCACCCGGCTGCAACGCCTCCAGCGACCGCACGGCCGCCGCCCGGCGCGCGGCGCCGCGCTGCCTGGCCAGCTCGGCCTCACGATCGGAGAGCCTGCGGCGTAGCGCCGCGTATTCGGGGAAGTCTCCCAGGTGGCACGTCATAGCCTCCTGGTAGCCCTCCAGCGCCTCCTCGTGCTTGCGCAGCTGCTTGGCCAGCCCGACCACCGCCCGGTCGGCCTGGAACTGCGCGAACGACTCCTCCAGCAGCGTCCTGGCCCGCTCCCGGCCGAACTGCCCGACGAGGTTGACCGCCATGTTGTACGAAGGCTGGAAGCTCGACCGCAGCGGATACGTCCGCGTGCCGGCCAGCCCCGCCACCGACAGCGGATCCATGCCCTGCTGCCACAGCACCACCGCATGGCCCTCGACGTCGATGCCGCGCCGCCCCGCCCGCCCAGTCAGCTGGGTGTACTCGCCGGGCGTGAGGTCGGCGTGGGTCTCACCGTTCCACTTGTCGAGCTTCTCGATCACCACGCTGCGCGCCGGCATGTTGATGCCCAGCGCGAGCGTCTCCGTCGCGAACACGGCCTTGACCAGCCCGCGCGTGAACAGCTCCTCCACGACCTCCTTGAACGCCGGCAGCATGCCCGCGTGGTGCGAGGCCAGCCCGCGCTCCAGGCAGTCACGCCACTCCAGGTAGCCCAGGACGGCCAGGTCCTCGTCCGGCAGATGCGCGGTGCGCTCGTCCACGAGCTGCCTGATCTCGTGCCGCTCGCGGTCGGTCGTGAGCCGGATCCCGGCGTACAGGCACTTCTGAACGGCGGCGTCGCACCCGGCACGGGAGAAGATGAACGTGATCGCCGGCAGCAGCCCCTCGGCGTCGAGCTTCTCGATCACCTGCACCCGGTCCGGCGGGCGCGAACGCTGCGGCCGGCCGTAGCCGCGCCTGCCCCGCCCCTCCGTCAGCCGCTCGGCGTCACGGGTCACCCGCATCAGCGTGGGGTTGACGCGCGGGGTCAGGTCGTCGTTCACGAACATGTCGTAGAGGCGGTTGCCGACCATCATGTGCTGCCACAACGGCACCGGACGGTGCTCGTCCACGATCACCGTGGTGTCGCCGCGCACCTCGCCCAGCCACTCGCCGAACTCCTCGGCGTTGCTCACCGTCGCCGACAGCGCCACCAGCCGCACCGACTCCTGCAGGTGGATGATCACCTCTTCCCACACCGCGCCGCGGAAGCGGTCGGCGAGGTAGTGGACCTCGTCCATGACCACGAACCCGAGCCCCGCCAGGGTCGCCGACCCCGCGTAGAGCATGTTGCGCAGCACCTCGGTGGTCATGACGACGATGGGGGCCTCGCCGTTGACGCTGTTGTCGCCGGTCAGCAGGCCGACCTTGGCGGTGCCGTAGCGCTTGACCAGGTCGTTGTACTTCTGGTTGGACAGCGCCTTGATGGGGGTGGTGTAGAAGCATTTCTGGCCCTGCTCCAAGGCCAGGTGGACGGCGAACTCGCCGACCACCGTCTTGCCCGACCCCGTGGGCGCCGCCACCAGCACGCCGTCTCCGGCCTCCAGGGCGCGGCAGGCGTCTAGCTGGAAGTCGTCCAGCTCGAAGTCGTAGAGACCTCGGAACGATCTCACCGCGGCCCCGTCGTCCCCATACTTGTGACGGAAGGCCGCATAGCGTTCCGCTGGCGTTGTCATACCCGTCAGCCTACCGAAATCGCCTTTCCGGTCGGTCCCCCAGTGGTCCGGCCGATCCTCAGCCGGCGTCCGAGCCGGGCGCCTTTACAATGTAGATTTCAAACGATGACCCGTAACGCCCCCGGGCGCACCTCGCACTGGACCGGCGCCGGGCCCACGCGTTCGCCGTCGGCGTAGGCGATGACGTCCGCGGCCTCCAGCCGCACGCTCCGCACCCGCCGCACCGACACCGCCGGATGCCCCACGTGCGTCCCCCGGTAGACGCTCGGGAAGACCCGCAGGAACTCGGTCTTGGACACCGCGTCCAGCATCATCACGTCCAGCAGCCCGTCGTCGGGCTGCGCGTCGGGGCACACGCGCATCCCCGCCCCGTACGAGGACGTGTTGGCCACCGCCACCAGCATGGCCTCGCGTTCGACGACCTCACCGTCGTCGAGGGTCATCCGGAACGGGATCGGCCGGAACGAGCGCAGCTCCTCCACCGTCGCCACCAGATAGCGCGCCATCCCCGGCGGCCACGTCTTCCGGTTGGCCCGCTCGTTGACCCGCGAGTCGAACCCGCAGCACATCACCCCCGCGAACAGCTCGTCGGCCTGCCCGGCCCGGATCCGGGCGACGTCCACCAGGCGCGACTTCATGCGCAGCACGACGCGGGCCGCGGCCATGGGATCGGCGCAGGGCACCCCGAGCGCGGCCGCGATGTCGTTGCCGGTGCCCGCGGGGATGATGCCGAGCGGCACGTCGGTGCCGGCCACGGCCTGCACGGCCAGGTGGACCAGCCCGTCGCCGCCGAAGGCCACGAGCGCGTCGGGGCGCTCGGCCACGGCGGTGCAGGCACGTGCGAGGGCGTCGGCGGCGTCGGCGCCGACGATCACCGACAGCTCGGCCCCGCCGGCGCGCAGCCGGCGCGCCACGGGTTCGAGCAGGCGCAGCGTACGGCCGCCGCGTGCGGCGGGGTTGACGAGCAGGGCGATGTGAGGGGACACGCCCGGAACTTATCGCCTATCGCGTGGAACCGGAATCCTCCCCGGGGCGATCGTCGTCGACCGAAGTGGAGTCCTCCACCAGCGGGGAGGCCTCGTCGTCGGACAGGTGGGAGAAGTCCTCGGTGGCGGGCCTGCGCTTCTCACGCATGAACATGAAGAACTCGGCCAGGAAGTAGAGCACGATCATCGGCATGGCCAGCGCCATCATCGTCAGCGGGTCGCCGCCGGGGGTGATGACCGCGCCGAAGACGAACATGGAGAAGATCACCCAGCGGCGGTACTTCTTCACCGTGGCGTGCGGCAGCACACCGATGATGTTGAGGAACACGAGCAGGAGCGGCAGCTCGAACGAGATGCCGAAGATCACGAGCATGATCAGCACGTAGCTGACGTACTCGTCGATCTGGATGATGGCCACGGTGTCGCTCGGCGCGAACCCGAGCAGGATGGCCAGGCTGGTGTCCATGATCACGTACGCCAGGAAGGCGCCGATCACGAACAGCGGGATCGCCAGCCCGAGGAAGGCGATCGAGTAGCGCTTCTCGTTGCGGTAGAGGGCGGGGGTGACGAAGGCCCAGACCTGGTAGAGCCAGACGGGCGAGGACACGACGACGCCCACCATCGCCGAGACCTTCAACGTCAGGAAGAACGACTGGAAGATGCCGCCGTAGGTCAGCGTGCACTCGCCGACACGCAACTGCTGGGCCTGCGGCGTCTCGCAGAAGGGCTCCTTGATGAACGCCCAGACCGGATCGAAGAAGATCCAGCCGATGATGATGCCCACGACGACGGCGGCGGCCGCGATGAGCAACCTGTTACGCAGCTCGCGCAGGTGCTCCATGAGGGGCATGCGGCCCTCGGTGTCGTGGTCGGGTGCCGGCTGGCTCGACCGTTTGAGCAGCGCCATCTAGCAGTCCAGGTGAGGAGGAGGGATGGGGTCAGACGCGCTTGTCGGCCTGGGCGGCGGCGCTGGCGCGCAGCCGGGCGGCCTGCTCCTCGAGCTGCCTGGCCTGCTCCTCCGCGGAGAGCGCGGGGGCGGGCGTGGCCTGGATCTGCGGGGGCTGCGCCGCCGGGGGCTGCGGCTGAGCCGGGGCCTGCGCCTGGGCCTGGACGGTGTGGTTGTCGTCGTCGTCCTCACGGAGCTTGGCCGTCTCGGACTTGAAGATGCGCAGAGAACGGCCGACGCCGCGGGCCATCTCGGGCAGCTTCTTCGCACCGAAAAGCAGGACGAGCACCAGCGCGATGATCAGAAGTTCGGGGACTCCGAGTTGCGACATGAAACGCCCTTTTCTAGCGAGTGCCTGTTTCAGCCACGATCGTACGCTGCCTGGGGCGTGGTCTCACCCCCCTGGCCCGCCAATCTGGCCCGCCGCGGCTCCAGCTGGGCCGTCGCCTCGGCGATTTCCCTTTTCAGGGTACGTGCCGCCACGACGACGCGGGCACCCGCGACCCCGACCACGCCGAGCCCCGCCACGCACAGCCCGCCGGCCACGTAGATCCACATCATGACTGGTGAGCGTACAGGGCCAGGGCCCGCTCGGCCTCCTGGCGCACGGTCTCGGCCATCTCAGGGGGTGAGACGACCCGGCCGGTGTCGCCCAGGCGCAGCGCCAGCTTGAGGATCCAGTCCTCGTCGCGGGCCCGCAGCGCCACCCGCAGCCGCCCTTCACCCAGCTCGGTGACCTGCTCGCACGGGTAGTACTCGGCCACCCACCGCCCGGCGGCGCTGAGCTCCAGCTCGACCAGCTCGTCGGTGGGCGAGGGCCGGAAGACGCCCCGGGTGACGTCGATGGGCTCGGCCTCGGCGGGCGGGTCGGCGGGCACGTCGAGCACCTCGACGCCGAGCATCCGGTCGAGCCTGAACAGCCGCATCGCCTCGGCCCGGTAGCACCAGCCCTCCAGGTAGGTGCGGCCGTCGACGACCACGACCCGCGTGGGGTCGACCTCGCGCGGCGTCACCTCGTCGCGCCCGGGCACGTAGTAACGCAACGACAGCCGGCGGCCCCTGGTGAGCCCCTCGCGCACGCGCGGCAGCGCGTCGGGGGCGGCGTCCACGTCGACCGCGAGCTGGCTGCTGAGAGTGGCGGCGCCCTCGCCGGCGGCCCGCTCCAGCTTGGCCGTCACGCGGGGCAGCGCGTCGCCCGGCACCTCGTTGGCAGGCAGGGCCAGCTCGGGGGTCGCGGCCAGCATCCGCAGGGCGACCAGCAGCGCGCTGGCCTCGTCGATGCCCAGCCGCAGCGGCCTGGCGATGGTCTCGGCGTTGTCGATGATGATCTCGCCGCCGTCCCAGGAGACGTCGATGAGGTCGCCGGGGGTGTGGCCGGGCAGGCCGCACATCCACACGAGCTGCAGGTCGTCGATGAGCTGCTTCTCGCTCAGCCCGAAAACCGCGGCCACCTCGTCGACCTGCGCCCCCGGGTGGGACATCAGGTACGGCACCAGGGCCAGCAGCCTGGGCAGCCGGTCGGCCGACCCGCTCATCGCAGCTCCTCTGTCATGCCATTGCCCCCTTCAGTCGGCGGATGACGGCCTCGCGGGCGTCCGGCGGCCCGGCGACCTCCACGTCGGCGCCGAGGCTGGCCATCCAGCCGGCCAGGCGTTCGGGGTCGGTGAAGGGCAGATCGGCCTCGTCCCACCCGTGCTCCCCCGTGCGCACGGCCGCCGCGAGCT
This sequence comes from Nonomuraea sp. NPDC052116, assembly GCF_040680035.1. NCBI lineage: Bacteria > Bacillati > Actinomycetota > Actinomycetes > Streptosporangiales > Streptosporangiaceae > Nonomuraea > Nonomuraea sp. NPDC052116. The sequence goes on along the minus strand of NZ_JBFAWA010000025.1, from coordinate 115,327 downwards.
GCCGCAGCCCCTCGCACGTGCCCTGGCGTACGCGGACGACGGCCACCCGCTCGTCCGTCGAGTCGTCGGGAAAGCCGACCATACCCCGGAGATCGACCCCTTCCGGCACCTCGACGGCGCCGGGCCTGCCCATGACGGCGACCTGGCCGGTGACGCGGCTGAGCCGGAAGACGCGCGGCGCCTGCCGGTCGCGGTCGAACCCGGCCACGTACCAGCGGCCGTTGCGGCTGACCACGCCCCACGGCTCGACGGTGCGGGCGCGCACGCTCTCGCTGCCGGCGCTGCGGTAGTCGAAGCGCACCACGCGCCGGTCGCGCACGGCGTCCCACAGCGCGGGGAAGGCCGGGTCGCGGGTGTCCACGCGCAGCTCCAGCGCGCCCCCGCTCATGGACCCGCCCATGGACGCGCCGACGGGCCGGTCGGTGGCCACGCCGCCGGCGCGCAGCTTCAGCAGCGCCCCCGAGGCCGCCTCGGCCAGGCTGGCCCGCTGCCACACCTGCGCGGCCAGGCCGAGCACGGCGGCCTCGTCGGGCTCCAGGGTGATCTCCGGCAGCTCGTACGACTCGCGCTCGATCCGGTAGCCCGGCTCGTCCTCCCAGGGGTCGCGCACCACATCGATGGGGATGCCGATCTCGCGCAACTCGTTCTTGTCACGCTCGAACATGCGCTGGAACGCCTCGTCGCCATCGCGGTCGTAGCCGGGGACGGCCTGGCGGATCTGCTCGGCCGACAGCGGCCTCCGGGTGGCGAGCAGGCAGATCACGAGATTGAGCAACCGTTCGGTCTTCCGGCGCGACATCTGCCTCACTCCTCCTCCATCGACGCTACCCTGCCCCCGTGATCAGATGGCGCAAGGGCGAGGTTGTACGGATCCGACGCGAGTGGCCGGGAGCGGTGGAGCTGGACGTCGCCGTCCCCGAAGGGGAGTGCCGGGCACTGGCCTATCCGCCGTTGGTCGGCCGCCCGGAACCCGGCGACGAGGTGCTGCTCAACACGACGGCACTCGCGATGGGTCTCGGTACGGGAGGTTACGCCATGGTGGTCGCCGTCCCTAACCGTTTGCCGCAAGATCCCGCCGGTCCGGGCCACCTGGTGAAGGCCCGCTACACGCCGCTGCAGGCCACGGTGCTGGGCGCCGACGAGCAGGACTCCCCGTATCACGACAGATTGCGCGAGGCCGACTCCCTCGACGGGATGCCGGTGGTGGTGGCCGACCTGCACTCGGCGCTGGCGCCGATCCTGTGCGGCCTGTACGCCGACCGGCCCGGCACGCGGGTGGCGTACGTGATGCAGGACGGCGGCGCGCTGCCGGTGTGGTTCTCGATGGCGGCGGCCCGGCTGCGGGAGATCGGCTGGCTGGCGGGCGTGGTCACGGTCGGGCAGTCGTTCGGCGGCGACGTGGAGGCGGTCACCGTCCACACCGGGCTGCTGGCGGCCCGCCACGTGCTGGAGGCCGACGTGGCGATCGTCGCGCAGGGCCCCGGCAACCTGGGGACGGGCACCAGGTGGGGCTTCTCCGGGGTGTCGGCGGGCGAGGCGGTGAACGCGGCGGGCGTGCTGCGCGGCCGCCCGGTGGCGGCGCTGCGGGTCAGCGAGGGCGACCGGCGCGAGCGCCACTACGGGGTCTCGCACCACTCGCTGACCGCCTACGGCCGGGTCGCCCTGACGCCCGCCGACGTGCCGGTGCCGGAGCTGCCCGGGGAGTTCGGCGAGCGGGTCAGGGACCAGTCCGAGCTGCTGGCCGTCCGGCACCGCCTGGTGCCGGTGCCGGTGGAGGGCCTGCACGAGGCGCTGCGGGAGTCCCCGGTGCGCCTGTCGACGATGGGCAGGGGCCTGGAGGAGGACCTGCCCTACTTCCTGGCCTCGGCGGCGGCGGGCAGGCTGGCGGCCTCGCTGCTGTCGTAGGAGTCCTTGAACGTGAACGCCTCGGGGCTCGGCCCCTCGGCCCTGAGGCGCTCCAGCCGCGCCATGCCCTCGGCCAGCGTCGGGATGTGACCCTCGGGGATCCACCACATCACCATGTACGGCTCCGCCAGGCGCAGGAACCACTCCCTGCGCCGGCGCAGCACGCCCAGATGGGCGCTGCGGTAGGTGTAGTTCCACAGGGCGTCGAGCGACTCCCACACCGAGAAGTTCATCAGCAGGTGGTCGCCGTAGTCGTGGATGACGGTGGCGGTGGGGTCGCTCTCGCTCTCCTTCAGCCGCCACACGAACCCGGGGGCCTCGTCGGCGACGGTGTTGACGGGCTCGAGGAGGGCGACGAACTCGGCGAGCTCCTGACTGTCGATGGGCGCGCGCAGATGGGCGATGTTCAGCTCAGCGAGATGCATGACGCTCAGCACACCACCCGTCCGCCTTCTATGTCAATCCTCATTTGTTTTAGAAAGGGAGACGCAGCAGTCCCCCGGCCGCGGGTCGAGCCTGGCCCTGCCCGGCTCGTCGCCGAGACCTTCGAGCAGCCCCTGGCACAGGGCCAGGTTCATGGAGCACACCAGCAGCGGCTGCTCCTCGGCCAGCACGTGGAAGGGGCAGTTGCGCAGCCGCAGCGCGCCGCCCTCCTCGTACGGCTCGTAGCCGCGCTCCCTGAGCACCTGCTCGACGGGCTCGCCGGCGTGCCTCTTGGCCAGCCGGGCGCCGGCCTCGCGCGCCGCCCGCTCGGCCCGCTCCTCGGCGCCGAGCGCGTCGACGACCTCGGCCAGGACGGAGGCGAGCGCGCCGTAGTCGCGCGGCGGCAGGCTCACCGACCGCTCACCCCTGGCCCGGCGGTAGACCTTGGCGGGCCGGCCGCTGCCCGGCCCCTTCTTCTCCTGCTGCCGGAAACCGCTCTCGAGCAGCCCCGCCTCGACGAGCTTGTCGAGGTGGTGGCCGGCGAGGGTCCTGGAGACGCCCGCGGCCTCGGCCGCCTCCCCCCTGCCCACGTCGCCGCCGCGGCCCGCGACGGCCGCGTACAGGCTGCGGCGTACGGGGTCGTGCAGGAGGGCCAGCGCGTCGAGGTCGTCGCTACTCACAACGGGAGTCTATGAAAACTTCCGCTTCACGTGCTTGTACGTGCACGCGCGGCTGGCGTCGGACGGGACGTTGCCGTACCTGCGCCAGCACGCCCCCTTCTTGATCACCCAGATGTCGACCCACTCGGGCGCGTGGTAACGGCGGTGGGCGGCCGTGGCGTTCTTCAGCACGCGGGCGGCCACGGCCTTGGCCTGGGCCTTGCCGGCGGCGGAGGTGTTCACCCACGTCGTGCCGGCGTCGCCGCCGACGACGCAGGGCTTCTTGACGCCCTTGCAGAAGGGCGGGTCATCGGCGGCGGACGCGGCCGTGGCGCCGCCGAGGAGGACGGCTAAGGCGGAGGCGATGACCAGGAAAGTACGGATCATGAGGATCATCCTGCCTCAGTAGGCGGCGATGACGTCCACGACGTAGACGAGCGTGTCGGTGCCCGTGATGCCGTGGGCGGGGTCGCCGGCGGGGCCGTACCCGTACGAGGGCGGGACGACCATCAGGACCCGGCTGCCGGCGGGCACCCCGACCAGGGCCGCCTCCCACCCCTTGGGCACGCCGCCGTCGCCGATCCTGAACGCCTTCGGCCGGCCGCTCGTCCAGGTGGCCTCGAAGACGCGGCGGCGGCTCCAGATCGCGCCCTCGTACTGGGCGACCACGAGCTGCCCCGCCTGCGTGCCGCGCCCCTCACCCCTGGCCAGCACTTTGACCTCGAACGCGGCCGGCGGGGCGGTGGCGGGCACCTCCAGCCCGGGCGGGGCGCCGGCGGTGACGCGCACGCCCGCCAGCGAGCCGCCGCCCGCCTCGACCGAGGCGCCCTTGGGGTGGGCGCCGAGGATGTCGACCACGTAGACCAGCTCGTCATCGGGCCCGACGCCGGGCGGCAGGCGCGCGCCACGGCGCTGATCGGGCGGGAGCACGGCCAGGACCCTGCTGCCGACCCTGCGGCCCCGCAGCGCCCCGTCCAGCCCCGGCGGCAGCTCCCCCAGCGGGAGCGCGGCCGGGGTGCCGCGGTCGAAGGTGGAGTCGACCAGGCGGTTGTCCCCGCCGTCCCAGACGTGCGCGGTGTACTGGACGATCGCCGTGTCGTCCGCGCCGAGCCGGGCGCCGCCGCCGGTCGCCAGCTCCTCCACCTTGAGCCCGGCCGCCGGTCCGCCGCCCGCGAAGGTGATCGTCGGCCTGGCCCCGAACGGGCCGTCCACCGTCATGCCGAGGTCGCGCGCGGCACCGCCCGAGCAGCCGGCCAGCAGGACGAGGACCGGCAGCAACACGGCGGTACGGCGGTGCGGCATCGGTCCTCCCACGCGGCGGGGCTGGGCGTGGCGATGCTACCGCGTCCGGCCCCCGTCCGGCCCGCCCGCGGGCCGGACGGGAGATCGGCTCAGGAGGCGCCGAGGATGTCCACCACGAACACGAGGGTGCTCTTGGCGGGGATGCCCTGCTGCGCCTGGTCGCCGTAGCCGAGGTCCGGCGGGATGCTCATCACGACCCGGCTGCCGACGGGCACCCCGGCCAGGCCCTGCTGCCAGCCCTTGATGACCCCCGACAGCGGGAACTCGGCCGGCTGACCCCGCTCCCAGCTGGAGTCGAACTGCTTGTCGCTGCCCCACAGCTTGCCCGTGTAGTGGACGGTGAGCGTCTGGCTCGCCTCCACCTTCGGCCCGGTGCCCTCGATGAGCGTCTTGACGACGAGCTTGTCCGACGGCTTCTCGTCGGTCTTCGTGGTCAGCGTCGGCGCCTTGTCGCCGCCCGGGCTGACGACCTTGACGCCCTTGAGGCTCTCGCCGGTCTCCTTGCCGGTGGCGGCCTTCAGCGGCGGCGGCTGGGTGCCGACGATGTCGAACACGAACACCTTGGTCGGCTCGGCCGGCTGCGTGGCCTGCTGCTGGGCCATGCTGTCGTTGGCGAGCACGGCCAGCAGCCGCCCGCCGTGCTTGACCTTGGTGAAGCCCTCCTGCAGCACCTGCGGGATCTGCTGGTCGACCGCGATCGTCTCGGGCTTCTTGGTGTCGTAGGAGGAGCCCTGGACCGCGTTGCCCTTGCCGTCCCAGTTGTAGACGGTCAGGTTGACGATCACGCGGTCGCCGGCCTTGATCCCGTCGCCGGTGCCCGGCTGGATCACCTCGTACGACGACTTGCTGGCGGGCGTGCCGGCGGGGAAGGTCACCGTGGGCTTGCCGCCCACGTCACCGGTGACCTTGACCCCCGACCCGGCGCCAGTGGCGGTGGCGCCGGTGCTCGCACCGTCGTCGGATCCGCAGGCGGCGGCGAACAGGATCAGTGGCACGGCGGCCAGTACGGCCATAGCGCGGCGCATGGGTTTCCCTCGGGAAGACGGCAGATTCGCGTCACCCTACCCGACATCCTGGTAGGCCCGAGGTAAACCACGCGCTACATCCCGGCTATGAGCTTGTCCACCCTCTCGTCCACGCTCCGGAACGGGTCCTTGCACAGCACCGTGCGCTGCGCCTGGTCGTTGAGCTTGAGATGCACCCAGTCGACGGTGAAGTCGCGCCGCTTCTCCTGCGCCTTGCGGATGAACTCGCCGCGCAGCCGCGCCCTGGTCGTCTGCGGCGGCACCGACTTGGCCTCGAAGATCTTCAGGTCGGACGCCACCCGCTCCACCGAGCCGCGCTTCTGCAGCAGGTAGAACAGGCCGCGCTTGCGGTGCACGTCGTGGTAGGCCAGGTCGAGCTGGGCCACCCTGGGCGAGGACAGCGGCAGGTCGTACTTCTTCCGGTAACGCTCGATGAGCTGGTATTTCGTCACCCAGTCGATCTCCCGGGAGACCAGGTCGAGGTTGCCGGTGTCGACCGCGTTCAGCGTGCGCTCCCACAGCTCCAGCACCCGGTGGGCGATGGCGTCGCCGCCGCGGCGGTCGACGAAGTCCTTCGCCTTGGACAGGTATTCCTGCTGGATCTCCAGGCTGGAGGCCTCCCGGCCGTTGGCCAGGCGCACCCTGCGGCGGCCGGTCATGTCGTGGGAGACCTCGCGGATGGCCCTGATCGGGTTCTCCAGCGACAGGTCCCGCATCACCGTGCCCGACTCGATCATGCGCAGCACCAGGTCGGTGGCGCCGACCTTGAGCAGCATCGTGGTCTCGCTCATGTTGGAGTCGCCGACGATGACGTGCAGGCGGCGGAACCGCTCGGCGTCGGCGTGCGGCTCGTCCCGGGTGTTGATGATGGGCCGGGACCGGGTCGTGGCGCTGGAGACGCCCTCCCAGATGTGCTCGGCCCGCTGCGAGACGCAATAGACGGCGCCGCGCGGCGTCTGCAGGACCTTGCCGGCCCCGCAGATGATCTGCCGCGTCACCAGGAACGGGATTAGCACGTCCGCCAGCCGCCCGAACTCCCCGTGCCTGCCGACCAGGTAGTTCTCGTGGCAGCCGTAGGAGTTGCCGGCCGAGTCCGTGTTGTTCTTGAACAGATAGATGTCACCCGCGATGCCCTCTTCGCGAAGCCGTTTCTCGGCGTCGACCAGCAGGCCCTCGAGGATGCGCTCACCCGCCTTGTCGTGCGTGACGAGCTCGATGACGTTGTCACACTCGGGTGTTGCGTATTCAGGATGGCTGCCCACGTCGAGGTAGAGACGCGCGCCGTTGCGGAGGAAGACGTTGCTCGATCGGCCCCAGGACACGACCCGCCGGAACAGGTAGCGCGCGACCTCGTCGGGCGACAGCCTGCGCTGTCCCCTGAACGTGCAGGTCACACCGTACTCGTTCTCCAGCCCGAAGATGCGACGATCCATCACCTCACACTATGCCCATGGATCCGCGAGCGGGAGAGATCTTCCAGGTGTTTTCCCACCCGGCCCTCTGTGACCTCTCTTTTATCCCCTTGTCCCGCGCCCGCCCCCACGGGGCGCGGGTCCTTTTTCCCGCGTTTCCAGGGCCCTCGTGTCAGGGCGTCCAGATCTCCTGAACCTGGACGATCTTCCCCTTGTAGACGGTGATGAGCGCGGGTTTCCCCTCCCGTTTCATCAGCACCGACCTGGAGCAGCGCTTGTCGCCCAGCCCGGTGTCCCGGTTGACCGTCATGCCGCCCTCCGACTTCCCGCAGCCGAACGCCGACAGATAGACCACGTCCTTGGCGACGGGCGAGGCGTACGCCATGACGTCGCCCTCGGGCGGGCCCACGAAGTAGCCCTCGGTCTCGGTGCCCTTCTTCCACTTGATCGGCTGGTACTCGGCCACGTCACCGCGGATCAGGGTGATCCGGCCGCGCAGGATGCCGTCGTGACGGGAGTGGATGCCCTTGGTGAAGTCGTGCTTCGGGTCGGCCTGGAAGGTCGTGCCGAAAGGCTTGGGCGCCTTGAAGTTGGGGAACGCGGCGGCGTACCCGGAGGACGCGCCGGCCGCCGCGGAGGCGGCGTGAGCGGCCACGCCGGAGCTCAGCGCCACGACCACAGCGGCACCGGCCGCCAGGAGGCCACGCATGGGAGTGTTCACGGATTTTGAGACCCGATATCACCCCCCGAAGTTCGCCTCAACCCCAGTGATACAAGTCACACTCCCCCACACCCCCACCACCCACACCGCCTTCCCCACCACCCCACATCACCTCACCGACCCCTCCACCCCTCAGCCACCCTCACCACTCACAGCTCCCCCGCACGCAGCACCCAACGGACCGCTGCCCACCCCTCACCACTCACAGCTCACCCACCCAACGCACCTCTGCCCCCACCACGCCGCCCCCTGGACTACCTCCGCACGCCCCGCCACCCTGCGCGCCTCGCCGGACCCGTCGCCCGTCCACCGCCGCCGACCGCCACACCCCCGCTGCCGTGTCGCGCGACCGCCCGTACCCCTTCGGGCGACGGGGGCGGCGTCCGACGAAGCCCCCGAGGCACCGTCAGGCCCGCGCCGCGAGTTGCCGAAATGACGGCTGTGCCCCGGAGTGCGCCCGTGAAATCGCCGCCGCCCCGTACCGAACCCGGAAACCGCCACAACCCATGCCGGGCCAACGAAAAACCCGCCAGGAGCAGCCGTAGCGGCCCCTGGCGGGTGTGAGAAGAGCGGACGGCTACAGCGGCGACGAGCCGTCGTCCACGTCGCCCTCAGGCCCCGTGGGAGGCGGGGTGTCCTCGGACGAGGGCTTGGCCGCGGGCGGCGGGGTGGCGGCCGGGGGCGGGGTGGTGGTCTGGGCCAGGAGGCGCTCCAGGCGGGCGCCCGTGAGCCGCAGGAACTTGCGGTGCTCCCGGTTGCGGTCGAGGACCGCCACCTCGAGCTGCGCCACCGGCGGCCGCTCGCCACCAGGCTCGGTGAGCGCCGTCAGCGCCACCTCCAGCGCGTCGGCCAGCGACATCGACTCACGGTAACGCTCCTTGAGCCGGGTGGACACCGCGTCCGCCTGGCCGCCCATGGCCGCGAAGCCGTGCTCGTCGAAGACCGACCCGTCGAAGGTGAGCCGGTAGATCGCGTCGCCGTCCTTGGACTCGCCGACCTCGGCGACCACGACCTCCACCTCCAGCGACTTGATCGACTCGGTGAAGATGCGGCCCAGGTTGGAGGCGTACAGGTTGGCCAGGCCGCGCCCGGTCACGTCGGAGCGGTCGTAGGTGTAGCCGTTGATGTCGGCGTAGCGGATGCCGCCGAGCCGCAGCTCCTCGAACTCGTTGTACCGGCCCACGGCCGCGAACCCGATGCGGTCGTAGATCTCGCTGATCTTGTGCAGCGCCCGCGACGGGTTGGGCGCGACGAACAGGATGCCGTCGACATACTGCAGCACGACGACGGAGCGGCCCCGCGCGATGCCCTTGCGCGCGTAGTCGGCCTTGTCCCGCATGATCTGCTCAGGGGACGCATATCCAAAAGGCATGGACACGTGCGGTGGTCCTTTCTAGCGCAGCGGGGCGATGGGGCCGTCAGGCGAGATCAGGCGGGCTTCGAGCATCTGCTCCACATAATCGGAGACCTGCTCCTCGCTCAGCCTGCGGAAGCCGTCACCGTCGATCACCGACACGATCGGCCAGATCTTCCTGGTGACGTCCGGCCCACCGGTCGCCGAGTCGTCGTCGGCGGCGTCGTAGAGGGCCTGGATGAGCGTCATCACCATGTCGTCGGCCGACGACCCGTCGCGGTAGAGCTTCTTCAGCGACCCGCGCGCGAAGATCGAGCCCGAGCCGATCGCGTCGAACCTCTCCCGCTCGTACGGCCCACCCGCGACGTCGTAGCTGAAGATCCGCCCCTCGTCCTTGTCGGGGTCGTACGCGGCGAACAGCGGCACCACCACCAGCCCCTGCATCGCCATCGGAAGGTTGCCCCTGATCATGGTGGCCAGCCGGTTGGCCTTGCCCGCCACCGACATCGTGCGGCCCTCGAGCTTCTCGTAGTGCTCCAGCTCCACCCGGAACAGCCGGGCGAACTCGATGCCGGTGCTGGCCGTGCCCGCGATGCCCATGCACGAGTAGTCGTCGGCGCGGAAGACCTTCTCCACATCGCGCTGCGAGATGATGTTGCCCGACGTCGCCCGCCGGTCGCCCGCCATGATCACGCCACCGGCGAAGGTGGCGGCCACGATCGTCGTCGCGTGCGGGACCTGGTCGCCGATCGGGGTGGCCAGCACCTCATTCCGCTGCGGCAGCAAATCAGGCGCATACGAGCTGACAAACTCCGTGAACGAGGAACTTCCGGTGTTGCGGAAAAGCTGGTTGACCAAGCCGGCGGGCAGATCCCTGTGCGATGCCACGCGACTCCCTCCAAACGTCAGTGTTCCTAGGGCGACCCTACTCATGTTGCGTTGTTGTCTGCACTTCCCACGATCAGCTCACGGCGAACCCGCGTGATCACACGCCGCCCCGTTCCGTGTTCAGATCGTTTCTTTACGGCTCCCGGCGCCCGTGCGACTGTCGGTATGTCTGCACGTCCTGAACAGGAGGCCGACATGCGATTCCCCAGCCGACCTGCGGTGATCGCCACCCTGGCCGCCCTCGCCCTCACGTCCTGCGGCACCGGCGCGGACTCCGGCGCAGGCAGCGTCTCCCTGACCATCGCCGCCAACTCCATCTCCGGCGGCAAGAACTCCGAGTCCGCCGACTGGATCAAGCGGTGGGTGATCCCCGAGTTCGAGCGGACGCACCGCGACGTCAAGGTGCTCTTCCAGCCCAGCGGCGTCGACGACGAGCAGTACAAGACGAAGATCGCGCTCGACCTCAAGTCCAGGACCGGCGCCGACGTGATCGACATCGACGGCATCTGGGTCGGCGAGTTCGCCCAGGCCGGCTACATCAAGCCGCTGCCGGAGGTCGGCGGCGCCACCGTCGAACAGTGGGAGGGCTGGTCGCAGATCCCGCAGGCCGTGCAGAGCCTGGGCATCTTCGACGGCAAGAAGTACGGCCTGCCGCAGGGCACCGACGGCCGCGTCCTGTTCTACAACAAGACCCTGTTCGCCAAGGCCGGCCTGCCCGCCCCGTGGCAGCCCAAGAGCTGGCAGGACATCATCGACGCCGGCACCAGGCTCAAGGGCGCGGGCGTGCCCGTCCCCATCCAGATCGACGCCGGCACCGCCATGGGCGAGGCCACGACCATGCAGGGCGTGCTCCCCCTGCTCGCCGGCGCCGGATCCGAGATCTACGCCGCCGGCAAGTGGACCGGCGCCTCCCGCTCGCTCAAGGACGCGCTCGGCCTCTACCGGCAGATCTACGGCGGCAGCGGCCTCGGCGACCCCAGACTGCAGCAGGAGGCCAAGGGCCGCGACAAGTCCTTCGCCCAGTTCGCCGCCGGCAAGATCGGCATCCTCGCCGAGAGCGACTACTTCTGGCGCTCCGTCGTCGAACCCCGGGCCGGCGTCGCCCCCATGAAGGACCGCGACCAGGTCGTCGGCTACGCCAAGATCCCCGCCGAGCGGCCCGGCGCCGGCGTCCGCGGCCAGGACTTCGTCAGCATGTCCGGCGGCGCCGTCCGCGTGCTCAACCCGTACTCCAAGAACCCCAGGCTCGCCTGGGACCTGCTCGCCTTCATGCACTCGGCGGCCGCCACGAAGGCGCAACTGGCCGGGCAGGTGCGCATCAGCTCGCGCGCCGACGTCAACGACGAGGTGCTCACCGCCGACCCGATGCTGAAGTTCGTCGCCGACGAGGTGCTGCCCCTCACCGCCTACCGCCCCGGCCTGGCCGTCTACCCGCAGGTGTCGGCCGCGCTCCAGGAGGCCACCGCCGCCGTCGTCAGCGGCACGAGCCCCGACGAGGCCGCCGCCGCGTACCAGATGAAGCTGGAGGAACTCGTCGGCGGCCCGGCCCACGTCGGTGGCTGAGCCCGGGTCCGCCATGAGCGGCGAGCGACCACAGAGACGAGGGAAGACACCGGATCCCGGCGGTCGAAGGATCGCCATGAGCACCGACGCCGCCGGGCTCGGCAAGGGCAGGGCGGTCGCGTTCGTGCTGCCGGCCCTCGTCCTCATCGCCGTCTTCCTGATCTTCCCCGCGCTGTGGACCATCTACCTCGGACTCACCGACTACCGCCTCACCGGCCTGGCCGCCGCCGAACCGCGGGTCGTCGGGCTCGGCAACTACGCCGCCGCGCTGTCCGACCCCCGCTTCCGCACCTCGCTGTGGCTCACCGTCCTGTACGTGGGCGGCTCGGCGATCATCGGCCAGGCGGGGCTCGGCTTCACCCTGGCCTGGATCCTGCGCACCCGCGGCGGCCCCGTGCGCCGCGCCGTCGAAGGCGTGGTGCTGCTGTCGTGGATCCTGCCCAGCGCCGTCGTCGGGTTCCTGTGGTTCGCGCTGCTCGACCGCGACGACGGCACCCTGAACGCGCTGCTGCACACGCCCGGGTTCGCCTGGCTGCTCGACTATCCGCTGCTGTCGATCATCGTCTTCAACGTGTGGCGCGGCACCGCGTTCTCCATGATGCTGTACGCGGCCGCGCTGGAGACCGTACCGCCCTCCCACCTCGAAACCGCCCGGCTGGCCGGGGCGAGCGTCCCCCAGCAGCTGCGCGACGTCGTCCTCCCCCGCATCAGGCGCCACGTCCTGACGAACCTGCTGCTCATCAGCCTGTGGACGTTCAACGACTTCACGCCGTTCGTGCTCACCGGCGGCGGCCCCGAAGGGCGATCGGAGATCCTGCCCGTGTACGTCTACCGCGTCGCGCTGCGCGACGGCCAGCTCGGCGTCGGGGCGGCCATCTCGTTCCTCATCCTGCTGGTCAACCTCGTCTTCGCGCTGGCGTACCTACGGCTCCTGCGCGACCGGCGCGAGGCCCTCGCGGCGGGAGGGCCGCACGCATGATCCGCCACACCCTCGGCAGACTCGCGGCCACCGTCTTCATCGCCGTCATCCTGGCCTTCTTCACGCTCCCCATGCTCTGGCTGGCCGCCGCCCCCTTCGACGACACCCCGACGATCACCACCTCCGTCCCCGAGTTCACGCTGCGCAACTTCGCCGCCCTCCTCGACAACCCGTACGCGCTCGGCTCCATCCGCAACTCCCTCATCCAGGCAGGCGGCGCCGCCGCGCTCGTCGTCGTCCTGGCCGCGCTGGCCGCCTACGCCCTCTCCCGCGTCCGCGTACCCGGCCGGGACGCACTGCTCTACCTGCTCCTGCTGCTGTCGTCGGTCGTCACCGGCACCGCCGCCATGGTGCCCATCTTCGAGCTGGCCACCCGGCTCGGCCTCATCGACACCCACCTCGTCGTCTCCAGCGGCCTGCTGCCCGCCGCGATCTTCATCCTCAAGGACTTCATGGACGAGACCCCCACCTCGTACGAGGAGTCCGCCCGCGTCTTCGGCGCCTCTCCCCTGCAGATCCTGCGCCACATCGTGATCCCGCTCGTCCGCCCCGGCCTGGCCACCATCGCCGTGTGGGCGCTGGCCAGCGTCTGGGGCGGCTTCCTGTTCCAGTTCATCCTGCTGCGCGACCCCGAGAAGGCACCCGGCTCGGTCATCCTCTACACCCTCTACACCGAGGGCGGCGCGCCCAAGCTCGACCTGATCTCCACCTTCTCGCTGCTGTACTCGCTGCCGGTGGTGGCGATGTACCTGCTCGTCTCCCAACGGTACGGCTTCCGCTTCCACGGAGGAATCAAGGCCTGACCGAGGCCGCCCGGGACGCCCGGCGACCCGCCCTCAGGGGCTGACGAAGGTCTTCACCCGGCGGGGTACGCGCCCTGGACGGCATCGACCTGACCGTCGAGGACGGCGACTTCTCCGCCCCGCCGCGCCCTCACCCACCGCGACGACCGCCTCCACACCGTCTCCACACGGTCTCCACGGCGCCCCACGACATACTGAGAACCATGAGGGACTGGATCCTCCACGTCGACCTCGACCAGTTCATCGCCGCCGTCGAGATCCTCCGCCACCCCGAACTCCGCGGCAAACCCGTCGTCGTCGGCGGCTCAGGAGACCCCACCCAACCCCGCACCGTGGCCGCCACCGCCACCTACGAAGCCCGCGAACACGGCATCCACTCCGGCATGCCACTGCGCACCGCACTCAAACGCTGCCCCGAAGCGATCTTCCTGCCCAGCGACCCACCCGCCTACGAAGCCGCCTCCGCCCACGTCATGGCCGTACTCCGCGAATTCCCCGTACGCGTCGAAATCTGGGGCTGGGACGAAGCCTTCCTCGGCGCCACCACCGACGACCCCGAAACCCTCGCCGCCACCATCCGCCAGACCGTACGCGAACGCACCCAGCTGTCCTGCTCCATCGGCATCGGCGACAACAAACACCAGGCCAAACTCGCCTCCGGCCTCGCCAAACCCGCCGGAATCTACCGCCTCACCAGCGACAACTGGGCCGAGATCATGAACAACCGCCCCACCGACGCACTCTGGGGCATCGGCGCCAAGATCTCCAAAAAACTCGCCGCCCTGGGCCTCCACACCGTCGCCCAACTCGCCGCCGCCGACCCCGCCCACCTCGCCCGCCACTTCGGCCCCACCAACGGCCCCTGGTACCGCTACCTCGCCCTCGGCAAAGGCGAAGCCGAAATCGTCACCACACCCTGGATCGCCCGCGGCCACAGCCGCGAAACCACCTTCCAGCACGACCTCACCGACGAAGCCGACATCACCCACCACGTCGCCGCCCTCGCCACCCAGGTCGCCCACGACGCCCGCGAAGCCGGCCGCGACATCACCCGGGTATCGGTCAAGGTCCGCTTCACCCCGTTCCTCACCCGAACCCGCCAGTCAAAACTCCCCGCCCCCACCACGGACCCGGCCACCATCCAGCAGGCGGCCCTCACCATCCTCACCCGCTTCGACCTCACCCGCCCGGTCCGCCTCCTGGGCGTCGCCGTCGACTACACCCTCCCCAAAGCCGATCAGCCCACCCTCGACACCGTCGAATAGAACTCGCCCCGAAGCCGCTCCTCGGCCTCGACCAACTCCCGAAACTCCTCCTCCGAAACCTCGACCTCGTCGAACTCCTCCACGGTCGCCTCGACATAAGAAAGCGCCCGCCACACCACACCGGGATCATCCCTGAACTGCCCGATCCCCGTATTGCACGGCAGACACAACGCAAACCGCACATCGCCGGTGCGATGACAATGGTCCACATGCTCGGGCGGCCGATCCCAGCACACCACGCACAAACCATGCTGAGCCGAGATCATCCGCTCGACATCCTCATGCCGAACCTGATAACGCTGCGTCAGGTGATAACTCCGCGTCCGCGCCACCTCATCCGAGGCACGCTGCCGCGGGAGGACCACGAACTCGGGCCAGAGAATCTCCCCGTCCAGATAAAGGGCCGCCAACTCCAGCAACACCAGATTGTCGCCGAAGTGGCCGAGCCCGTTGTTGCAGTTGAAACAGAGAATGCCCCGGACCTGGCCGGTCTGATGACTGTGGTCGACGAACGTGCCGGGGACGGCCCGGCAGATGGCGCAGAGCCCGCCCTGGTGGGCGAGCATGCGCTCGAAGTCGTCCTCGGTGATGCCGTAGCGGCGCTTCAGGTGGTAGTTGCGAGTGCTGCCGTGGTGCTTGATGCGGTTCTCGCGCATCACTTGGTTATGACACGGCTTGCAGTAATGGGTGAGCCCGTCCTTCTCCGACCTGTTCTTTCCGAAGTCGGTGATTGGCTTGATCTCCGCACAACGGGGGCAGTATTTCTGCCCGTCAGGCACTTCAACGCGCTCACGCACGGCCTTCCCTTGCTCTTCCCTGCGCTTGCGGTAACTCTGCGTGTGACGCCGCTGGAAGCAGGCCTTGCAATATCGCGCCAGCCCATCGGCCATTCGCTTATTGCGCCCGAACTCGGAGACCTCCTTCTCTTCCCCGCAGTCCGGGCACCGCTTATACCCATCCGGCGTCTCCACCGATCCCCCTCCTATCCGATGTCCGATTTATCCCCTACTGTCCGCCCTTCTGTACATATGACCTGACAAATTCCTCTGCGTTCTCTTCGAGAACTTCGTCGATTTCGTCCAGAATTGCGTCGACATCGTCCGTGAGCTTCTCCTGGCGCTCCTGAACGTCCGGCGTCGCCGAGGCCTCGGTCTCCTCGACTTCGCTCTCGCGCCGACCGGCCTGCTTCTGGCCTCCGGTGTCCTTGGTTGCCATGTCCTACCTCCGGTTGGGGGACTGCCTCTAAGGCATATCTTCCCCGAACCGAGCGACATTTCGCGCCGATCGCCCAGCGATCTTGCCGGCTTGACTAGATAGCCAAACTATCCAACAATGGATCCACCTACACACGAGGAGGTTCCGATGTCCCCCGCATCCCTGAGCACGGCCGGTGTGCTCCTCATCACAGTCCCCGGGGTGGCCTTCGGCGGCGTCACCCTGCTGAAGTTCCTGATGCGCAACGTCCCCGGCTATCTGGACAACCCGGTCCGGCGCGGCCTGTGGCGGGCCGGGCACGCGCATGCGGGCGTGCTGGTGCTGTTCTCGCTGGTGGCGATGCTCTATGTGGACCAGGCGAGTCTGCCGGAGGGCGTGAAGGCCCTGACGCGGGTGCTGATCGTGGCCGCGCCGATCCTGATGCCGCTGGGTTTCTTCCTGTCGGTGGTGCGTCCGGGTGACACGAAGCCGAGCAGGTTGATCTGGTTGACGGTGGCGGGCGGGGCGTGCCTGGCGGTGGGCACGCTGACGCTGGGTGTGGGGCTGCTGTAGGAGACCGGCCCTCGTGGGCCGGTCTCGTTCAGAAGGGTTCAGTCGCCGCCGGTGAGGGCGGCGACGAGGTCGGCGGCGGTGCGGCAGCGGTCGAAGAGTTCGCCGACGTGGGCTTTGGTGCCGCGCAGTGGTTCGAGGGTGGGTACGCGCTGGAGTGATTCGCGGCCGGGGATGTCGAAGATGACGGAGTCCCAGGAGGCGGCGGCGACGGATTCGCTGTATTGGCGCAGGCAGCGGCCGCGGAAGTAGGCGCGGGTGTCGTTGGGCGGGTGTTCGACGGCGCGCTGGACTTCGTCTTCGGTGACGAGGCGTTGCATGCGTCCGCGGGCGACGAGGCGGTTGTAGAGGCCGCGGTCGGGGCGGATGTCGGAGTATTGCAGGTCGACGAGCTGGAGTCTGGGGTGGGACCAGGGCAGGCCGTCGCGGGTGCGGTAGCCCTCGAGGAGTTCGAGTTTGGCGACCCAGTCGAGTTCGCGGGAGAGCTGCATGGGGTCTTCGGCGAGCCGGGTGAGGACGGACTCCCAGCGGTCGAGGATGTCCTTGTTCATCTCCTCTTGGGCGGTGCCTCGCTCTTCGACGTATTTGCGCGCTTGTTCGAGGTATTCCATCTGGAGCTGGATGGCGGTGAGCTTGCGGCCGTCGCGCATGGCGATCTCGTAGCGGCAGGTGGGGTCGTGGGAGACGGCCCGGAGGGCTTGTACGGGGTTTTCGACGGCGAGGTCGCGGGTGAGGAAGCCTTCTTCGATCATGGCGAGGACGAGGGCAGTGGTGCCCAGCTTCAGATATGTCGAAATTTCCGACATGTTGGCGTCGCCGATGATCACGTGCAGCCGGCGGTACTTCTCGGGGTCGGCGTGCGGCTCGTCGCGGGTGTTGATGATGGGCCGCTTGAGCGTGGTCTCGAGGCCGACCTCGACCTCGAAGAAGTCGGCGCGCTGGCTGATCTGGAAGCCTTCGCCGCGGGAGTCCTGGCCGATGCCGACCTTGCCGGCGCCGACGACGACCTGGCGGGAGACGAAGAAGGGGGTGAGGTGGCGGACGATGTCGGCGAAGGGGGTGGCGCGCCGCATGAGGTAGTTCTCGTGGCAGCCGTAGGAGGCGCCCTTGGCGTCGGTGTTGTTCTTGTAGAGCTGGATGGGCGCGTTGGAGGGGATGGCGGAGGCCCGGGTGGCGGCGTCGTACATGACGCGTTCGCCGGCCTTGTCCCAGATGACGGCGGCCCGGGGGTTGGTGCACTCGGGCGAGCTGTATTCGGGGTGGGCGTGGTCGACGTAGAGCCGGGCGCCGTTGGTGAGGATGACGTTGGCGAGGCCGAGGTCCTCGTCGGTGAGCTGGCTGGGGTCGGCGACCTCTCTGGCCAGGTCGAAGCCGCGCGCGTCGCGGAGTGGGTTCTCCTCCTCGAAGTCCCACCGGGCCCTGCGCGCCCGCGCCGCCGAGGCGGCCAGGTAGGCGTTCACGACCTGCGAGGAGGTCACCATCGCGTTGGCGCCTGGCTGGCCGGGTACGGAGATGCCGTACTCGGTCTCGATGCCCATCACCCGACGCACCGTCATGCAACACCCTCTGTTCGTCCGGATCTGCCTATCCGCCGTTTATATGCCCGAGCCTATGCCCTTCACAGTGCCCCAGGGTCACAGAGTTATGGCACCGACGCCTTTTCAACCTGTACGGCCGGAGCTGATGGGGTTTGCGTGGGTCTGCGGGGCTTGAGTAGCCGCTGGATGGGCCGTTCGGCAAAGGAGTACACGAGATACGACAGCACCACGGCCGTCAGGACGGTCGTGGTGGCGATGGCCCAGGGGGGCATGTGGCCGGTGAGCGCTGGGATGAGGGCCACCGCGACGACGCCATGGAACAGGTAAAGCGGGTATGTGATGCCGCCGAGCGCGGTGAGCGTCCTGGACGGTTTGAGGCGGATCAGCCCGAGGGCGGCGACGGCCATCACGGCGAAGATCAGCGTGATGGCGATGATCACGCTGACGTCGGTGACGGGCATGTTCTTGAACCCGACGTTGTCGACGCGCCGGTGGACCCGGTCGAGCGCGGAGCCGATCGACAGCGCGTACGCGCCGACCACGTAGAGCCATGGGAGCCAGGCGCTGCCGTGTTTGTGGACGAGGTAGAGGGACATGCCGGCGATGAAGTAGGGCGCGTAGTCGGGCATGACGATCTCGTTGACGATCTCGTTGCCGAGCAGGTCGGCGCCGAAGGCGGCCACCAGCCAGACGCCGGAGAAGATCAGGACGCGCCCGTACGTGACCCCGATGATCACGAGGATGACCATCAGCAGGTAGAAGCGGAGCTCCGCCCAGAGCGACCAGTAGACCTGGCTGGCGTCGGTGACCTTGAACAACCGCTGGAACATGGTGGCGTTCACCAGGTAGTCGCCTGGTGAAAGTTTTGGGTCCAGCGCCTTGGCGCCGGTGAGCCCGTAGAGCGCGGCGGTGGCGCCGAGGCTGAGCCAGTACGCGGGATAGAGGCGGATGAACCTGGACTGGGCGAACCCGCCGAGGCCGCGCCCCCACACGGTCATGAGGATGACGAACCCGCTGATGATGAAGAACAGCTCGACACCGAGGATGCCTAACCCCGCGAAGGGCGCCAGCGGCGGGAACAGCGCGGCGGGCCTGGCCCCCCAGACGGACGCGTACGCCACCAGGTAGTGGAAGGCGACGACGGCCAGGGCGGCGATGAAGCGCAGGAGGTCGAGCTCGGCCAACCGGCCGTCCCCCCGAGCATGCTTGGGCCGGTTAGGTGCGTGCACGCCCTTTTTGACGTCACCTGGATCACTTTGGTTCCACGGGGCCCTCCGTTCCCACCACCAGCGGGCGGGAGGCGTCGTCGAGACCGAGCGCGTCGCGGGACGCGGGCGTGAGGGCGAGCAGGCCGGCGGCTCCGGCGGCGCCGCACTCCGACAGGTGGACGCCGTGGCCGGCCAGGAGGCGGGCGGCGTCGGCCGCCTGGTCGTCGGTGATCGTCATGTAGAGGTCGGCGAGGTGGTGGAGGAGTTGGAAAGCGATGACGGAGGGTTCCGGGCAGTCGAGGCGGCCGAGGATGGTGCGGCCGCCCTGGACGCGTACGGGCTCGCCGGCCCGGGCGCTTTCGAGCAGGCAGGGCGCGCCTTCCGGCTCGACCACGACGATCTTGGGCTGCTCGCCCCAGCGGTCGCGCACGTACGCGGCCCCGGCGGCGGCGAGCCCGCCGACACCCGCCTGGAGGAACACGTGGGTGGGCGCGCCCGCCGCCCCGTGGGGCGTGCTGTGGCCGCCGGTCACGGCCGAGGAACCGTTGAGCCTGCCCGAGTACGCCTCGAGGCCGGCGCGCGCTCCTGGGGGCGCGGCGGGGCCGCCGGTGCGCGCGGTCTGCGCGGGGACGGCGGGCAGGGCGCCCGGGTCGGCGAGTTCGTCGAACAGGACGGTGTAGCCGCGCATGACGTCGAGCGGGATGCCGGTGTAGCCGTTCCAGGAGCTGTCGGCGACGAGCCGCCAGCCGTTGCGTTCGGCGGCCTGGATCGCGGCGGCCATGCTGGCCTCGTAGTCCTCGCCGCTGCGCCGCACCTCGGCGCCGAGTCCGCGCAGCCGCTGCGCGAACGCCTCGGGGACGCCTTCGCTGAGGTACACGACGCAGTCCACGCCGACCTCGGCGGCGCCGGAGGCGACGGAGATGCCGTGGTTGCCCGCGCTGGCGCACACGAACGGCGTGCCGCCGCCCTCGTGCTCGGCGAGCAGGTGGACGGCGTACGCGCCCCCGAGCGCCTTGAAGCTGCCCAGCCCCATGCGCCCGCTCTCGTCCTTGACGTGGACGGCTTCGGTTCCGGCCAGGTCCGGGATGGTGCGGACCGGTGTGGGCCGGTAGGAGGGGTGCCGGGCGAAGTGGGCGCGGGCCTGGCGGGCGTGCTCGGTCCCGATGAGCGCGCGGTCGTGCGCGGTGTACGGGGCGCGGGCGGGGTTGAGGTACTCCATGATCGCCATGCTAGGGCGGCCGGCCGCTCTCCCCCGGCCCGCCACTCCGCCGCGGGGAGACCAGGGTGACGGGTGGTCAGGCGCGGTCGCGGGCGGCGGCGACGGCGGCCTGGCCGAGGCTGACGCCGCCGTCGCCGGGCGGCACGCGCACGTGCTTGAGCACCCGGAACCCGGCCGCGCGCAGCCGGGCCACGGTGGCCTCCAGCAGCAGCGCGTTCTGGAACATCCCGCCCGACAGCGCCACCGCGGTCAGCCCGGTGGCGTGGCGGAGGGTGTCGCAGGCGCGGGTGACGGCGTCGGCGAGGCCGTTGTGGAAGCGGCCGGCGATCGCGCGGGTGCAGGCTCCTGCGACCAGGTCCGCGGCGGCGGCCCGGACGAGGTCGGCGCCCTCCACGACGAGCAGGTCGCCGTGGGTGATCCCGGCCTCGTACGTGCCGCGCTCGGCGGGGTCGGCGTGCTGTTCGAGCTCGACGACGGCCTGCCCCGCGTAGGTGATCTTGTCGCGGACGCCGAGCAGCGCCGCGACGGCGTCGAAGAGGCGGGCCGCGCTGGAGGTCAGCGGGGAGCCGGGGGCGAGCCGGAGGGCGTCGGCCCAGGGGTTGCGGCGGGCCACGTCGAGGCCGGGGTGGTCATCGCCGAGGTAGGCGGCGGTCATGCGCCAGGGCTGCCGGACGGCGGCGCTCCCGCCCGGCATGGGAACCTGGGCGAGGTGGCCGAGGCGTTCGAAGGAGGTCAGGTCGGCGCGCAGGAACTCGCCGCCCCACAGGGTGCCGTCGGGGCCGTGGCCGAGCCCGTCGAGGGCCACGCCGAGCACGGGCCCGGGGTCGCCGTTGTCGGCCAGGCAGGAGGCGATGTGGGCGTGGTGGTGCTGGACGCCGAGGAGTTCGGCGCCGTGGATCTCCATGGCGTGCCGGGTGGACAGGTAGCCGGGGTGCAGGTCGTGGGCCACGACCTCGGGCCGGATGCCGAACAGGCCGCAGAAGTGGTCGATGCTCTCGACGAACGACCGGAGCGTCTCGTGGTTCTCCAGGGTGCCGATGTGCTGGGAGACGAACGCGCGCCGTCCTTCGGCCAGGCAGAAGGTGCTCTTCAGCTCGGCGCCGCAGGCGAGCACGGGCCGGAGCGCGGGCCAGCGCATCGCGAGCGGTTCGGGCGCGTACCCGCGGGCGCGGCGCAGCACGGTCACCTCGCCCGCCATGGGCCGCACGACCGAGTCGTCGGCGCGTACGTGGATGGGGCGGTCGTGGATGAGGAAGGCGTCGGCGATGCCGCTCAGGCGGGTGAGCGCGTCGTCGTCCTCGTAGGCGATGGGCTCGCCGGAGACGTTGCCGCCGGTGAGGACCATGGGTTCGGCGAGCTCGGCGAGCAGGAGGTGGTGCAGGGCCGTGTAGGGCAGCATGAGGCCGAGGCTGCGGGTGGCGGGCGCCACGGAGGCGGCGACGGGGGCGCCGGGCAGGCGGGGCAGCAGCACGATGGGCCGGGCGCGGCCGGTGAGCAGCTCGGCGGCGTGCTCGTCGATCTCGCACAGCCGCCGCGCCTGCGCCAGGTCGGCCGTCATGACGGCGAACGG
The DNA here is from genome assembly GCF_040680035.1 of Nonomuraea sp. NPDC052116. Taxonomy (NCBI): domain Bacteria; kingdom Bacillati; phylum Actinomycetota; class Actinomycetes; order Streptosporangiales; family Streptosporangiaceae; genus Nonomuraea; species Nonomuraea sp. NPDC052116. The sequence continues at coordinate 93,729 of NZ_JBFAWA010000025.1, read as the reverse complement.
CTGCTCCTCCCGGTGCTTGCGGCCGCGCAGCGCCGCGGCGGCCCGCTCGTCGGCGGCGGGCACGGCGAGGTGGAAGCCGCCGAGGCCCTTGACGGCGACGACGCGCCCGGCGCGCAGCAGGGTGACGGCGCCGGCGATGGGGTCGCCGCACAGCTCGGTGCCGCGGGCGTCGCGCAGCCGCAGCCGGGGCCCGCAGGCGGGGCAGCAGGTGGGCTGGGCGTGGTGGCGGCGGTTGCCGGGGTCGTGGTACTCGGCCGCGCACGCCTGGCACATGCCGAAGCCGGCCATGGTGGTCAGGGGCCGGTCGTACGGGACGCCGCGCACGATCGTGAAGCGGGGCCCGCAGTTGGCGCAGTTGATGAACGGGTAGCCGTGGCGGCGGTCGGCGGGGTCGGCCAGCTCGCGCAGGCAGTCGTCGCAGGTGGCGCCGTCGGCGCGGACGAGGGGCCGCAGCGGGCCCGACGGGAGGCCGGCGGCGATGGTGAAGCCGTTGTGGCCGGTGGGGCGGGCGCTGACGACGGTGACGCGTTCGATCTCGGACAGGGCGGGCGCGTCGCGTTCGAGCGCGGTCAGGAACTCCTCGACGCCGGCCAGGGCGCCTTCGACCTCGATGTGCACTCCGTCGACGTCGTTGTGCACCCGCCCGGCCAGACCCAGCCGGCGGGCGAGCGAGTGCACGAAGGGGCGGAAGCCGACGCCCTGGACGACGCCTTCGACGTGCACGTCTACTCGTTTGAGCGTGGTCATCAGCCCAGTGTGCGCCTGATCGGGGCGGCGTGCATGCGTATCGGCCGTGTCGCATCCGGCGTCCTCGCCGGGGTCGCCGCGGCGGGGCGCGGACATGCGAACGGGAGGGCCACGGCGGGCCCTCCCGTTCGGGGGTTCTACAGGTACTGGCCGGTGTTGGCGACGGTGTCGATGGACCGGCCGGCTTCGGTGCCCTGCTTGCCGGAGACGAGCGTGCGGATGTAGACGATCCGCTCACCCTTCTTGCCGGAGATGCGGGCCCAGTCGTCGGGGTTGGTGGTGTTGGGCAGGTCCTCGTTCTCGGAGAACTCGTCCACGCAGGCCGTGAGCAGGTGCTGCACCCGCAGGCCCTTCTGGCCGGTTTCGAGGAACTGCTTGATGGCCATCTTCTTGCCACGGTCGACGATGTTCTGGATCATCGCGCCGGAGTTGAAGTCCTTGAAGTAGAGGACTTCCTTGTCGCCGTTGGCGTAGGTCACCTCGAGGAAGCGGTTTTCCTCGCTCTCGGTGTACATGCGCTCGACGACGCTCTGGATCATGCCCTGGATGGTGCCCTCGCGGGAGTCGGCGTGCTCCGTGAGGTCGTCCGGGTGCAGCGGCAGGTCGGCGATGAGGTACTTGGAGAAGATGTCCTTGGCCGCCTCGGCGTCCGGCCGCTCGATCTTGATCTTGACGTCCAGGCGGCCGGGCCGCAGGATCGCCGGGTCGATCATGTCCTCGCGGTTGGAGGCGCCGATGACGATGACGTTCTCCAGGCCCTCGACGCCGTCGATCTCCGACAGCAGCTGAGGGACGATGGTGTTCTCCACGTCGGAGGACACGCCGGAGCCTCGGGTGCGGAAGATCGAGTCCATCTCGTCGAAGAACACGATCACCGGGGTGCCCTCGGAGGCCTTCTCACGGGCCCGCTGGAAGACCAGGCGGATGTGCCGCTCGGTCTCGCCGACGTACTTGTTGAGCAGCTCGGGGCCCTTGATGTTGAGGAAGAAGCTCTTGCCGGACTGGCCGGTCTTCTCCGCGACCTGCTTGGCCAGGGAGTTGGCGACCGCCTTGGCGATGAGCGTCTTGCCGCATCCGGGCGGACCGTACAGCAGCACGCCCTTGGGGGGCCGGAGCTTGTGCTCGCGGAACAGGTCGGCGTGCAGGTAGGGCAGCTCGATGGCGTCCCTGATCTGCTCGATCTGCCTGCCGAGGCCGCCGATCTCCTCGTAGGAGATGTCGGGGACCTCCTCGAGGACGAGCTCTTCGACTTCGGACTTGGGAATGCGCTCGTAGACGTAGCCGGAGCGCGGCTCGAGCAGGAGCGAGTCGCCGGCCCTGATGGGCTGGCCGACCAGCGACTCGGCCAGTCGCACGACGCGCTCTTCGTCGGCGTGCGAGATGACCAGGGCCCGCTTGCCCTCGTCGAGCAGTTCTTTCAGCATGACGATCTCGCCGACCTCTTCGTAGCCGAGAGCCTCGACCACGTTGAGCGCTTCGTTGAGCATGACCTCCTGGCCACGCCGCAGCGAGTCGATGTCGACGGCAGGGCTGACGTTCACCCGGAGCTTGCGGCCGCCGGTGAACACCTCGATGGTGCCGTCTTCTCTGGCCTCGAGGAAGGTGCCGAAACCGGATGGCGGCTGCGCCAGCCGGTCGACCTCCTCCTTGAGGGCGACGATTTGGTCCCGGGCCTCCTTCAGTGTGGCGACCAGGCGTTCGTTCTGGCCGGTCACGGCCGCGAGATTCGCCTGCGCCTCATGAAGACGCTCTTCGAGGACCCTGGCCTGACGGGGTGACTCGGCCAGCTTCCGCCTCAGCGCGGTGATCTCCTCCTGGAGGAAGGAGACCTGTGTTGAAAGATCAGCGACCTCCCGTTCGCGCTGCGCGGCTCGAGCCTCAGCATCATCGCGAGCTGCCACGCCCGTCACCTCCTTCCCAGTCGAGGGCGACTACTTAGGACCTTACCTATCTCGGGCCCCTCCGTAACCTGGCCGGGCAGTGTTCGTAGAGTGACATTCAGTATTCGGTGAATAATCCTCAATAGTGCGTTTAATACTCCCAGCACATGAACACGGCAATCTGTTCCCGTGTCACGCACCAACGCACCCCCGTGGCCAAATTGTCATAGTTCCTCGGTGGTCCCCTTCGGTCGACGGCGTCTCGGCGGGGGCGTCACTCCGTCCGCCATGCGGCGGGCGGTGACCAGGAATCCCGTGTGACCGATCATCCGATGATCCGGTCTCACCGCGAGCCCTTCGACGTGCCAGTCGCGAACCAGGGTCTCCCACGCATGCGGCTCCGTGAAACACCCGTGATCGCGAATCATCTCGACCGTCTTGGACAACTGCGTGGTCGTGGCGACATAGCAGCAGATCACGCCACCCGGGGTGAGCGCCTTGGCGGCGGCGTCGACGCACTCCCACGGGGCGAGCATGTCGAGGATCACCCGGTCGACGTCGCTCTCGTCGATGGAGGCGACCAGGTCGCCGACGACCAGGCGCCAGTTGTCGTCCATGGGGCCGCCGAAGAACTTCTCCACGTTCTTGCTCGCCACGTCGGCGAACTCCTGGCGCCGCTCGTACGAGGTGACGTGCCCGTCGGGGCCGACGGCCCGCAGCAGGAAGCACGTCAGCGCGCCGGAGCCGACGCCGGCCTCGATCACCCGCGCGCCCGGGAAGATGTCGGCCATGCCGACGATCATCGAGGCGTCCTTCGGGTAGATGACGGCCGCGCCTCGCGGCATGGCCAGCGTGTAGTCCTGCAGCAGGTGGCGGAAGGCGAGGTACTGGGTGCCCCCCGAGGAGCGCACGACGGAGCCTTCAGGCTGCCCGATCAGGTCGCTGTGCGGGATGGCGCCCTTGTGGGTGTGGAAGACGCCGTCCTCTTTGAGCGTGATCGTGTGGCGTTTGTTCTTGGGGTCGGTGAGCTGCACCTGATCCCCCGCCTGGAAAGGCCCATGCCTGCGGAAACCCATGGCCGCAAGGTTATAGGGCTTTCGAGTGCGTCCGGACGCACGGTATCTATGGGGGATGCTTCCGCGCGACGTGATCACCACCGGTCCCCTGATTCTCCGGCCTCCCGCGGAGGAGGACGTCGAGGCGATCGTGAAGGTGTGCAACGACCCGGTGACCGCCCGGTTCCTGCCGGCGTTGCCGTCGCCGTACCGGATGGAGGACGCGCGCGGCTTCCTGGAGAAGGCGGCGGCGAAGTGGGCGGACGGCGGCGCGGAGTTCGTGATCACGCAGGACGGCGGCTACGTGGGCTCCATCGGGATCGTGCGGCCCGATCAGTGGGGCGTGGCCTCGATCGGCTACATGGTGGCGCCGTGGGCCCGGGGCAGGAGCGTCGCGGCGACGGCGGCCAGGGCGGTCACCGACTGGCTGTTCGACCACGGGGTGCGCAGGGTCGAGCTGCAGGCCGCGGTGGAGAACGTGGCGAGCCTGCGGGTGGCCGTCAAGGCGGGCTTCCTCGAGGAGGGGCGCCGCCGGGACGCCAGGCGGCTGCGCGACGGCCGCTACGTCGACATGGTCACCTTCGCCCGGCTGGCCGAGGACACGGTGGACGCGGTGACGGCGGAGCCGTACCTGCCGTTCTTCGCGGACGGGGAGCTGTGCGACGGCGTGGTGCGGCTGGTGCCGCTGGCCGTGGAGGACGCCGGCGACTTCCACCGGATGCTGGCCGACCCGACCGTGGCGGCCTATCACTTCGGGCCGATGGGCACGCTGGAGGAGCACGAGCGGCGCTGCCGCTACACCGGCTACTGGTGGGTGTCGGGGCAGCGGATCGAGCTGGCCGTCAGGGACGCGGCGTCGGGGGCGTTCGCCGGGCACATCCAGCTGGCGCACGTCGTCCCGTCGCTGGGGCAGGCCATGGTGGGCTATTCGCTGGTGCCCGGGTTCCGGGGCAAGGGGTTCATGACGCGGGCGGTCCGGCTGCTGGTGGACTGGGCGTTCGCGAACACGGCGCTGCACCGGATCGTGGCCGGCACCGACGCGGGCAACACGGCCTCGCACGCGGTGCTGGAGCGGGCCGGGTTCAGCCGGGAGGGCGTGCACCGGGGGCTGTTCGTCAAGGCGGACGGGACGCGGGCGGACGACCTGGCGTGGTCGGTGCTGCGTCCCACGTGACGCGTGCGGAGCGGGAGGGGGCAGAAATCCCGATTTCCTGTTGAGGGCTAGTCAGGAGCCGCGTCGGGGGTGATAGTCAGGGCACCCGCACTTCAGTTTCGCGCGATCGGGCCGCGCGATCTCTCCTCCCCCCGAGGGACCACCGCGATGTCATACAACCATGCCGATGCCGCCATGCGTGAACTCATCGCCTCGTTCTCCTGCCTGGAGGCCGTCGACCTGCTCGACCGGCTGGCGCGTACCGCCGCCGCCGTCACGGGCACGGCCTACGCGGGATTCGTGCGCGTGGACGCCCTGCGGCTGGAGGCCGACGCGATCCACACGCACGCCCCTCCCGGCGATCCCCAGCGCGTGCGCCGGTGGCTGGCCGAGTCGGGGGTGCTGAAGGAGCTGGCGACCGTGCCGGCGACGGTCCGGCTGGCGCGCGACGCGGCGGTGGGCGAGCCGGGCTTCCTGGCCACTCCGCTGCCGCTGGCGACGCGGGACCACACGTTCGTGTGGGTCGCCGGGCGGAGGTTCGGCGACGGGGACGAGCACCTGCTGAGCCGCTTCGCGACCGCCGCCGGGCGGGCGCTGGAGGCGGCGAGCGGGCTGGAGGCCGCGGTACGGCTGTTGCGCGGGGTACGGGCGTTCCGCCCGGCCCAGCCGCCGAACCTTCCCGTTGGAGGCGACCGGATCCCGGGGTAAGGGACGGCCGGTTGCCTGCCCGGATCGGGCGGAGAATGGCCGCTTCCCGCCAACCCATTTGTCCGAAGATTTTACGGACATTTGGCCATTTATCAATAAATCATGGGCCGTTGGCTCTCCGTGAGAATGCTCGCGGAGCGCGCTGAGGCGCATGTCGCGATGCACCGGTACGAGCGGGGGCAGCTCACCGCCCCCGAGCGGCGTACGGGAAACGCCCGCGGCCCCGGGACGGGGACGCGGGCGTTCCGGCGGCCGGGTTATCCCCGGTGCGCCTCGAAGCGGAGCGTGCGGGAGACGCCGACGCGGACCGTCGTGCCGGGGGCGATGGTGACCGGCTCGTTCGGCGGGATGTCGTAGAAGTTGGGGTCACCGGGCGGCTGGATCTGGGTGCCGTTGACCGAGCCCAGGTCGACCAGGTTGACGTCCCACCCGTCGAGCGCCACCCGCAGGTGGCGGCGCGACACCGAGCCGTCCGGGCTGGTCACCTTGGCGGGCCTGGCGGTGCCGCCGGCCACCTCGGGCGCCCGCTCGGGGTCGCGGCCCAGCAGGTAGTCGCTCTCCAGCGGCAGCGCGGTGCCGTCGTCGAGGATGAGCACCCCGAGCGACGGGCGCGGCCCCTTGTAGGGGACGAGCGTGCGCTGCACCAGCGCGATGCCGCAGACCGCGCAGTAGGGCGAGCGGGGGTCGTTGAAGTGGTCGTTCTTGCAGTCGACGCCGTAGACCAGGGGCCGGTCGCCGTGGTCCTGCTGCGGCTCCTGCGGCGGCTGGCCCGGGTGGTCGAAGTGCTCGGGCGGGCCGAGCAGGGGCGGCGCGGGCTGGTCGAAGTGGTCGGACGGGCCCAGGTGCTGCGGCATCGGCTGGTCGGCCACGCCGTTGCCGGGGGGCGGCTCGTCGTAGGAGGGGAACTGCTGCGGCTCCGGCAGGGGCGGCGGCTGCTCCGGCGGCGGCGCGAAGAAGGGGGCCGGCTGCTCCTGCGGCGTGTGGTAGGGCGGCGGGTCCTGGGGCGGGACGTACGGGGGCTGGTCCTGGGGCGAGAGGTACGACGGCTGCTCCACCGGCGCGGGCTGCGGGCCCGACGGCGGCCCCGGCACGACCGGCGGCTGGTCGGCCAGCGGGTACGGTGGCCGCTCCACCGGCGCGGGCGGCTGCTGGACCAGGTCGGCCTCGAGGTGGAAGGCCGTGGCGGGCATCTCGCTGGTGAGCGGCCTGGACGGGGCGGGCGCCGAGGACCGCTCGGTGAGGTCGCCCACGAGGCCGCCGCCGTGCACCACGCCGCCGTCGAAACGGACCGCGGGGTGCGGGGTGCCGGCGCCGGGCAGGCTCAGCTCGACCCGCTCGACGGGCCCGGTGACGAGCCGGTCGGCCCACGTCAGCGAGTCGCTGCCGGCCAGCCGCGTCTCACCGCCCGGGGTGCCGATGACGGCCGCGGCCGAGCCGCTGACCAGGACGGCCACGCCTTCTCCGACCCGGCCCGCGACGGCGCAGGTGGCCGGGTCGCCGGCCATGTTGGCCGCGAGCACCTGAGCGGCGCGGCGGGCCAGCGCCCTGCCGTCGCCGCCGGACGCGGCCGTCTCGCGCAGCGCGTCGAGCAGGTCGTCGGCCGCGGCCTCGCCGGCGTCGCACACCAGCAGCAGCCCGCCCGCGTAGGCGACAAGTCCGTTACCGGGAAGCGGACGCACCACTCCGAAGCCTTGGTCGGTCATGCGTCCTCCCTCATGACGACGGCGCTGCGCTGCTCATCGGTGCCCTCGCTGCGCTCGGTCACTCATTTCTCCTCCCCGGAAGCCGGCGAAATTACGGCACCCGCACTGCCGTGCCGGCCACCAGCCATACGCATACCCAGACGAAGGGGCCGTGCCGCGGCCACGTCGTCTCGATTCGGTGAACCGGTGGACTGCGGCAAACCCCTCAACTGTGCAAGTCTGGCCAAACAGAACACTATCGGCCAGTCGTCACATCGCAGTAACCGGCCGGAGTCGGCCCCGGCCGCCCGAAACTGCTGGACACGACCCTATCCATGGCCCGCCGCTTAAACGAGTGGGACAAATCAGACGCCCGTGAAAACCCGGTTCACGTCGGCCGTGGCGAGCACCCCGTAGATCTCGCCGCCCCGTTCCACCAGGAGGTACTCGCTGCCCGGGGCCTCGCGCATGGCGTCGATGAGCGGCTCTCCGGTCAGGTCGGCCGCGAGCACCATGGTGGGCTCCAGGGACTTGGCGACCGAGCCGACGCTCACCCAGGGGCGGCGGTGCTCGGGGGTGGCCTGGACGGCGGTCTCGTTCACGATCGCCAGGGGCTCGCCGTCGTGGCCGATCACGACGAGGGCGCCCGCGTTGCGCTCGGCGGCCTGCCGCAGCGCCTCCGACAGCGGCGTCTCGGCGGTCACCGGGATCGCCCTGCGCGCCAGCGTACGGGCGTTGACCTGCGGGATCCTGGCGCGGATCTTGGCCACGCGCAGCGACTGGCTCGCGCCGAGCCAGATGAACGACGCCAGCACGAACGGCCACAGCAGGTCCAGCGGGTCGGTCACCTGGCCGCTCTGCAGGGCCGTGGCGATCGAGAACACGACGAGCAGCACGGCCAGCACGCGGCCGCCCCAGGCCGCGACGATGGTGCCGGAGCTGGGGTTCTTGGTCAGCTTCCAGACTCCGGCGCGCAGCATCCGGCCGCCGTCCAGGGGCAGGCCGGGCAGCAGGTTGAACACGCCGACGATGAGGTTGGCGACCCACAGCCACCAGACGAGCACCTCGAGGATGCCGCCGCCGTTGATCACGTAGACGTCGGCGGCCAGTCCGAGCCCGGCCAGGCCCAGCGACAGCGCCGGCCCCGCCGCGGCGACCAGGAACTCCTTGGCCGGCGTGGGCGGCTCCTTCTCGATCTCCGACACGCCGCCGAGCAGGTAGAGGGTGATCCTGCGCACCGGCAGGCCGTAGAACTTGGCCAGCACGCTGTGGGCGAGCTCGTGCAGCAGCACCGACACGTACAGCAGCACCGCGAACACGAACGCGACCGCGTAGGCGGCCGCGCCGTCGAGCTCGGGCAGCATGTTCGTCACCCGGCGCCCGAACACCCAGGTGATGACCGCCGCCACGATGAACCATGTCCACGAGACGTACACCGGAATGCCGAACGGCTTCCCCATCCGAAGACCGGAGAACTCCTGCCGCGGGCTCTGCTCGCTCACCGCACTCCTTGAACGTCCATTACGTGCTGTTGCTGCCTTGATGCTACGCGCCGGATCGGGTGATCATCGTGGCGCGAGGGCTATTCTGTCGGGGTCTTGACCTAGAGTGCGGTGCATGACGTTGACCGAACCGGAGATCATCGGAGCTCTCTCCCCGTCCCGGGCGGGCGATTTCATGACCTGTCCGCTGCTCTACCGCTTCCGGGTGATCGACCAGCTCCCCGAGAAGCCTTCGCAGGCGGCGGTGCGCGGCACGGTGGTGCACGCGGTCCTGGAGCGCCTCTACGACCTCCCGGCGCCGCGGCGCTCGGTCCAGGCGGCGCTGGAGCTCCTGGAGCCGCAGTGGCAGCGGCTGCTGGACGAGGACGCGCAGTACGCGCAGATGTTCGCCGACGAGGCCGAGCAGGCCGAGTGGCTGGTCCAGGCGCGCGGCATGCTGGAGCGCTACTTCACGCTGGAGGACCCGACGCGGCTGGAGCCCGCCGAGCGCGAGCTCTACGTGGAGGCGGTCCTCGACGGGGGGCTCATGCTGCGCGGCTACGTCGACCGGCTCGACGTGGCGCCGACCGGCGAGGTCCGGGTGGTCGACTACAAGACGGGCAGCGCGCCGGGCCCCGACTTCGAGGCCAAGGCGCTGTTCCAGATGAAGTTCTACGCCCTGGTGCTGTGGCGGCTGCGCGGCCAGGTGCCTCGGCTGCTGCAGCTGGTCTATCTGGGCGGGCAGGGCGAGGTGCTGCGCTACGCCCCGGACGAGGCCGACCTGCTGGCCACGGAGCGCAAGGTGATGGCGCTGTGGACGGCGATCGAGCGGTCGCTGGAGTCCGGCGAGTGGCGGGCCCGCCGCAGCCGCCTGTGCGACTGGTGCGACCACCAGGCCCTGTGCCCGGAGTTCGGCGGCACACCCCCGCCGATCCCGGCCCGCCAACCGGGCGACACCACCCGCACCCACCGCCGCGCCGCCACCGACGAACTCTGACCCACCCCGCGCACCCGCCGCGCCGAGGCGGTGCGGGGTTTGGGGGCGTGTGGGTGGTAATCCTCCCGAGGGAGGAGGTTACGGGTTTTCACCTGGGCCTACAGTGAAGCGGTGCGTATAGACCGGACCACGTTCCACGACTCCGTGCTCGCCGGGGTGGTGGCCGTGGCGTCGGTGGCGATGTTCGTGCTCTACGGTCCCGACCGCCTGGAGGCGCAGGGCCTGCCGGTGGACGGCATGCGCGCCCCCGACCCGCTGGGCGGGGTCCTGGTGGTGCTGGCGTGCGTGCCCGTGGCGGCGCGCAGGAGGTGGCCGCTGGCGGCGATGTGCGCCGAGCTGGTCCCCGAGACGCTGCTGACCGTGCTCGGCTACGGGACCGGGATCTCGGGGCTGGCCGGGCTGGTGCTGCTGTACTCGGTGGCCTCCTACCGCGGGCTGGCGATGGCGCTGGCGGGGTTGCTGATCTCGCTGGTGACGTACGTGCTGGGCGCCCTGGCGGGCCCGGTCAGGGCGACGAGCTGGAGCGAGCACGTCGTGGTGGCCGTGGTGCTGGTGGCGGTGTGGGGCGCGGGGCGGAGCCTGCGGCTGCGCCGGGCGTACCTGGACGAGCTCAAGGACCGGGCGGAGCGGCTGGAGCGGGCGCGCGCGGCCGACACGAGGGCGGCCCGCGCCGAGGAGCGCTCGCGGATCGCCCGCGAGCTGCACGACGTGGTGGCCCACCACGTCAGCGTGATGACCGTGCAGGCGGCCGCGGCGCGCCGGGTGCTGGCCTCCGATCCCGACCTGGCGCGCGAGGCGCTGTCGGCGATCGAGCACACGGGCCGGATGGCGATGACGGAGATGCGCAGCATCGTCGGCGTCCTGCGTACCGACGCCCGCGCCGAGCTGGGACCGCAGCCCGGCGTGCACGATCTGCCCGCGCTGGTGGAGCAGATGCGCGAGGCGGGGCTGGCGACCCGGCTGATCGTGGAGGGGGAGCCGCGGCCGCTGCCCGCCGGGGTCGACCTGGCCGCCTACCGGCTGGCCCAGGAGGGGCTGACGAACAGCCTGCGGCACGCCGGGGCGGGCGCGAAGGCCGTGGTGACCGTCCGCCACGACCCCCGTGAGCTGGACGTACGGGTGGAGGACGACGGGCTGGGCGCGGCCGGGGTGTCCGCGCCGCCAGGGCACGGTTTGGTGGGCATTCGCGAACGGGTCGCACTCTATGGTGGAATCCTCAACATCGGTCCGCTACCGGGGGGCGGTTTCGAAGTGCGGGCGAGGTTCCCGTTGAAGGACGGCCAATGACGATCAGAGTGCTGCTGGTGGACGACCAGCCGCTGCTGCGTACGGGATTCCGCCTGATTCTGGAGGCCGAGTCCGACATCACGGTGGTGGGGCAGGCGGGCGACGGCAAGGACGCCATGGAGCAGACGCGGGCGCTGCTGCCCGACGTGGTGCTGATGGACATCCGCATGCCGGGCGTCGACGGCATCGAGGCGACCCGCAGGATCGTGCGGGAGGCGGCGCCGACGGCGCACGTGCCGAAGGTGCTGGTGCTGACGACGTTCGACCTGGACGAGTACATCGTGGAGGCGCTGCGCTCGGGCGCGTCCGGGTTCCTGCTGAAGGACGTGCCGCCCGACGAGCTGGTGCAGGCGATCCGGGTGGTGGCGGCGGGCGACGCGATCGTGGCGCCGAGCGTGACGCGGCGGCTGCTCGACAGGTTCGCCAAGCGGCTGCCGTCGGCGTACGAGCAGCCCGCTCCGGCGCGGCTGGACCGGCTGACGGAGCGGGAGCTGGAGGTGCTGCGGCTGATCGCCAAGGGCATGTCCAACGCGGAGATCGCGGCCAAGCTCGTGGTGAGCGAGACGACGGTCAAGACCCACGTCGGCAACGTGCTGACCAAGCTGGGGCTGCGCGACCGCGTACAGGCCGTGGTGCTGGCCTACGAGACCGGGTTGATCACGCCGGGCACGTACTCCTGAGACCGGGGGCGCACCCCCGGTCAGGACACCGTCAGGACACCGTCAGGACGCGGCGGCGGGGGCGGCCTCGGCGGAGGCGGGGGCGTTCTCCGGGAAGTGGCAGGCGACGCGGTGGCCGCTGGCCAGCTCCTCCAGGGGCGGCTCGACCGTCTTGCAGATCTCCTGCGCCTTCCAGCAGCGGGTGTGGAAGCGGCAGGCGGGCGGCGGGTTGAGCGGGCTGGGCACGTCGCCGGCCAGCCGGATGCGCTCGCGCTCCTTGCGCGCCTTGGGGTCGGGCACGGGCACGGCCGACATCAGGGCGTTGGTGTACGGGTGCATCGGCGCGCTGTAGAGCTGCTTGCGGTCGCCGATCTCCACGATCTTGCCCAGGTACATGACGGCCACCCGGTCGCTGATGTGCCGCACCACCGACAGGTCGTGGGCGATCACGACGTAGGTGAGGTCCAGCTCGTTCTGCAGGTCTTCGAGCAGGTTGACGACCTGGGCCTGGATGGAGACGTCGAGCGCGGAGACCGGCTCGTCGGCGATGATCAGCTTGGGCTTGAGCGCGAGGGTGCGGGCGATGCCGATGCGCTGCCGCTGGCCGCCGGAGAACTCGTGCGGGTAGCGGTTGTAGTGCTCGGGGTTGAGCCCGACCAGGGCGAGGATGTCCTGGACTGCGCGCTTGACGCCGTGCTCGGTCTTGACGCCCTGGATGCGGAACGGCGCGCCGACGATGGTGCCGACCGTGTGACGGGGGTTGAGCGACGAGTACGGGTCCTGGAAGATCATCTGCATGTCGCGGCGGAGCGGCCTCAGCTTGCCCTGCCCCATGTGCGTGATGTCCTCGCCCTCGAAGATCACCTTGCCGGCGGTGGGTTCGAGGAGCCGGGTGACCAGCCGGCCGGTGGTGGACTTGCCGCAGCCGGACTCCCCCACCAGGCCGAGCGTCTCGCCCTTGAACACGTCGAAGCTGATCCCGTCGACCGCCTTGACGGCGCCGACCTGCCGCTTGAGCAGGCCCTTCGTCACGGGGAAGTGCTTCTCCAGGCCCTGTACGGAAAGGAGCGGCTCGTTCTTGGGCTCGGTCACTGGGTCTCCAGCAGTGGCTTGATCTCGTTCTCCCACAGCTCCCGCCGCTCCGTCCGGTCCATGTGGCAGCGCACCAGGTGGCCGCCCTGGGTCTGGAGCAGCTCCGGGACCTCGGACTTGGCCTTGTCTCCGGTCCGCTCGACGTACGGGCAGCGAGGGTTGAAGGCGCAGCCCGGCGGCACGTTGATCAGCGACGGCGGGGAGCCCTTGATCGGCAGCAGCCGTTCGGTGGGCTCCCGGTCGAGCCGGGGCATCGATCCCAGTAGACCCCATGTGTAGGGGTGCTCGGGACGGTAGAAGATGTCGTCGGCGCTGCCGTACTCGATGCACTTGCCCGCGTACATGACCAGGATGTCGTCGGACAGCTCGGCCACCACGCCCAGGTCGTGGGTGATGATGATCAGCGCGGAGTTGAACTCGCGCTGCAGGTCGACCATGAGGTCGAGGATCTGGGCCTGCACGGTCACGTCGAGCGCGGTGGTGGGCTCGTCGGCGATGAGCAGCTCGGGGTCGCACGACAGCGCCATGGCGATCATGGCGCGCTGGCGCATGCCGCCGGAGAACTCGTGCGGGTAGGAGTCGACGCGGCGCTGCGGTTCGGGGATGCCGACCCGGCCGAGCATGTCGATGGCGTGCTTCTTCGCCACGGCCTTGGTGACCTTGTGGTGGATGCGGTACGCCTCGATGATCTGGTCGCCGACCGTGTAGAAGGGGTGCATCGACGACAGCGGATCCTGGAAGATCATCGCCATCTTCTTGCCGCGCAACCCTCGCACGTGCTCCTGGGAGGCGCCGACGAGCTCCTCGCCGTCGAGCCAGATCTCCCCGGAGACGTTGGCGCCCTTGCCCTTGTGCAGGCCGAGGATGCCGAGGCTGGTGACCGACTTGCCGGAGCCGGACTCGCCGACGATGCCGAGCGTCTTGCCGCGTTCGAGGTCGAACGTCAGCCCGTCGACGGACCTGACCAGGCCGTCGTCGGTCGGGAAGTGGATCTTGAGGTCCTTGACCTGGAGAAACGCACTCATGCCAGCCTCACCCTCGGGTCCACGACCGCGTAGAGCAGGTCGACGATCAGGTTGGCGACGATGATGAAGGCCGCCGCCACCAGGGTGACGCCCATCACCTGGGGCAGGTCGTTGCGTTCGATGGCGTCCCTGGCGTACTTGCCGATGCCGGGCAGCGAGAACGTGCTCTCGGTCAGCACCGCGCCGCCGAGCAGCAGGCCCAGGTCCAGGCCGAACATGGTCAGCACCGGGGTGAGCGTGGCTCTCAGCCCGTGTTTGAGCACCACGGCCCGCTCGGGCAGGCCCTTGGCTCTGGCCGTGCGTATGTAGTCCTCGGACATGGTCTCCAGCATGCCCGCCCTGGTGAGCCGGGCATAGCCGGCGGCGTACAGGAAGGCGAGCGTGATCCAGGGCAGCATCAGGTTGTTGGCCCAGGTGAGCGGGTCCTCGCTGAACGGCACCCAGTCGGCGACGTCGCCGACGAGGCCGAGCTGGTCGCGGAAGATGGCCAGCGACACGATGCCGGTGAAGAAGATCGGCAGCGACACGCCGGCCAGGGCGACGCCCATGGAGATGCGGTCGAAGAAACTGCCGCGCCGCAGCGCGGACACCACGCCGGTGGCCACGCCGAAGAAGACCCACACCAGGGCCGCGCCGAGCGCCAGCGACAGCGTGATCGGTATGCGGTCGAGCAGGTCGGGCAGGACCGGGTTCTGCGTGACGTACGAGTAGCCGAGGCAGGGCGCCGGGCACAGCTCGACGCCGGGGCCGTAGTTGCGCTCCACGCCGACGAAGATGCCCTTCACGAACCGCCCGTACTGGACCAGGAGCGGATCGTAGAACCCCAGCCGGATCGCCGTATCGTGGATGACCTGCTCGTTGGCGGCCTTGCCGACATAACGAGAGGCGAGGTCGTCAGCGGACATCCCAGCGAGCCGAGGCACGAGGAAGAAGATGGCGAACGTCGTGATGCTCACCACGAAGAGCAGCATGACGGCCGCTATCAACCGTCTGAGAATGTATGTGAACACTGATCTCGGCCATGGCGGCCGGGCCTCGTGAGCCCGGCCGCCGGAGCCTTCACCTGCTTTCGGCGTACGTGTCCGGCGGGATCGCCTGACCGGTTACTGGGTGCCCAGCGTGAGGTACTCGTACATGCCCCAGTTCTGGCTGACGAAGGCGTTCTTCAGCGTCGGCGGCCGGTAGAACAGGCCGTGCGCCCAGACGTAGGGCAGGATGAACGCCGAGTCCATGACCTGCTTGTCGACCTGCGCCCAGATGGCGTTGCGCTTGGCGGCGTCGGTCTCCCCGGCGGCCTGGTCGATGAGCTCGTCGATCTTCGGGTCCTTGACGCCGAGGTTGGTGTTACCGGCGTCGCGGATCACGCGGCTGTCGACGATCTGCTGGAAGAAGCCGAAGCCCTCGGGGTAGTCGGCGCCCCAGCCGTAGACCATGAGGCCGAGGTTGTTCTTCTTGGCGAAGTCGGGCTTGCCGGCGTACAGCTTGAAGTAGTCGCCCTGCGGGTAGCCCTTGATCTCCAGCTTGATGCCGATGCGGCCGAGCGACTGCTGCAGCGACTCGGCGGTCAGCTTCTCGGCGGCGCGCTCGTTGCGGTAGGAGATGGTGGTGCTGAAGCCGTTGGGCTGGCCGCAGGCCGTCAGCTCCTCCTTCGCCTTGGTGAGGTCGCCGGTCGGGTTGGCCTCGACGCCGTACGGGTCGATCTTCTGGTAGCCGGTCATCTTCGACGGCATGAGGCTGAGCGCGACGTCGCCGCCGGCGTCGGGGCCGCCGTAGGCGCCCTGGATCGCGGAGCGGTCGGCGGCGTACATCACGGCCTTGCGGCAGTGGATGTTGTCGAACGGCTTGACGTCACCGTTGATGTTGGTGAACCAGGTCCGGTCGATCGCGGCCGAGTCGGCGTACTGCTTGACCTTCGGGTCGGTCAGGACCGTCTTGCGGGCGTTGGCCGCCACGCCGGTGCTGTTGATCTTGACGTCGATCTTGCCGGACAGCAGGCGCTGGTCGAGGTCGTCCTCGTTCTGGCCGAGCAGCACCTCGACGGAGTCGTTGAGCTGCTTGCGGTTGGGGTCGGTGGCCGGGTCCCAGTTGGGGTTCTTCACGAGCTCGATGCGCTTGGTGAGCTCGTGCGACTTGAACATGTAGGGGCCGGTCGAGACCGGGTGCTCCTTGTACTTCGAGCCGGTGTCCTTGGCCGCGGGCACGGGGGCCGTCTGCGGGAGCATGGCGAAGTAGTCGAAGCCGCCGTAGGCCTTCTTCAGGTGGAAGACGACGGTGTAGTCATCAGGCGTCTCGACGGCCTTGAAGTCGTCGAGCTTGTCCTTCATCTTGTACGGGCCGGTGTAGCCCTGCAGGTCGAGCCAGTCGTTGAAGTAGGTCGGGCCGCTGGGCAGGATGTCCTTGTCCAGGGAGCGGGCCACGGCGTACTTGACGTCCTTCGACGTCACCGGGGTGCCGTCCTCGAACTTGATGCCCTTGCGCAGCTTGTACGTCCACGTCTTGCCGCCGTCGCTGGGCTTGCCCAGGTCCTCGGCCAGGTCGCCGACGAGCTGCAGGCCCTCTTCGCCCGGCACCGGCTTGAACATGGTCAGCGCGCGGGTGTAGAAGCGGGAGAAGTTCCACGCGTAGCCGTAGTACTGGTCGCCGGGGTCGACGGAGTCGAAGTCGCCCGGCATGCCCATGTGCAGGGTGCCGCCGGTCTTCTCCGACGGGTTGACGACCTGCGTGACACCCGCGTTGTACTGGCTCGCGGGCTTCTCGTCACTGCCGGTGCCGCTGGTGCTCTTGGCACCGCCACCGCCGCCACACGCCGAGACGACCACGGCGAGAGCGGCGGTCACCGCCACTGCCGACGCCTTTGATCTTGTCTTCATCGACCTGACACACCCCTTGTATCTAGGAGTTGAGAACTTGCTGAAAAACTCACGAGGGCTATCGGGCCTTGGGGTCGAAGGCGTCCCTGAGGCCGTCACCGAGCAGGTTGAACGCCAGCACGGTAATGAAGATCGCGAGACCGGGGAAGATCATGAAGTTGGGTGCCACCTGGTAGTTGTGGACGGCGTCCGACAACATGCCTCCCCACGTGGGAGTCGGCGGCCGCACGCCCACGCCGAGGAACGACAGCGCGGCCTCGAACAGGATGTTCGAGGGGATCAGCAGCGTCGAGTAGACGAGGATCGGCGCCAGGAGGTTGGGCAGGATCTCCTTGAACAGGATGGTGTGGTTGCGCGCGCCCAGGCTCCTGGAGGCGTCGACGAACTCCCGTTCACGGAGGGACAGCGTCTGACCTCGGATGATGCGTCCGATATAGGGCCAGTTGAAGAACCCGATGATGAACACCAGCAGGCTGATCCGCAGCGTGTCGCCCGACAGGCCGAACGCCTTGTCGGGGATGACGCCGGCCAGCGCCAGCGCGAACACCAGCAGCGGGAAGGCCAGGAAGATGTCCATGAGGCGGCTGATGACGGTGTCGACCCAGCCGCCGAAGAAGCCGGCGATCATCCCGAGGACGGTGCCGAGCACCACGCACAGCAGGGTCGCGAAGAACGCGATCAGCAGCGAGATGCGGGCCCCGTACAGGACGCGGCTGAACAGGTCGCGGCCCGAGTCGGGCTCCACGCCGAACAGGAAGTCGCCGCTGATGCCGCCGAAGGCGCCCAGCGGCGCGCCGATGGAGGGGTCGAGCTTCTCCCGGTGCCACTCACCCGGCGGGTGCCCGAACCACGACACCAGCAACGGGGCGAAGACGGCGACCAGGATGAGCAGCAGGATGACGATGCCACCGGTCATCGCGATGCGGTCGCGCTTGAGGCGCATCCACGCGATCTGCCCCAGGGAACGTCCCCTGATGACCGAGGTCTCCGTTCCCTCAAGAACGGTCTCCGGCCCTGCTTCGATGGCCGATTCCGGAACATCGAGCGGTGCGGTCATGCCAGTAGCCCCCTGGATTCCAGACGACATCGTCCGTGTCGGCGCGGTCCCGGTCAGGGTAGTGCGCCCATGCGAGCGAGGTCCGCCGTGTCGCGGCCCCAGGAGGCAGAATCTATGGCCTGAGCTGGTGTGACTAGTCCCTCTGAGCTCTATGTGGCTCAACTGTGATTGACCAGAAACTCATTCGTATCGATCTTGAGGAGAATGTCTACGAGCCGTCCCGGTTACGTCTCGGAACTGTGACACAGCCGATTTCGTCCTTGTATTCAGCTGATGCCACGCTTTTTGAGCAGCGCCTCGATATCGGAGAAGTCGTCCTCTGCCTTGGCGGTTTGCTTGGGAGGGACGGCGGGCTGCTGAGGCTTGGGCACGGTTTTGTTCGCTGAGGGCTTAACCTCGGGGGCCTCTCCGGGGGTCTTCTTCCTGAAGCTCGCCAGTTTCCGGCCGCGCATGACACCCGACGCGACGAACAGCACCGCCGACAGCCCTGCGACGGCGACACCCGCCCACACCAAGGGGTTGAACACCAGCTGCGTCACGAAACCCACGACGGTGGCGCCGATGGTCCACAACGCCTGCAGCGCGCCCGTCAGATAAGCCGCCACCGGCAGCAGCGCCCACGCCGCCATCCGCATGCCCGCGGCCGCCCCCCTGCGCCTGAAGGCCAGGAAGCTGAACACCAGGCCCACCGCGCTCAGTCCGGCGCACAGCGGCAGCCAGGCGATCGAATTGAACATCACGCCGCCCCTCATATCGACTACGTCTCCATCCTGGCACGCGAAACGCCACCCGCCGCTCCTCCGCAAGAACCACTTGCCCCCTAAGGGTCCGGCTCCCCATCCCTGGGCCGGCGGTCGCGATCGCGTCCGCGGGCGGGTGGCGGGTGCCGCGGCCGGCGACGTGCCGACGGGACGGCAAGCCCGATCGATCCGGCAGCGGCGGCACTCGTGCGGGCCGCCGTGGCGTTGAAGGCGCGGGTGCGCGGCGAGCACGGCGCGGACGCGGGGCGAGCACGGCGCGGACGCGGGGCGAGCACGGCGCGGACGCGGGGCGAGCACGGCGCGGACGCGGGGCGAGCACGGCGCGGACGCGGGGCGCCCAGCGGCGTCGACCGTACGGGAGCGGCGCGGCTCACGAGCTCGCCCCGCCCCGCGTGTTCCGGCGAGGCGAGCGAATGCGACACCGACGACTGGCTCATGCCGAGCACGGCGGCTGCCGCCCCGAGTCCAGGGCAATCAGCGCCCCGCCCCGGGCGGCGGCACCATCGGCGAGGAGGCCCAGCACGGTGCCGAGTAGGGGGCGCCGGGCGAACCAGCGGCGGCACCCAGCAAGCACGCGTGGAAGGTATTACGCGGCCAGCATGCGGCCGAGGGCGGGGCGGCCGGGACGCGGGGAGGCGGGGACTCGGGGAGGCGGGGACTCGGGGAGGTGAGGCGGATGGGGTGGGGGTCAGGTTGAGATGAGGGCGCGGAGGTCGGCGACGGTGACCTGCTCCAGGGACGGCACCACCAGCCGTCCGGGGGCGGGGTCGATGGCCAGCAGGCTCGGGACGGCCACCACCGCGCAGCCCGCCGCCGTCGCGGCCGCCACGCCGTTGGGAGAGTCCTCCAGCACCACGCACCGCACCGGCTCCACCCCGAGCAGCCGCGCAGCCGTCAGGTACGGCTCAGGGTCAGGTTTGGTACGGGTGACGTCGTCCGCCGTGACCACGACGTCGAACCGGTCGCGCCCCACGCTCTTGAGCACCGCCTCAGCGATCTCCTTCAGCGACGAGGTGACCAGCCCCACGGGCACCCCCTCGTCCCGCAGCGCCCCCAGCAGCTCCAAAGCACCCGGCATGACGTGCACGCCCGCCGTCAGCCGCCGCACCATCCCGCCAGTCATCCACTCTCGCACCATCTCGGCGGGCACATCGGCCCCCGAGACGGCCAGCATGTAGTCGACCGTTCGCTCCATGGATCCGCCCACCAGGTGGACCTGGTGCTCCGGTGTCCATTGAGCGCCGAGCCTGGCCATCACGTCCGTCTCGATCTCCAGCCAGACCCGCTCGCTGTCGACCAGCAGCCCGTCCATGTCGAAGAAGACCGCTTCCATGCATGCCCCCGATCGGTAGTGTTTTGCCCGCCATTGTCCCTGCCCCGCCCGGCGCGCGGAGAGGCCGCCCCCCGTCACCGCCCCCCGTCAACCGGCATCGGCATCGGCACCGGCACCGGTCGGTTCCGGAATCCGCTCGCTGGGTGGACGGATGTCTCGTGGGGCACTGCCGTCTGGGGAGCGGGCGCTGGCCATCCGTCCGAAGGGTCAACGGCATACCGACACGGTGCCGGGTGCCCCCTCCTCCGCCGCCAGTGAGCGCCGGTGGAGTGCCGGAGCGGGAAACCCCACGTCCGGCGACCGGTGAGCGATCGTCCGCCCGGGCTGGGAAGCCGCCATCCGCCCGCCGACCGGTGAGCGGCTGTCCGTCCGCCCTGGGCCGGGAAGCCGCCATCCGCCCGCCGGGCGGTGAAGGGCCGAGCGGGCGGTGAAGGGCGAGCGGGCGGGTGTGGGTCAGACGTTGAAGTATTTGGCCTCGGGGTGGTGGGCGACCAGGGCCGAGGTGGCCTGCTCCGGGTGGAGCTGGAACTCCTCCGACAGCGACACCCCGACGCGCTCGGGGTCGAGCAGCTCGAACAGCTGCTTCTGGTCCTCCAGGTTGGGGCAGGCCGGGTAGCCGAAGGAGTAGCGGCAGCCCTGGATGTTGACCTTGAGCATGTCGTCGAGCGACTCCTCGCCGCCGATCGACCACTCCGAGCGCACCCTGGCGTGCCAGTATTCGGCCAGCGCCTCGGTGAGCTGCACCGACAGGCCGTGGAGCTCGAGGTAGTCGCGGTAGGCGTCCTTGGCGAACAGCTCGGCCGTGGCCTCGGCGATCTTGGCGCCCATGGTGGCGACCTGGAAGCCGACCACGTCGACCTCGCCGGAGTCCTTGGCGCGGAAGAAGTCGGACAGGCACAGGTGGCGGTCGCGGCGCTGGCGCGGGAACGTGAAGCGGGTGCGCTCGCTGCCGTCGTCGTCGAGGATGATCAGCGAGTCGCCGTCGGAGACGCACGGGAAGTGGCCGTAGACGACGGCCGCCTCCAGCAGCCCCTCGGTCTGGATGCGGTCGAGCCACATGCGCAGCCGCGGCCGCCCCTCGAGCTCGACCAGCTCGTCGTAGTCGGGCCCCGAGCCGCCCCTGGTGGGCTTGAGCCCCCACTGGCCGAGGAACAGGGCGCGCTCGTCGAGGAAGGCGGCGTACTCGGTCAGGGAGATGCCCTTGACCACGCGGTCGCCGTAGAAGGGGACCGCGGGGACGGGGTTGTCGGCGGCCACGTCGGAGCGGGCGGGCAGCTCCTCGACAGGCGTGCGCTGCAGCACCGCGCCGGTCTTGACGCGCCGCTCGCGCAGCGGCGGCAGCGTCGCGCCCGCGACGCCGCGCTTGACCGCCATGAACGAGTCCATCAGCCGCAGCCCCTCGAACGCGTCGCGCGCGTAGCGCACCTCGCCCTCGAACAGCTCGGCCAGGTCCTGCTCGACGTAGGCGCGGGTCAGGGCGGCGCCGCCGAGCAGGACGGGGTATCTCTCGGACAGGCCCCTGGAGTTCATCTCCTCCAGGTTTTCCTTCATGATGACCGTCGACTTCACCAGCAGCCCCGACATGCCGATGACGTCGGCCTTCTGCTCGTCGGCGGCCTCGAGGATGGCCGAGACCGGCTGCTTGATGCCGAGGTTGACGACCTGGTAGCCGTTGTTGGACAGGATGATGTCGACGAGGTTCTTGCCGATGTCGTGCACGTCGCCCTTGACGGTGGCCAGCACGATGCGGCCCTTCGACTCGCCTTCGAGCCGGTCCATGTGGGGCTCGAGGTAGGCGACGGCGGCCTTCATGACCTCGGCCGACTGCAGCACGAACGGCAGCTGCATCTGCCCGGAGCCGAACAGCTCGCCCACCGTCTTCATGCCGTCGAGCAGCACGTCGTTGATGATCTCGAGGGCGGGGCGCTGCTCCAGCGCGGTGTCGAGGTCGGCCTCGAGGCCCTTGCGCTCGCCGTCGATGATGCGCCGCTTGAGCCGCTCCCACAGCGGCAGCGCGGCCAGCTCCTCGGCCTTGCCGGCGCGCAGGGCGGCCGCGTCGACGCCCTCGAACAGGTCCATGAACCGCTGCAGCGGGTCGTAGCCCTCGCGGCGGCGGTCGTAGACCATGTCGAGCGCGACCTGGCGCTGCTCGTCGGGGATGCGGGCCATCGGCAGGATCTTGGAGGCGTGCACGATGGCGGAGTCGAGCCCGGCGTTGACGCACTCGTTGAGGAAGACCGAGTTGAGCACCATGCGGGCGGCCGGGTTGAGGCCGAAGCTGATGTTGGACAGGCCCAGCGTGGTCTGCACGCCCGGGTAGCGGCGCTTGAGCTCGCGGATGGCCTCGATGGTCTCCAGGCCGTCGCGCCGGGTCTCCTCCTGGCCGGTGGCGATGGGGAAAGTGAGGCAGTCGACGATGATGTCCTCGACCCGCATGCCCCAGTTGGTGGTCAGGTCCTCGACGAGGCGGCTGGCCACGCGCACCTTCCAGTCGGCGGTGCGGGCCTGGCCCTCCTCGTCGATGGTGAGCGCGACGACGGCCGAGCCGTGCTCGCGGACGAGGCGCATGATCTTCTGGAAGCGGGAGTCGGGGCCGTCGCCGTCCTCGTAGTTGACGGAGTTGACCGCGGCGCGCCCGCCGAGCATCTCGAGACCGGCCTGCAGCACCGCGGGCTCGGTCGAGTCGAGCATGATCGGCAGCGTGGACGCGGTGGCGAACCGGAACGCCAGCTCCTTCATGTCGGCCACGCCGTCGCGGCCGACGTAGTCGACGCACAGGTCGAGCATGTGGGCGCCGTCGCGGGCCTGGTCACGGGCCGTCTCGACGCAGTCGTCCCAGGCGCCCGCCAGCATGGCCTCGCGGAAGGCCTTGGAGCCGTTGGTGTTGCAGCGCTCGCCGATGGCGAGGTAGGAGGTGTCCTGGCGGAACGGGACCGTCTGGTAGAGCGAGGACGCGCCAGGCTCGGGGTGCGGCCGGCGCGGCGCGACCTCCTTGCCGCGCACGCGCTCGACGACCTGGCGCAGGTGCTCGGGCGTGGTGCCGCAGCAGCCGCCGACCAGCGACAGGCCGTAGTCGCGGGTGAAGGTGCCGTGCGCGTCGGCCAGCTCCTGCGCGCTCAGCGGATAGTACGCGCCGTCGGCCGTCAGCACCGGCAGGCCGGCGTTGGGCATGCAGGAGAGCTTGAGCCGCGAGTGGCGGGCGAGGTAGCGCAGGTGCTCGCTCATCTCGGCGGGGCCGGTCGCGCAGTTGAGGCCCACGACGTCGACGCCGAGCGGCTCGATCGCGGTCAGCGCGGCGCCGATCTCGGAGCCGAGCAGCATCGCGCCGTTGGTCTCGATGGTCACCTGCGCGATGATCGGGATGTCGCGGCCGGAGGCTTCGGCGGCCCGCCTGGCGCCGATGACGGCGGCCTTGACCTGGAGCAGGTCCTGGCAGGTCTCGATGATCAGCGCGTCGGCGCCGCCCGCGATCAGGCCCGCGGCGTTGTCGCGGTAGGCGTCGCGCAGCAGGGCGTACGGCAGGTGGCCGAGCGTCGGCAGCTTGGTGCCGGGGCCCATGGAGCCGAGCACGAAGCGCGGCTGGTCGGGCGTGGACCAGTGGTCGGCGGCCTCGCGGGCGATCCGGGCCCCCGCCTCGGAGTATTCGAAGACGCGGTCGGAGATGTCGTATTCGCCGAGGGCGGCGAAGTTGGCGCCGAAGGTGTTGGTCTCGACGCAGTCGACGCCGACGGCGAAGTAGGCGTCGTGGACGCCGCGCACGATGTCGGGCCTGGTGACGTTGAGCACCTCGTTGCAGCCCTCGTGACCGTGGAAGTCGTCGAGCGTCGGGTCCTGGGCCTGGAGCATCGTGCCCATCGCCCCGTCGGCCACGATGACGCGCTGGGACAACACTTCTCGGAAGGACGGGGAGATGCTCATGGGGTAGAGCTTATCGGGTGCGCCTGGAGCCCTACTCTCAAGCGGCCCGTACGCCTGTTCGCTTTGGGCGCGAAATCGGGGCCTCCAGGGGCGTGAGCGTCCCGGTCCGCGGGACCCGGGCGGCTCTGGGGTGGGTGCCGGGCGCTATCGTACCGACTGTCAATTGAACGCCGCGTCCAATTGGGGGTCTCCGTGACCTACCGCACCGTACTCGTCGGCACCGACGGCTCGGCCTCCTCCTTCCGCGCCGTCTCCGCGGCGGGGTCCCTGGCCGCGGCGACCGGCGCCACCCTGGTCCTGGCCTGCGCGTACCTGCCGATGCGGGAGAGCGAGCGCGCCGCGGCCGCCGACCGGCTGGGCGACCTCGCGTACAAGGTGGGCGGCTCCACCCCGGCCGACGACGCCCTGCGCGCGGCGCGCGGGCACGCCGTGGCGGCCGGCGCCTCCGACGTGGTCCTGGCCGCCGAGCAGGGGGACGCCGTGGACGTGCTCGTCTCGCTGGCCGCCCGGCACCGCGCCGACCTGCTGGTGGTGGGCAATCGCGGGCTCAACAGCCTGGCGGGGCGGCTGCTCGGCTCCGTGCCGTCCGCGGTCTCCCACCGCGCCGCCTGCGATGTCCTGATCGTCCGCACGACCGACGGCCGCTGATCCTTCGCCGCTTGTCTTACGCGCACGCGCGCGCGAGGAGCCGGCGGGCGTCGCCTGGGCTGGGACGCGGATGGCGTAGGTCGCGGGGAGATCACGTATGCGCCGCAGCGGGTAGATACGTGGCCACAGGGGGCATATCAGGCGCATAGAACGGCACATTGCACACAAGGCACACCAACCGCACTGGGCACGCAGCCCGCACTGGACGCATCGGGCGCAGAGCGCGCACAGGGCGCAGGAGGCACGAGTGTGCAGGAGGCGGACGGTGCTGGAGCGCAGGAGGCGAAGGGCGGCGACGCAGGGGACGTGGGGCCGGCGAGGCGTGGCGGCGTGGAAGCCAGGAGGGTCGCGGGTGGTGGAGAAGCGCCGGAGCGCGAGAGGCGGGCCAGTGCGCACGGAGCGGACCGGGAGCGCACCGGGAGTGCCGGGAAGGCGCGGCGGTGCGAGTGGGTGCGCACGCCGGGGAAGGGCGGGAGTGCGGGAGAGGCGTCGCGGCGGTGCGAGTGGGCGGGGCGGGTGTGGGCGTGCGGGAGAGGGTGCGGATGGAGCGGTGGGAGGGGTGGGGAGTGGGAGAGCGAGTGGGTGTGGGAGGGCTGGAGGGGTTGCGGGTGGTGGAGGCGGGATAAGGGTGCAGGAGGCATGGGTGGCGCGGGGCGGCGTAGGGGTTTCGGGCGGGTTGAGCGGCGGGCTGGGATGGGTGGTGGGGAGGCGCGGTGAGGTGTTCGCCTGAGGGGACGGCGATGGCGCGTTCGCACGTGAGACGCAGGTTGCGCATTCGCGGGGAGATCGGTGACGCCGAGTACTCCCGACCGCATAGGCTTAGCGAGACGATGGAGAGAGGAGGCGACACGTGATAGAGCTCGAAAGGCTCCCCGAGCTCGTAGACCCGGTGCTCATTGCCGCGTTCGAGGGGTGGAACGACGCGGGCGAGGCCTCTAGCGGTGTGATCGCCCATCTCGAGTCCGCCTGGAAGGCCGAGCCGCTGATCGCGCTCGACCCGGACGACTACTACGACTTCCAGGTCACCCGGCCCGTCGTGGAGATGGGCGAGGGGCTGACGCGTTCGATCGTGTGGCCGACGACGCGCCTGCTGCGCGCCCGCCCGCCGGGTCTGGAGCGCGACGTCGTGCTGCTGCGCGGCATCGAGCCCAACATGCGCTGGCGCTCGTTCTGCGCCGACATCATCGAGATCTGCCGCGAGCTGGGCATCGAGCTTGCCGTCATGCTGGGCGCGCTGCTCAACGACTCGCCGCACACCCGGCCCGTGCCCATTCTCGGGGGCGCGACGGACGAGGCGCTGGCCCGTTCGACGAACCTGGAGCTGAGCCGCTACGAAGGCCCGACCGGCATCGTCGGGGTGCTGCAGCACGCGTTCGGCGAGGCGGGGCTGGACGCCATCTCGCTGTGGGCGTCGGTGCCGCACTACGTGGCCCAGCCGCCCAACCCGAAGGCGACGCTCGCGCTGCTGCGCCGCCTGGAGGACGTGCTGGAGATCCCCATGCCCCTGGGCGACCTCGACGAGGAGGCCCGCGCGTGGGAGCGCGGCGTCGACGAGCTGGCCTCGCAGGACAGCGAGGTGGCCGAGTACGTCAAGGAGTTGGAGGAGCGCAAGGACGCCGCCGAGTTGCCCGAGGCCAGCGGCGACGCGATCGCGGCGGAGTTCGAGCGCTACCTGCGCCGCCGGGACCGGGACACTGACAGCTAACCCTCAGGGATAAAAACCGCGAAATTTTCGGGATTTCGGGTAATAATCGGGGCCGTACAAGATTGCACCAAGTTGCGGTTCCAGACACAAAGTCCGATAAATCCAGAAAACACCCTCGGCTTCGCGCCGTGATGCCTACTCAACTAACCGCGCACGTTAGGCACGCCATGGCGACTTCCCATGTTGACCCGCACCAAAGAAGTCAGGACACCAGGCGCCGCATCCTCGAGATGGCCGTCTCCCTCCGGGAGGACCGCTCCGGGGGCTCCGTGGACCACTTCCTCGCGCTGCTGCAGGACCGCCTTCCGCTCTGGCTGAGCATTCTTCACAATCTCTCCTATCGCATCGGAAAAGGGTGCGTAGCGGACAACCTTCTCCCCATTGCCCGAGCGGGCATTAATTACTACATCGACGTACAAAGTGCGGCACTTCCCGTTTTCACCTCGCCGAACGTGACGGTCCGCTTCCGCGAGGCCGTCCGCGACACGGGGCTGGGGCCGCGCACCGAGGTCGCGCCGCTGGCCGCGTACCTGGCGGCCGAGCAGGACCTCGGCCGGATAGGGCCCGAGGTGGACCCGGAGGCCAGCGCGCGACTGCTGATCGCGGGCTGCTTCCACCGGGCCCACCTCGAGATGTTCATCGGCGCCGACGCCGGCCCGACGCTGGAGACCAGCGCTCGCGAGATCGTCCGCGAACTGCGCCTCGATCCCGTCCCCGCCTGACGGCGGCAACACCCCGGCCCCGCCCGCGGCGACCCCGCGAGCGGGGCCGGGGTGTTCGCGCGCGCAAAACCGCGCGCGCATGACCTTGCCAAGGGACTGAACGTGCGTTTAGCATTCTGAACATGTGTTCAGCGCATGCGGACCTGACCGCGCAGGCGAAGATCCGCGACGCGGCCATCGCCCACTTCGCCCGCGACGGCTTCCAGAAGACGAACCTGCGGGCCGTCGCCGCCACCGCGGGCGTGAGCGCCGCCCTGGTCATCCACCACTTCGGCAGCAAGGAGAAGCTGCGGATCGCCTGCGACGACCATGTGCTCGGCGTCCTGGTACGGCGGGCGCACGAGGCCGGGACGCCCAACCTGCTGGGCGAGTTCATGGCGGACCCGGAGGAGTACCAGCTCAAGGTGCGCTACATGGTCCGGGCGATCGAGGAGGACACCCCCGCGGGGGGCAGGTTCGTCGACACGCTGGTGGCCGAGTCGGAGGCGATCCTGCGGGCCGGGATCGCCGAGGGTTCGGTGCGGCCGTCCTCGGACGTGCGGGCGATGGCCGTGCTCACCGTGCTGACCAGCCTCGCCATGCTGACCATGGCGCCTCCCCTGACGCGCGCTCTCGGGCACGACGGCTTCGGCCCCGAGGTCCTGCGCCGGATGACGCTGCCCACGCTGGAGCTCTTCACCCACGGCCTGTACGCGGACGACGCGCCGCTGAAGGCGGCCACGGCCGCCTGGGAGGCCTCTCAAGAGAACAGGGACGAATGACCGATGGCTACCCCGATTCCCGCTCTGACCCCACTCCAGGACACCCTGTGGCTGACGTTGTGCGGCCGGGCGCTCGACAACCGCCTGCCCCGCCCCGTCCTGGGCGACCGGATGGCCGACGAGATCGTCCGCAAGGTCGGCTACGACTACGGCAAGCTCCACATCCCTTCCTCCAGCGCCCTCTACATCGCGCACCGGGCCAGGAAGCTGGACGAGATCGCCCGGCGCTTCCTCGCCCGCCACCCCGACGCGATCGGCCTCGATCTGGGGGCCGGCCTCGACAGCCGGGCGCTGCGCATCGCCCCGCCAACCACCGCCGAATGGCACGACGTCGACTTCCCCGAGGTCCTCGCCGCCCGGCGGCGGCTGCTGCCGGATGAGGCCAGGCCCCACGACCTCGCCGCGGACGTCACCGACCCCGCGTGGCTGGACGGCCTGCCCTCCGACCGGCCGGCGGTGATCGTCGCCGACGGGCTGATCGCGTTCCTCTCCCTGGAGGAGATGATCGCGCTGGTGAACCGCCTCATCGGCCACTTCCCCACCGGCGAGATCGCCTTCAACGGCTACAGCAGGTTCGCCGTGTGGGCCCAGAAGCGGTTCGCCGTCGGCAAGAACATCATCGACGTCTCCAAGTTCCCCGGCCTCGACGACCCAAGGGAGCCCGAACGCTGGCACCCGAAGCTGAAGCTGGTCAAGGAGGTCCTGATGACGCGGGAGCCCGAGGTGGCCGGGTTCCCGGCGTGGCTGCGGCTGATGAACCGCCTGACCGCCCCCAGCGCGGTGTTGTCGCGGAAGGGGAACGTGGTTCTCCATTACCGCTTCTAGGGTTAGACTGATTGTCAGTCGCACTGACGATCTGGAGAGCTGACCATGATTCTGATCACCGGCGGGCTGGGCTTCATCGGCACGCACACCACCCAGGCCCTGCTCGACCTCGGCGAATCCTGCGTGCTCGTCCAGCGCAGGCCCGCCGTGCTGCCCGAGAGGTTCGCGGACGCGCCCGTCGTCGTCGAGCAGGCCGACCTCACCGACGAGGCGGCCCTCCTGGCCGTCGGCGAGCGGCACAAGATCACCGGCATCGTGCACCTCGCCGGCTCCATCCCGTGGCCGCCCGGCGCGTACCAGCCCCTGGAGGGCGCGGACAAGTCCGTCCGCAGCCTCCTGAACGTGTTCCGCGCCGCGAGCGAGTGGCAGGTGACGCGGCTCGGCCTGGCCAGCACGATCGGCGTGTACGGCGGCGTCACCGGCGAGGGCGCGCTCCAGGAGGACCTCCCCCTGCCGATGACGTCACCCCACCCGATCCCGGCGTTCAAGAAGATCGGCGAGCTGCTCGGCGACCATCTGGCCGGGGCCATGGGCCTCGACGTGGTCCACTACCGCATCGGCGCCATCTGGGGGCCGCTCGGCCACCCCCATTCGCCGTTCTTCGCCGCTCCCCAGCTCGTGCACGCCGCCGCGCGCGGCACCGAGCCCGACCTGTCCACGCTGCGCGCCGGCGCGTACATGGAGGACGGCATCGACCTGTGCTACGCGAAGGACTGCGGCCGCGCCCTCGCGCTGCTCCAGCTCGCGGACCGGCTGGCGCACCGCACGTACAACGTGGCCTCCGGGAGGGCGACGACCAACGGCGAGGTCGCCGCGGCGATCAGGAAGCTCGTCCCCGACGCCCGCGTCGGCCTCCCGGAGGGCCGCGACCCCGCCGCGCGGAACACCTGGCTCGACATCACCCGCCTGCGCGAGGACACGGGATACGAGCCCGCCTACGACCCCGAGCGGGCGGTCGCCGACTACCTGGCCTGGCTGCGCGCCGGGAACGAGCGTTAGGCGCGGGCGCTCAGCCTCCGAGCGCGGCCAGGCGGCCCACCGTACCGTTGACGGCCTGCGTGTACACGGCCTCGGTCAGCTCGGCGACGCGCGCCCAGCCGTACCTGTCGCGGGCCCTGCGAGCCCCGGCGGCGGCGAGCGCCGCCCGCCTGCCCGGGTGGTCGAGCACGTCGCTCAGCGCCCTGGCCAGGGCGCGCGGGCGGCGCGGCGGCACCAGGACGCCGCAGCCGGCGACCGTGTCCAGGTGTCCCCCGACCGCCGAGGCCACGACGGGCACGCCGCAGGCCATCGCCTCGATCGCCACCATGCCGAACGGCTCGTACCACGGAACCGTCACCAGGACGTCGGCCGAACGCATGAGGGCCGGCACGTGCTCGCGGGGCACGCTGCCGATCACGTGGACCCGGCGTTCGAGCCCGTACGCCCGCGCCAGCTCGTACAGCCTGACCGCCTCCTCGTCGTCCTGGCGGCCGCCCGCGATCACCAGGTCGGCGTCCGGGATCCGGCGCAGCGCCCTGATCACGGTGTCCACGCCCTTGCGCGGCACCAGCCTGCCGATGCTGAGGATCAGCTTGCCGCCCGTGCGCGGCGCCACCGGCCCGCCGGGACGGAACACCGACAGGTCCACCCCGCACGGCACGACCGCGATGCGCCGTTCGGGGACGCCCATCGCGCGCAGTTCGGCCACCTCGTCGCCGCAGGTGGCCAGCACGGCGTCGGCGCGCCTGCCGATCGCGCGCTCGGCGTCGACCCGGTGGGCGGGGCTGGTGTCGGCGTCGCCCTGCCAGCGCCGCTTGACGGTGCCGAGCGCGTGGAACGTCTGCACCACCGGCACCCTGCCGGCCGCCCGCAGCGCCGCCTGCCCGCTCATCCAGAAGTGGGCGTGGACGACGTCCGGAGGGCTCGCGGCCCAGCGGTCGGCCAGGCGCTCGGCGAACTCGGCCAGGTACGGGGGCAGCTCGTCCTTGGGGACGGGGACCGGCGGCCCGGCCGTGACGTACTCGACCGTGACGCCCGGCGCCATGGTCACCGACCCGGGCTGCCGATCGGACGAGCGCCGGGTGTGGACGACGACCGTGTGCCCGCGCCCGGCCAGCGCGCGGGCCAGTTCGGCGACGTGGACGTTCTGGCCGCCGGAGTCGACGTCGCCGACCTGCGCCAGCGGGTCCGCGTGTTCGGAGATGAGATCGACCTTCACTGCGTCAGCTCCCTCACTGCCTTGACCACCTGCTCGCTTGTCACGTGGGACAGGCACGGGTGCCCGGGCACCGGGCAGGCGCGCGCCCCGCTTGCGCGGCAGGGCGCCTCCTGGTCTCCGAGCAGCACCGTGGGCACGCCGTACGGGGCCCACCGCGCCGCGGGGACGACGGGGGCGAACAGGCTCACGACCGGCGTCCCGACCGCCGCCGCCAGGTGCGCGGGGCCGGTGTTGCCGGCCACGAGCACCCCGGCGCCGTCGATGACGGCGGCGAGTTCGGCGAACGTGGTCACGCCTCCGAGATCGACGGCGGCGCCGCCGGCCACGTAGGCGGTGAGGTCACGTTCGTTGCCGGTCACGACGACCCGGTGTCCGTCCTGCGCCAGCTCCCGTACGGTCCGCCGATGCCGTTCGGCCGGCCAGGTCCGCGCGGGGGCCGATGCCCCTGGGTGCACCACGACGTACGTGCCTTTGCCGGCATCGGCGCCGGCATCCAGCAGTTGCCCCAAATTTCCGCCTATATCCGGCAATGGCCGCTGAACAGCGAGTTTGCCGTCATCACCCGTCGGCAACGCGAACCCGGCCGCCCTGGCGACCGCCAACATCCGCTCCGCCTCGGGCACGTCGGCGCTCTCGTCCACGACGTGCCGGACGTCCAGGAGCGAGCCGGGGTAGTCGTCGCTGATGGCGGTGATCCTGGGGACGCCGGCCAGCCTGAGCAGCAGGGCCAGCGGCAGCGCCGACTGGTGGAACGAGGTGAGGATCACCGCCTCGTCGACGCCCGCGAGCCGGCCGACCAGGTCGGCCGCCTGCCCCTTGGTGACGGGCGGCGGCGTGTGGTCGATCCACGGGGCCCGCCATTCGATCACCCGGTCCACGCCGGGCAGCAGCTCGGCCGCCGGCCTGCCGTCCGGGCCGGCCAGGAAGACCAGCTCGCGGGCCAGCGTGCGCACGGCCCTGACGGCGGGCCCGGCCAGCAGCACGGCGCCGGCGCCGTCCAGCCGCGCCACCAGCACCCGGCCCCGGTCGCCCGGGCCGCGGCCGTCAACCCGGTGGCTCACGGCGCGCACGGCCCGTCTCCTGGCCGACGCGCGCGGGACCGTTCTCATCCTCCGGCGCGGGGCCGGGTCGCACAGCACCGCTCCCGGCATGCGACCGTTCATCGCCGCCTGCGCGCGCGGGCACCAGGCGGCCGGCTCGTGGAAGATCGCGTCGATGCCGAGAAACCTCATCGTTCCCCCTCAGAGGACGGGAACCGCTACCGAGAGGAGCGATGCCCCAACCTTCCCCACGCCCATGAGATGCGCAAACAGGAGAAACGGCCTGGACTTGGTCACGCTAAGTAGTTGTTTGCCTGGTTGGGCCCCGGGTAGCTGGCGGGCACGCGACGGAGGTGGAAGGTGTTCGAAAAGCGACGTCCCGGCGCGGTGCTCTTCGACCGGGACGGGACCTTGATCAGGGACGTGCCGTACAACGGCGACCCGGACCTCGTCGAGCCCATGCCGGGCGCGGTGGAGGCGGTGGCCAGGCTCAGACGGGCCGAGGTGCCGGTGGCCGTGGTCACCAACCAGTCCGGCGTGGCCAAGGGTCTGTTGTCCCCGGACGACATGGATCAGGTGAACGCCCGGGTGGAGGAGCTGCTGGGGCCGTTCGACGCGTGGGCGATCTGCGTGCACGACGACGCCGACGGCTGCACCTGCCGCAAACCGGCCCCCGGGCTCGTGATCAGAGCCGCCGCCGTGCTCGACGTCAGCCCCCGCGACTGCGTGGTCGTGGGGGACATCGGCAGGGACATGGAGGCCGCCAGGGCGGCCGGAGCCAGGGGCATCCTGGTCCCCACCCCGCAGACGCGCCAGGAGGAGATCCTCCAGGCCGCCGAGGTCGCGGACGACCTGATCGACGTCGTCGACCTGGTGCTCAGCGACGCGGAGGCGCCGGTGCCGGCCATCAGCGCGCCATGGGCCCGCGCTCTGGGTTGGAGCCGCTGGTGAGCCGGCGGAGGTATGAGAGCAGGTCGGCTGGGTAGACGCGAGCAACATGATGATGCTCGACTGGACCCGCAGGGCCGCCTGCCTCGAACTGGACCCGGAACTGTTCTTCCCGATCTCTCTGGAAGGGCCGAGCCAGTCGCAGGCCGAACGGGCCAAGCATGTGTGCGCCGGCTGCCCCGTACGTGAGCCGTGCCTGGAGTACGCGCTGACCACGCGGCAGGCGTACGGCGTGTGGGGCGGCACCGACCCGCAGCAGCGCAGGGAGCTCGCCGTACGCTCGGCAGCCTGAACGACGCCCCTCAGCCGGGCAGGGCCGCCGCCAGGAAGCGCTCCCGCTCGGTCGCCTCCAGATGGTCGCTGAACAGCACGCCGTCGAGATGGTCGACCTCGTGCTGCAGCACCCTGGCCAGCACCCCCAGCGCGCGGACCGTCACAGGCTTGCCCATCATATCGCGGCCACGCGCTGTGACCATGTAGGAACGTTCCAGTGGCCACCACAGCCCCGGCGCCGACAGGCACGCCTCGTCGGCCGTGACCCGCCGCTCCGACAGCTCCAGGCGGGGGTTGACCAGATGGCCCGACTTGCCGTCGTAGGAGTAGACCACCACCCGTACCGGCTCGCCCACCTGCGGCGCCGCCAGGCCCGCGCGGCCGGCGCCGGCGCGCATCGTGGCGGTCAGCGACTTGACCAGGCGCCGCAGCTCCCGGTCGAAGTCTTGCACCGGCTCCGCGACCGAACGCAGCACCGGATCGTCGAACGTGCGAATAGGCCGGACCGTCACCCGCAACTCCCCGATAGGCCACGTCGTCACCGTCAACGTTTCCCGTGACCGCGCCTCGCCAATCCCTGAGGACCCGGCTTGTAGCACAGCGGTAACAGAGGAGACCCGTGGGTGAAACCACCCGAAAGCAGTATCGGAGGGTGATCTCACTTGCGTCACACGTGCCTGTGATGCCTAGCCGGGTGCTCGGGGCCCGGCCAGGCATCTTCGACTACCTGGAGGTGCCGGCATGAGCGTGCTTGCCCTTGAGGGCGGGTCCTCCCCGGAGACGGCCCCCGACGCCCTGTCGGGCTTCACGGTCGGCGTGACCGCGACGAGGCGGCGCGAGGAGTTCGGCGCGCTGCTGGAGCGGCGCGGCGCCCGCGTGGTCAGCGCCCCCGCGATCCGGCTGGTCCCGCTGGCCGAGGACGCCGACCTGCTCGCCGCGACCCGGCTCAGCCTGGCGGAGCCACTCGACGACGTGGTGGTCACCACCGGCGTCGGCTTTCGCGGGTGGATGGCCGCCGCCGAGGGCTGGGGCCTGTCGTCCGACCTGGGCGAGCACCTGGCCAACGCGCGGCTGCTGACCCGCGGCCCCAAGGCCCGGGGCGCGGTGCGCGCCGCCGGCCTCAACGACTACTGGACGCCCGCCACCGAATCGTGCCAGGAGGTCAAGCAGTACCTGCTCGACCAGGACCTGCGCGGGCGGCGCATCGCGGTGCAGCAGCACGGCGAGCCGCTCAGCGACTTCGTGGCGGACCTGCGACACGCGGGGGCCGAGGTGATCGAGATCCCGGTCTACCGGTGGCTGCCGTACCGCGACATCTCGCCGCTGCGCCGCCTCATCAGCCAGACCATCTCCGGCTCGGTGGACGCGGTGGCCTTCACCAGCGCGCCCGCCGTACACGCGATGCTGGGCGCGGCCCGCGCCGAAGGGCTGGAGGAGTCGCTGCTGTCGGCATTCAGCGGGACGGTCGTGGCCGCCTGCGTCGGGCCCGTCACCGCCGAGCCGCTGACCTCGCGCGGCGTGCCGACGCTGCAGCCGGAACGCTCGCGCCTCGGCGCGCTGGCCCGCGCCCTGGCCCGGCACCTGCCCGAGCACGGGGTGACCCGGCTCGTGGCGGGCGAGCACCGGCTGGAGATCCGCGGCCACGCGGTGGTGGTGGACGGCGAGTTGCGCCCGCTGCCCCCGGCCCCGATGGCGGTGCTCAAGCGCCTGGCCGACAAGCCGGGTCACGTGGTGTCCCGCGCCGACCTGCGTACCGTGCTGCCCGGCAGCGTCGCCCGCGACTCGGCCGAGCACGCCGTGGAGATGGCGATCACGCGGCTGCGGCGGGCGCTCGGGCCGAGCGGGATCGTGGAGACGGTGGTCAAGCGCGGCTACCGGCTCGCCTGCCAGTACGAGGCGGGGCTGTGATCGAACGTACGGCCACGCTCGTCCTGGCCGCGCACGGCACGCGGAGCGCCGCCGGGGAGTCGACCCTGTCGGCCCTGGCGGAGACGGTCAGGAGGGCCCGCCCCGGGCACCGGGTCGAGCTGAGCTACCTCGAGATCAGCTCGCCCCTGCTGTCCGACGTGCTGCCCGCCGTCCGCGGACCCGTGGTCGTCGTCCCGCTGCTGCTGGCGGGCGGTTACCACGCCCACATCGACCTGCCGGAGGTCATCGCCTCCCGCCGCCCCGACGCCGTGGTCGCCGGCTGGCTGGGGCCGCACCGGCTGCTGACCTCCGCGCTGGTCCGCAAGCTGGCGCGCGCCGGCCTGCGCGCCACGGACGCGGTCCTGCTCGGGGCCGCGGGCTCCTCCGACCCGTCGGCCCTCGCCGACGTCCGCGCCGCCGCCCACCGGCTCGCCGTACGCCTGGCGCGGCCGGTCACGGCCGCCTTCGCCTCGGCCGGCTCGCCGTCCCTGGAGGAGGCCATGGAACGGCTCGCCTCGACCCCGGCCGCCCGGGTGGCCATCGCCTCGTACGTGCTCGCGCCCGGCCACTTCCATGACCGGCTGGCTTCGGCGGGGGCGGGGCTGGTGAGCGACCCGCTCGGCCCGGACCCGGACGTGGCGGCGCTCATCTGGCACCGCTACGACACCGCCCTCACCGGGCGCCACGCACTCCCCCGGCATTCACCCGGCCTGCACCGGGCATCCCTGTAGCGACGCCCCGCCGAGCGCCGTTCGACCCGGCGCTCGCGGGACGGTGTCAGAGGGCGATGCCCAGGAGGGCGTCGGTGAGGTCACGGACCAAGGCCGGGGCGGTGGCGTCGGGGCCGCCCTGGGCGAGGGCCTCGTCGACCCAGGCGTCGACGGCGGCCAGTGCGCCCGGCGAGTCGAGGTCGTCGGCCATCCGGGCGCGTACCGTGGCCAGCAGTTCGTCGGCGCGCGGCCCCGACGGCAGCGCGACCGCCTCCCGCCACCGCGCCAGCCGCCGCTCGGCGTCGGCCATCAGGGACGGGACGTACTCCCAGTCCGCGCGGTAGTGGTGGGCCAGCAGCACCAGCCGGACCGCCATCGGGTCGTGGGCCACCCGCAGCCTGGACACGAACACCAGGTTGCCCTTGGACTTGGACATCTTCTCGCCGTCGAGCGCCACCATGCCCGCGTGCGTGTAGAACTTGGCGAACGGCCACTCGCCGGTGAGGGCGTGCCCCTCGGAGGCGCCGCACTCGTGGTGCGGGAAGATCAGGTCCGAGCCGCCGCCCGCCACGTCGTAGCCGCCCCCCAGGCTGTCCAGGGCGATCGCCGTGCACTCGATGTGCCATCCGGGCCGTCCCCGGCCCAGCGGGGAGTCCCAGGCGGGCTCTCCGGGCCGCTCGGCCCGCCACAGCAGCCAGTCGAGGGGGTGACGCTTGCCCGCCCTGTCGGGGTCGCCTCCGCGTTCGGCGAACAGGGCCGGCATCTCCGCCTCGTCGTAGCCGGACACCTGGCCGAACTTGGGGGCGTCGGCCACGCTGAAGTAGACGTCGCCGTCCAGGGCGTACGTGACGCCCTTGGCGGACAGCTTGGAGATCAGCTCGGCCACCCGGCCGACGACCTCGGTGACGCCCACGTACTCGCGGGGCGGCAGGATCCGCAGCGCCTCCATGTCGCCGCGGAACAGCTCGATCTCCCGCTCGGCCAGCTCACGCCAGTCGACGCCGGTCTGCTCGGCCCGCTCCAGCAGCGGGTCGTCCACGTCGGTCGCGTTCTGGGTGTAGTGGACCTCGTGGCCCGCGTCCCGCCACATCCGGCCGACGAGATCGAAGGCGTGGTAGGTGTTGGCGTGACCGAGGTGGGTGGCGTCGTAGGGGGTGATGCCGCAGACGTACATCCTGGCGGTCGGCCCCGGATCGGTCTGCCTCACCTGCTTGGCCGAGGTGTCATAGAGACTCAGCGGAATGCTCTCACCTGGGAGCTTTGGAACGTTCTGGGCAGCCCACGATCTCATGTGTTTGAGCCTATCTGTCCCGATCAGCGGTCAGGTCAGTGAACTGGTACGTCACGTCCTCCGCGGAGAGTGAGACCTCCATCACCGACAGGGAGGCGAAGACGCGCCCGCCGGGGAGTTCGTGCCGGACGATGAGCGCGCCGGGGTCGGCGGACGGCTCCGCCTTGATGAGCTCGCTCCAGGTCTCGCTCTCGAACCTGGGCAGGTAGACGACGACCCGTTCGCTCGCCGGGTCCAGGCCCGTGTTCACGATCATGCTGACGCCGTCGGGCAGGTCGGTGGTGGTCAGCCGGTCGCCGTCCCAGCTGAACATGCGGATCCGCGCCAGGTCGGCGAGCACCAGGTGGAAGGGGTCGTAGCGGGTCAGGTCGGGGCCGGGCGGCTCGCCGGTGGACACGGCCCGCAGCGCCAGGTCGCCGCGCGAGAGCCGGTCCGCCTCCGGCGCGTGCCGGCCGCGTCCGTTGAGCAGCGCGGCGGCGCGGCGGGCCGCCGGGTTGACGGCCAGCCAGGTGCCGCCGGCCTTGAGGTCGCGCCCGCCGACCACGCCCGGATGCTCCGGCCAGTGCTCGCCCGGCGCCTCCCACGGGCGGTCGGTGAACTCGTCTCTGACGCCCATGAGGGTGAGCGTCCGCCCGGGTTTCACGATCAGCGTGCACATGGGGCAAAGGGTAATAAACGGGCTTCGGCCGCCGCCGGGAGGGGCGGGCCCTGACGGGCCCGGGAACGCTTTAGATCGGGGGCCAGGGGATGGCGGGCCAGCCCTCGGAGGGGTACGGGTGCACGCCGGTGTCCAGCAGCCGCCTGACCCGCTGCCAGGTGGCCTCGACCTCCTCCAGGCTCAGCAGCTCGCGCAGCCTGCGCCCGAGGGAGCCGGACTCGATGTCGCGCTCCAGTTTGGCCAGCACGGCCACCGCCTCGCGGGCGAGGGGCTTGCCGCGCCACTGCCACAGCACGGTGCGCAGCTTGTCCTCGACGGAGAAGCAGACCCCGTGATCGACCCCGTAGACGTGCCCCGTGGGCAGCGGCAGCAGGTGGCCGCCCTTGCGGTCGGCGTTGTTGACGATCGCGTCGAACACCGCCATCCGGCGCACCAGCGGATTTCGGCTCTTGACCAGCCGCTGGAGGTCGATCTCGCGCTCGGTGTCGATCCAGAGCTGGACCATGCCGGGGCCGAAGGGGCCGTCGCGGTAGACGGTGGGCGGCACGATGTTCCAGCTGGTCGCCTGCGACACCTCGAACGCGGCCACCTCCCGGGCGGCCAGCGTGCCGTCGGGGAAGTCCCACAGCGGGCGCTCGCCGCGTACCGGCTTGTAGACGCAGGCGGCCGAGCGGGAGCCCAGCTTGACCGAGCAGTAGAGCGTCATGTTGGTGGCCTCGACGAGGCGGCCGGCCACCTCCAGCCGGCCGTCGCGCAGCAGCGCGAGGGCCTCGTCCTCCTGCATGGACGGCGGCTGCCGGGACGGCTTGACTGCCGGTTCGCTCTCCGGAGCGGTCATGAAGCCGCCTCACCCCCGCGATATCCGTTGAGGCGCACGCAGACGTGCCCGGAAGCGTCGAGCGGCTGTCCGCACAGCGGGCACGGTGGTCGGCCCGCGGAGACGATCTCGAGGGCCCGCCGGGTGAAGGCGCGAGCGGCTCCCGCGCTGATGCGCACCCGCAGCACCGCGGGGTCGGCGGCCTCGACGTCTTCCTCGTCGACGACCTCCTGCGCCTCGATCACCACTTGCGACCTCTCCGCGTCCCAGGCCAGCGCCATGGTGCCCACCCGGAAGTCCTCGGCGACGGGCACCTCGAGCGGCGCGTCGTCGGCCAGGTCGGCCGGGGCCAGCGCCGGGACGTGCGCGGTGCCCCCGCTCAGGCGCAGCACCTCGTCCAGCAGCTCGTCCAGCCTGCCCGCGAGGGCGGCGACCTGCAACTTCTCCAGCGCCACCGTGGTCAGTCTGCCCTCGGCCCTGGCCTGCAGAAAAAAGGCGCGCGCGCCCGGCTGCCCCAGGGCACCGGCGACGAACCTCTCTGGTGGGTCGTAGTCGAAGACCGGCATACGCTGACCTTACGTGGTTCCGGGTCCGCCGCCGACGGCGGCATCGCTCCCGGTGATGTTTTCTCCCCCGTCTTTCTCCTCCGAATCCTCGGGGAGCCGCAATTCCCCCATATCGTTGAGCCTGAGAACAAAGGGGCGCAGGGGGGCATAGCGAATGATGGTCAGGGCCGCAGGATCGGCTGTTATCCGCTGAAAGTGATCGAGGTGCAGGCCCAGAGCGTCCGCGACGATCGATTTGATCACGTCGCCGTGGCTGCAAACCAGGTAGACAGCCTTCTCCCCCAGGCGTTGATTCCACTCCCGGACCGCCACGACGGCCCGGTGTTGCATACCGGCCAGGGACTCCCCTTCCGGAAATGTCACGGCACTGGGATGCGCCTGCACCACCTGCCACAGCGGCTCCTGGGCGAGCTCCTTCAGCGGGCGGCCGGTCCAGCCGCCGTAGCCGCACTCGATGAACCGGTCGTCGATCAGCACGTCCATCCCGCGCCCGTCGGCGACCGCGTGGGCCGTCTCCCGGCAGCGTTCGAGGGGGCTGGAGACGACGGCGTCCAGCCTGACGCCCGCGACGCGGGCGGCCAGCGCCTCGGCCTGCGCCCGGCCGGCCTCGCTCAGATGCACCCCCGGCGTACGCCCGGCCAGCACCGGGCCGGTGAGGTCCGTCAGCCCGTGGCGGGCCAAAAGCAGCGTGGTCACCCGGCAAGTGTCTCAGGCGTGGATCACAACATTTCACCGTGGGCCGCCGCCGCCGCGCCAACCGCGAACAACAGTGGTGCGGCAGCCCGATGAGCAGGTTTCTTGTTGGTAACCTGGCGGGATCATGCAGCAGCGCTATGTCGGCCACAGCGGCCTGTCGGTGTCCCGGCTGGGGCTCGGCACGATGACCTGGGGGCGTGACACCGACGCCGACGAGGCGGCTGCCCAGCTCCGGACGTTCCTGGACGCGGGTGGCAATCTCGTCGACACGGCCGACGTCTACACCGGTGGCGACTCCGAGCGGCTGCTGGGCCGGATGCTGCGTGACTCGGTGCCGCGTTCGGAGCTGGTGATCTCCACCAAGGCCG
This sequence comes from Nonomuraea sp. NPDC052116, assembly GCF_040680035.1. NCBI lineage: Bacteria > Bacillati > Actinomycetota > Actinomycetes > Streptosporangiales > Streptosporangiaceae > Nonomuraea > Nonomuraea sp. NPDC052116. Next base: position 53,891 of record NZ_JBFAWA010000025.1, on the reverse strand, counting down.
TGGTGACGCCGACCGGCCGCCGGCCGCGCGACGCCTCCAGGCGCCACCTGATCGCCGCGGTCGACGACTCACTCAACCGGCTCGGGCTCGACTACGTCGACCTGTGGCAGCTGCACACGTACGACGCCGAGGTGCCGATGGAGGAGACCCTGGCCGCGCTCGACGCGATCGTCTCCTCCGGACGCGCCGTCTACGCGGGCGTGTGCGACTACACCGGCTGGCAGCTGGCCGTCGCGGCGGTCACCCAGAAGATGATCCCCGGCCGCATCCCGATCACCTCGGCGCAGGCCGAATACTCGCTGCTGGCCCGCGAGCCCGAGCGCGAGCTGCTGCCCGCCGCCGCCGAGCTGGGCGTGGGGGTGCTGGCCTGGTCGCCGCTGGGCCGCGGGGTGCTGACCGGGAAATACCGCACCGGCATCCCGGCCGACTCCCGGGCCGCCACCCCGCACTTCGCCGACTTCGTCCGGCCGTATCTGGATGAGCGCAGCCGCAGCGTCGTCGAGTCGGTCATGACCGCCGCCGACGGGCTCGGCGTCTCACCGCTGGCGGTCGCCCTGTCCTGGGTCCGCGATCAGCCGGGGGTCGCCTCGGCCATCGTCGGAGCCCGTACGCACGCGCAGCTCACGGGGGCCCTGACGGCCGAGGACGTGGTGCTGCCCATAGAGATCCGAGATGCCCTCGATGACGTGTCGTCACTCGACTGACCCCTCGCCCCAGGAACGAGAGACCCCCTCGCGTATCACTACTCGATACCGAATCGCAACTTTACCTGCCAAACGCCTGCGTCTCATGTCCGATGTCCATAAAGATTTCCCCCGGAAGCGACGCAGGAGGGGACGGATGGGGAGCAGGGCCGCGATCTCGGCTGGAGTTCTCGCGGTGGCGCTGGCGGCCGTCCCAGGGGCCGCGACAGCCGCGGCGGCCGACGCGCAGGACTGTACGCGCGACGGGGGCCTGCTCTCCGGAGTGACCAACACTCTGTGCGACGTGGTGAACACGCTCACCGGCACGGTGGACACCTTGACCGGCGGGACCACCAAAAAGGTGACGGACGGCGTGAACGACACCACCGACGAGGTGCTCGGCCGGGTCGGAGAGGTGGCGCCGACCACCAAGGCCACGCCTGACACCAGGTCCTCGGCGTCGCCCTCCACCTCCGCGACGGGGCAGGACGACTCTCAGGACAGCGCCTGCCGGCCGGGGCAGGCCTGCGCGGACGAGGAGGCCACGCAGAAGCTCTCCCCCTCGCCCTCCCCCGCTCCCTCGCGTACGTCGCGGCCCCGCGAATGGGGCGTGGAGTCCCTGCCCAGCAAGAGGCCCACGGCGCCGGAGCAGCACCCGCAGACCGTGGACACGGGGCGACCGGTGATCGAGAAGGAGACGAAGGCCGACACGGACGAGCCCCGGGTGGACCTGCTGTGGCCCAATCCGTTCGCCCACGAGCTGACCCTGCCGATGCAGGACAAGCGGGTGGTACGGCCCAGCCCGCCCGCCTCGGACGTGCTGGGGACGGCGCTGACGATCGCGCTGCTGGGGTCGGCGGTGCTGGCCACGCGGATCGTCCAGCAGCGGCGCCAGCGCACGGAGCCGGTGGAGTCGATCCCCTTCGAACCGGCGCGCGCCGGCAGCGGCCCCGGCAACGGCCGTCACCGCGTGGCCTGAACGGCCGCGCACCCAAGAGCGGGCTCGCGCCTGGTGGAACCCCCGGGCGTCGAAAAGCGGGGCCCCGCGACCCGCGAGACCCCGCCCCAGCCTCAGATCAGGTGCCGACGGCGTGGACGCCGCCGTCCACGTGGACGATGTCGCCGGTCGTCGCCGGGAACCAGTCCGACATGAGCGCCACGCACGCCTTGGCCGCCGGAATCGTGTCCGACAGGTCCCAGCCCAGCGGGGCCTTCGCCGGCCAGCTGTCCTCGAACTCCTTGAAGCCCGGGATCGACTTGGCCGCCATGGTGCGCAGCGGACCGGCCGCCACCAGGTTGACGCGGATGTTGTGCGGCCCCAGGTCGCGGGCGAGATAGCGGCTGCACGACTCCAGGCCCGCCTTGGCCACGCCCATCCAGTCGTAGACGGGCCACGCCTTCGTGGCGTCGAAGTCGAGGCCCACGACCGCCCCGCCCTCCTTCATGAGGGGCAGGCAGGCCACGGCGAGGGACTTGAACGAGTAGGTCGACACGTGCAGGGCCGTGGCGACGTCCTCCCACGTGGTGTTGAGGAAGTTGCCGCCCAGCGCCGTCTGCGGGGCGAAGCCGATCGAGTGGACCACGCCGTCGAGGCCGTCCACGTGCTCGCCCACCCGCGCCGCGAGCGTGTCGAGGTGCTCGTTGTTCTGGACGTCGAGCTCCAGCACCGGCGCCGGCTCCGGCAGCCGCTTGGCGATGCGCTCGACCAGGCTCAGCCGGCCGAACCCGGTGAGCACCACCGTGGCGCCCTCCTCCTGGGCCAGCTTGGCCACCGAGAAGGCGATCGAGGCGTCGGTGAGCACGCCCGTCACGAGGATCCGCTTGCCTTCGAGAATTCCCACGTCAGTGCCCCATTCCGAGTCCGCCGTCGACCGGGATCACGGCCCCGGTGATGTAAGAGGCGTCGTCGCCGGCCAGGAAGCGTACGACGCGTGCCACCTCCTCGGGCGCCGCCTGGCGGCCGAGGGGGATGCGGGAGACGATCGCCTCCTGGTCGAGGTCGGCCGTCATGTCGGTGGCCACGAAGCCGGGTGAGACCACGTTGACCGTGATGTTGCGCGAGCCGTACTCGCGGGCCAGGGAGCGGGCGAAGCCGACCAGCCCGGCCTTGGAGGCGGCGTAGTTGGACTGGCCGGCCTGGCCGGACAGGCCGATCACGGAGGAGATGAGGATGATCCGGCCGCGCTTGAGCTTCATCATCGGGCGGATGGCCCGCTTGGCCACGCGGTAGGCGCCCGTCAGGTTGGCGTCGATGACGTCGGTGAAGGTGTCTTCCTTCATCATCGCCAGCAGCGTGTCCTTGGTCATGCCGGCGTTGGAGACGAGGACCTCGACCGGGCCCTGCTCCGCCTCGACCTTGTCGAACGCGGCCTCGACGTCGGCCATGCTGGTGACGTCGCAGCGCACGCCGAACAGGCCCTCGGGCGGCTCCCCCGATCGGTAGGTGACCGCGACGGCGTCGCCGGCCGCGGCGAGTTCACGGGCGATCGCGAGGCCTATGCCGCGATTGCCCCCGGTGACGAGTACAGAGCGTGCCATGGCACCAGACGCTATCTCCTACCGGCGGGTATGCGGTTGTCCGGGTGGCACAAGATCACAGGGTTAGGATCGTGGACATGCGCCAGATCGATCCCGACTTCCTGGAGCTGCCGCTGCGGCAGCTCGCGGACGCCGCCCTGCAACGCGCCCGCGAACTCGGCGCCGAGCACGCCGACTTCCGGCTCGAACGCGTCAGAGCCGAGACGCTCAGCCTTTATGACGCCCGGCTCGAAGGCGCCATGGACGCCGACGACCTGGGCTACGCCGTGCGTGTCGTCAAGGGCGGCACATGGGGGTTCGCGGCGGGCATCCACCTGACGCCGCAGGCCGCCGCGGCCGTGGCCGAGCAGGCCGTGCGGGTGGCGGAGGTGAGCGCCCCGATCAACCGCGAGCCCATCGAGCTGGCGCCCGAGCCGGTGCACGCCGAGGCCGTGTGGGTGTCGGAGTACGACGTCGACCCGTTCGAGGTCTCCTCGGCCGACAAGGTGAGCCTGCTGGCCGACTGGTCGGCCGGCCTGCTGAAGGGCGCCGATCACGTGTCGGCGCGGCTGCTGCAGGTCAAGGAGCAGAAGTTCTACGCCGACACGGCCGGCACGGTCACCACGCAGCAGCGGGTGCGGGTGCACCCGAAGCTCAACGCGATGAAGGCGCACGAGAGCGGCTTCGACGACATGTCGACGCTCGCGCCGCCGGTCGGGCGCGGCTACGAATACCTGACGGGCACGGGCTGGGACTGGCAGGGCGAGCTGGCCAGGCTGCCCGAGCTGCTGGCCGAGAAGCTGGCGGCGCCCTCCGTCGAGGCGGGCGACTACGACCTGGTCATCGACCCGTCCAACCTGTGGCTGACGATCCACGAGTCGATCGGCCACGCGACCGAGCTGGACCGGGCGCTCGGCTACGAGGCGGCCTACGCGGGCACCAGCTTCGCCACGTTCGACCAGCTGGGCGAGCTGGTCTACGGCTCGCCCCTGATGAACGTGACCGGCGACCGCACGGTCACGCACGGCCTGTCCACGATCGGCTACGACGACGAGGGCGTGCAGGGGCAGAGCTTCGACATCGTCAAGGACGGCATCCTGGTCGGCTACCAGCTCGACCGGCGGATGGCCCTGATGAAGGGGCTCGGGCGGTCCAACGGGTGCGCGTTCGCCGACTCGCCGGGGCACATGCCGATCCAGCGCATGGCCAACGTGTCGCTGGCGCCCGCGCCGGACGGCCCCTCCACCGACGAGCTGATCTCGGGCGTCGAGCGGGGGATCTACATCGTCGGCGACAAGAGCTGGTCGATCGACATGCAGCGCTACAACTTCCAGTTCACCGGGCAGCGGGCGTACAAGATCTCCCACGGGAAGCTGGCCGGGCAGGTCAGGGACTTCGCCTACCAGGCGACCACCACGGACTTCTGGCAGTCGATGGAGGCCGTCGGCGGGCCTCGGACGTACGTGCTCGGGGGCGCCTTCAACTGCGGCAAGGGCCAGCCGGGCCAGGTCGCGCCGGTCAGCCACGGCTGCCCGTCGGCGCTGTTCAGGGGCGTGCGGATCCTCAACACCGTTCAGGAGGGTGGCAAAGCATGAGGCCGCAGGAGATGGTCGAGAAGGCCCTGGAGCTCTCGGCGAACGACGACTGCGTGGTGCTGGTGGACGAGGGGTCCACGGCCAACCTGCGGTTCGCGGGCAACACGCTCACCACGAACGGCGTCGCCCGCTCCGCCCGGCTGACCGTGATCTCGATCGCGGGGCAGGGCGTCGGGGTCGTGTCGCGGGCCGCCGTACGCGAGGATCAGCTCGCGGACGTGGTGGCGGCGGCCGACGCGGCCGCGCGGGAGGCCCAGCCCGCGGAGGACGCCCGCGCCCTCGTCGAGGGCGTGCCGCAGTCGCCGCACTGGGGCTCCGCCGTCGAGCCGACCGACATCGGGGTGTTCGAGGGGTTCGCGCCCGCGCTCGGCGACGCGTTCGCGGCGGCGGAGGCGGGCGGCAGGAAGCTGTACGGGTTCGCGGAGCACTCGCTGACCTCGACGTTCCTCGGCACGTCCGCGGGCCTGCGGCTGCGCCACGACCAGCCGACCGGGCGCCTGGAGCTCAACGCCAAGTCGGCCGACCTGAAGCGCTCGGCGTGGACGGGCGTGTCCACCGAGGACTTCACGGACGTGGACGTCGCGGCGCTCGACGCCTCGCTCACGCAGCGGCTGGAGTGGGCCAAGAACCGGGTCGACCTGCCGGCCGGGCGCTACGAGACGCTGCTGCCGCCGAGCGCGGTGGCCGACCTGATGATCTACCTGTTCTGGTCGGCGGGGGCCAGGGACGCGCTCGACGGGCGCTCGGTGTTCTCCAAGTCCGGCGGCGGCACGCGGGTGGGCGAGCGGCTGGGCACGCTGCCCGTCACGCTGTCGAGCGACCCGTCGGCGCCGGGCATCGCGTGCGCGCCGTTCGTCACGGCGCACGCCTCCAGCCGGGAGAGCTCGGTCTTCGACAACGGGCTCCCGCTGGGGCCGACCGACTGGGTCAAGGACGGGACCCTGGAGGCCCTGCTGCAGACCCGCTACTCGGCGGAGCTGAGCGGCCTGCCGGTGACGCCCGGGATCTCCAACCTGATCATGTCGGGCCCCGAGGGCGGCCGGTCCATGGAGGAGATGATCGCCTCCACGGAGCGCGGGCTCCTCGTCACCTGCCTGTGGTACATCCGCGAGGTCGACCCGCAGACGCTGCTGGTGACCGGGTTGACCCGGGACGGGGTCTACCTGGTCGAGCACGGGGAGGTCGTGGGCGAGGTGAACAACTTCCGCTTCAACGAGAGCCCGGTCGACCTGCTCGGGCGGTTGACGGAGGTGGGCGCCGCCGGGCGCACGCTGCCCCGGGAGTGGAACGACTACTTCCAGCGCACGATCATGCCGGCGGTGCGGGTGCCGGACTTCAACATGTCCACGGTCAGCCAGGCCAGCTGACCTTCCCGGGCGCGGCCCCCGCCGTGATCAGCGGGGGCCCAGGAGGGCGCCCAGGGCGTGGCTGAGAGCCTCGCCGAGGGTCTTGGTGCACGCCTCGTAGCCTTCGTACGGGCCGCCGTACGGGTCGTACACCTCGGGCACCCGCCGCGCGTCGCGCCGTTCGGCGGCCGACTCGACGATCGCCCGCGCCCGTTCGGCCGTGTCCGAGCGATAACGGCGGTGCCCCGCCCCGGTCGCCAGTTCGGCGAACTCCGGCAGCGTGAACGTCCTGCGCTCCGCCTCCGGGGCGATCCCGACGGCCACGGCCCGGTGCGCGGCCTCCATCGTCAGCAGCAGATCGGCCGAGCTGACCAGGTCGTGGTCCAGCATCCGGGCACGGTGCGCCCGGCCGTCCAGGCCCAGCCGGTCGAGGGCCGTGATCGCGTGGGGGGCCATCGGCCGGCCGACCAGCGCTCGAACCCCCGCGCTCCCCGTCGCCACGGGCAGGTGCGCGGAGTTGAGCATCGCCTCGGCGATCACCTGCGCCATGGCGGAACGGCAGATGTTCGCCGTGCACACCAGCAGGATCCGGAACTCAACACTCACACCGGCCAATCTAACCTCTCGCCTCCGGCGAGGGGCAGGGGACGGCTCTCCGATCCCCGGGGTCTCCACGGCCCCCTACGGCCGTCAGAGAGCCGTACGCGGCCCGCGAGGCGTTGTCGAGTCAGGCGTCCTCGAGGCGGAAGCCCACCTTCATGCCGACCTGGAAGTGCGCGACCTCTCCCGCGTCGATGTACCCGCGGATCTCCGTCACCTCGAACCAGTCGAGGTGACGCAGCGTCTGCGAGGCCCGCCTGATGCCGTTGCGGATGGCCTCGTCGACGCTCTCCCCCGACGTTCCGACGATCTCGGTCACCCGATACGTTCGATCCGTCATCTCCACATCCTCCTTACTCAAAGGCCATGATCGCATGACCCCTGTTCCCGCACCGGGGCGCTGTCGCACCCGGCCTGTTCCAGGTCTACGGTGGAAGATATGAAGGGGTGGCGCAGGAGACCAGACGTCCACCAGGTCACGGACGCCAAGCCGTCGCTGACGGACGACATCCGCAAGCGCGAGATCGGCTACCTCATCAAGATGGGCATCCGGACGATCTGCCTGATCCTGGCGGTCGTGGTGCCGGTGCCGTGGCCGTACCGGCTGCTGTTCATCGCCGCCGCAGTCTTTTTGCCATACATAGCCGTAATCGGGGCCAATGAGAGAGGGAAGGCTGCCCCTCCGCCTACCTTTGACACCCCTGAAGCTAACCAAACCGAGATACCGCTGCATCGACGCGAGATCGGGTCGTGACTAAGTCTTGACGCATCCCACGGGTTGTAGGTGTACGCTTTAGGCAAGCGCTCCGGTCCCCCGTCGGAGTGCTGGTGCCGGCGTTCCGGGCCCCCGTCGGAACGCCGATGACGCGACGCCGGGTGGTTTGCCCCCGTAACCACCCGGCGTCGCCCTTTCCCGGAAGTTTTTGATCACTTGGCGACGCCGACCGCAGTCGGATAGGGCCGCTTTCCCGAAACCGTTTGCACTCCCTCCCGCCTCATTATTCACAGGAAATCTTCAGGCGGGAGGGCGGCTTGACTTCAAGAGTTCGTTCGAGTGTCAGCTGTCTGTCAGCGTCTCGGCTGTGGCCTGTCCCCAGTTCTTCGCCAATGTGATCAATTTCGCCGCCGCGTCGTCGGGGGCGGTCCCGGCGCCCTGGGCGAGGCCGAGCAGATACGCCGTCAGGGGCGCGGCCGGTCTCGCCACGCCGTGGGCGACCTCCTTGGTCAGGTCGAGAATCAGGTCGCGGTCCACGGTGGCCGGGTCGATGCCCAGCTCCTCGCAGGCCAGGGCGGTCCATTCGTTGAGCACGTTCATACGAGCCTCCTCCAGGTCGTCCATTGTGTCGCAGTCGAACCAGGGCCTTCCCGGCAGCGCCAGCCGTACGGCCGCGAGGGGGCCGAGCAGGCCCTTGAGCGAGCGGCCCGGGTAGGCGGCCAGGGCCCGCTTGAGCCGCGCCATCGGCCACACCCCGGCCAGCCACTGCTCCCGCCCGCCGTCATCCACCATCACCACCCCACCGACCGGCCCCTCCTCGGGGGCCGGTTCCCGGGCGTCTCCGGACGCCGGCGCCACGGCATCCCGCAACGTCGGCCGTGCGGCGTTGGCGGGCGTCCCTGCGGCGTCACCACGCGTCGGGCGCACGGCATCGGCGGGCGTCCCTGCCGCGTCCCCGGACACCGACTGCGGCGTCTCGCCAGGCGTCGGGTGGGCGGGGGCGGCGGGCGGCTGGGGCGCTGGGTCTCCGGCCGTGGTGGTCGGCGGGGTGGGGTCGGCTGGGTCGCTGGGCGGCTGGGTCGCGGCAGTCACCGGGACCGGGTCGGCCGTGGTGCTGGGCGGTTGGGTTGTGGCGGCGTTCAGCAAGGACGTGACGTGGGGGGCGGTGATGAACGGCAGGTCGCCCGCGAGCAGGACCACCCATGGGGCGGTGACCCCGTTCAGTCCTGCCGCCAGGGCCGGGACGGGGCCGCTTCTCGGCGGGTCCTCGCGGACGAACACCACGCCGGGGATCGGGCGCTCGGGGCCGACGACGATCGTCGTGCGGGCGTCCGCGACGGCCGTCACCACGTGCTCGACCAGGGATCTGCCGCCCACGGTGAGGCCGGGTTTGTCCGCCCCGCCGAGCCGGCGCGCCTCTCCCCCGGCCAGGATCACCGCGTCGAAGGCCGGCTGACCCGGGCTCTCGGCCGAGGGCGCCACGCCGTCAGCCGCCGATGGCGGACATGGGCCGGGCCGGCTGGAGGAAGGACGGATCGTCGATGCCGTGGCCGGCGCGCTTGCGTGCCACGGCGGCGATCCAGCGTTCGGCCAGTTCCTCGTCGGAGGCCCCCTCGCGCATGCGCGTCTTCAGGTCGGACTCCTCCCTCGCGAAGAGGCAGTTGCGTACCTGGCCGTCGGCGGTCAGCCGGACCCGATCGCAGGACCCGCAGAACGGGCGCGTCACCGATCCGATCACCCCGACCCGGCCGGGACCCCCGTCCACGAGGAACCGCTCGGCCGGCGCGCTGCCGCGCTCCTCCAGGTCGTCCGCCGCGAGGTCGAACCCGCTCGACAACCGGTCGAGGATCTCGTCGGCGGTGACCATGCCCTCGCGGGTCCAGCCGTGCTGGGCGTCGAGGGGCATCTGCTCGATGAAGCGCAGCTCGTAGCCCCGGTCGAGGCACCACCGCAGCAGCGGTACGGCCTCGTGGTCGTTGAGGCCGCGCATGAGCACCGCGTTGACCTTGACGGGACGCAGGCCCGCGGCGTCGGCGGCGGCGAGACCGGCGATCACGTCGGCGTGCCGGTCCCGGTGGGCGAGCCGCTTGAACGTGTCGCGGTCGAGCGTGTCGAGCGAGACGTTGACCCGGTCCAGCCCGGCGGCGGCCAGCGGCTCGGCCAGCCGGGCCAGCCCGATGCCGTTGGTCGTCAGCGAGACCTGCGGCCTCGGGGTCAGGGCGGTGGTACGGGAGACGATGTCGACCAGCTCGCGCCTGATGAGCGGTTCGCCGCCGGTGTAGCGAACTTCGGTGATGCCCAGGCGTTCGACGCCTATGGTCACGAGGCGGACGATCTCGTCGGCGGTGAGGAGCTGCGCGTTGGGGAGCCAGTCGAGGCCTTCGGGCGGCATGCAGTACGTGCAGCGCAGATTGCACTTGTCCGTGAGGGACACCCGCAGATCCGTCGCCACCCGTCCGAACGAGTCTCGCAACATGGGGCGTCACCTCCTGTTCGATCGCCAGAGGGCCAGACTACGACGCCTGTCCGGCGACGCTCAAAATCACTCCTTCACCACACGACAACACTTTGCGCCCTAGATCGATTCCGCACGAACCGGTCAGAACCGCGAGAAAGGCCGCACGCGGCCGGCGTCAGGAGGGTCATCCCGCCGCCTCGTACCATGCCTCGCGGGCGTTCATCAGTTCGGCCAGGTGGTTCCTCGACCACTCGCAGCCGGCGTTCATGGGTGCGATGAGGCTGCGGCCGAGGTCGGTCAGCTCGTACTCGACGCGCGGCGGGATCTCGTCGTACGCGGTGCGGGTGAGGAAGCCGTCGCGCTCCATGGCGCGCAGGGACTCGGTGAGGACCTTCGGGGTGATGCCGCGCAGCGTGACCTGGAGTTCCTTGAAGCGGCGCGGGCCCGATTCCAGGCAACGGATGAGCTTCGCGGTCCACTTGTCGCCGATGCGGATCGGCGCGACTACCGGAGGGCATCCGGTGAACATGTCCGGATCGAGTGGCTCGGCCATCCCGACATCGTAGGTAACTATCGTTGCGGAAAGCGATATCTCGCCCTTTACCGTCTCCGCTGAGTGGCCGGGGAGACCGGCCCAGGCAGAAGGGGTGTGGTGAAGGTGAGCAAGATCGTGGTGTTCGGCGCCGGTGGGCGGGCCGGGGTGCGGGTGGTCGCGGAGGCGGTCGGGCGGGGGCACGAGGTGACGGCCGTCGTCCGGGATCCCGGGAAGTACGCGGGGGTGTGGGGTTCGTCCGGGGCGGGTTCGTCCGGGGCGGGTTCTTCCGGGGCGCGGGTGCGGGTGGTGGCCGGGGACGTCACCGACCTTGCCGGCGTGGCGGAGGTCGCGGCGGGGCACGACGCGGCCGTCCAGGTGGCGGCCCGGCTGGACATGTCGTCGGCGGAGTTCTACACGGCGGCGGCCCGGGCGCTGGTCGGCGGGCTGGGGCAGGCCGGGGTGTCCCGGCTGGTGGCGGTCGGCATCGGGAGCCTGCTGGAGGTCTCGCCGGGGGTTCGGCTCGTGGACACGCCGGACTTCCCGGCCGAGGCGCGGGCGTTCTCGCTGGGGCATGCGGCTGAGTTGGAGGTGTTCGAGAAGTCGGGGCTCGACTGGGTGGTGCTCGCGCCGCCGCCCGTGCTCCTCGACGAGTCGGCGTCCCGGACCGGGCGTTATCGGATCGGGGGCGGGGAGGTGCCGGCGTTGGAGCCCGCGTTCTCGTTCGCCGATCTGGGGGTGGCGGTGGTGGACGAGGTCGAGCGGCCCCGGCACCACCGCGTCCAGGTTGCTGTCTCGTACTAGCCGCAACCGGTTGCCGTGCTTCCGGGACGTCTTCACCGCGCCGCCGCTTTCGGAACGCGCGGGTGGTGGGGCGTCCTGGGGCAGCCCGGGCGATGGAGCGCACTGGGGACGTGAGGTGCGGGGCGTGTGGCACGCAGGACCCGCTCGGGCACACGGCGCACGCTGGGCGTGGGGTTCGGTGGGCGTTGAACGCGTCGGGCGTTGGGTGCGCCGGGCGTGAAGGTGCCGCCGGGCATAGGGCGCGGGGTGTGAGGCGAACCCGGGACGTGGGGTTCTGGGGTGGGCAGGGCCGGGGTGCGGGACGTGGAGTTCTGGGGTGCACAGGGGCGGGGTGCGGGGCGGTGGGAGGTTGGGGAAATGGGAAACGCCCGGCCGGGAAAGGCCGGGCGTTTCGGGGTGGATCAGCGGCGGCCGACGACCTTGACCCAGTCCTTGCCCTCCGCCGGGGAGAGCGAACGGGAGCCCTCGAAGACCGCGCGCCACGTACCCGACGTACGGGCCGGAACCCGCGTCGAGAAGTAGCCCTTGCCGCTGGTCCTGATGGTGTCCACGTACTCCCAGCGGCCGCTGCCGTCAGGCTGGAAGAGGATCACGATCCGCTTCCAGGCCAGCCGGTGCCAGCGCTCCGAGTCCTTGCAGTAGTCGGCGTTGTGCACCGACACGAAGCCACTGATGTAGTCCTCGTCGCACTGCACGGAGAGCTTGCCCTCGAGAGTGATGGGCCGGCCCCGCCATGCGGGCTCGGGGTTCGCGTCGAACTGCAGGCTCGTGTAGCCCGCGACATCCGGGTCCAGGCCCGGGTCCGGGTCCGCGAGCGCGGGCGAGGCGGCGGTCGCCACCATCGTCGCGCCCAGGGCGGCAGCCGCCAGGCCGGCGGCTAGACGTCGCATCTTCAAAATGGAATTCCTTCCCCGTCTCGGACACGGCCCCAAGTCGGGGCCATGTCAACGCCAATGACGCGTAAGGGTAAGGAAAAGTTGTAGTAAAGCTGATCACAATTCCGCAACGGCGGTTTAAGGCCGTGCTATAGGCATCTTTTCGGCTATTGCGTAATTTGTCGGGACTTGGAGGCGTCTGAGGCGTAGTGTCCCGTTCCGGGATAGCGGACGCGCCAGAGGCCACCCGCGCGGCCCGTGACCGTCGCCTCGAAGGTCCCGGAGGCGTCCGTCGTCGTCTGCCCGATCCGCTCCCAGGCCGAGGACTCGTCGCCGCGCCACAGGATCTCCAGCGGCTGCCTGGCGAACGGGCCGTAGTCGGTGTAGCCGCGCGGGTCCACCCGCCTGAGCGAGCCGCGCAGGCGTACCAGGTCGGAGCCCTCCAGCTTGTCGGCCCGGACCGACGAGAGCTTCGTGTCCCGCCTGAACTGGAACGACGCGTACTCGGTGACCGTCGTCCCGCCCGCTCCCCTGGCGGTGGCGGTGATCGTCCAGGTGCCGGTCGGGTAGTAGCGGTTCAGCTGCTTGTCGGGGAGGAAGCGCCAGGTCTCCCAGCCGTTCGCCATGCGGGCCGGCGCGCCGGATCCCGGTCCCGCGGTGCGCCAGGTCAGCTGCGGAGGAGTTCCCTCCAGAGCGTCCTCGGCCAGCTGCGGTGGTTGCGCTGCCGGAGCGACAGCGGGCGCCTGAACGGGAGCGGGTGCGGGGGCCTGAACGAGCGCAGGGGCCTGAACAGGTGCGGGTGCCACGGGCCGGACGCCCGGCCGGGGCTGGTTCGGCGGCGCCGGTCGGGCGCCTGGCCGGGGCTGGTTCGGCAGTGCGGGCCGCACGCCCGGTCGGGGCTGGTTCGGCAGTGCGGGCCGGGCCACCGGTGCCGGACGGGGTGCCGTGCCCGGTGCCGGACGGGCCACCGGTGCGGGCCGGGGCGCCGTGCCCGGTGCGGGACGGGTGCCGACGGAGCCGCTGGTGGGGGCGGGGCCGGAGCCCACCGAACCGGTGTCGGGGGCGGGCGCCGGAGCCGGTGCCGGGGCTGGAGCCGGGGCTGGAGCCGGGGCCGGGATCGGTAGCTTGTCGGTCAGTACGGGGCCGGGCGGGGCGCCGGGTTCGACTTTGACGGTGACGCCGCCCTGGCCGCGCACGCCTTTGGCGACGACGTCGACCACCAGGCGTACGGAGTCGTTCGCCCCCACGATGGGTTCGGCCGGACGGACGGTGATCGCGCGGATGACGGGCTCGGTCGCGACCGGGGGGGCGGGCACGGTGAGCGGCCCGGCCGCGAGCGAGACGAGAAGAAGGCTTCTGGTCATGATCGAGACGGTAGGAACCGCCCGGTAATGGCCAGGACCTCGACACACGCCACGAATGGCAAAACCGGGATCAGCCGCAGCAGGCGCGAACCCCGCGAAAGTCGCCCTAACTCGGCCCGCTGTAAAGGCCCTCGATGACGTCGGCGTACTTCGCGTGGATGATCCGCCGCTTGAGCTTCAGGCTCGGGGTGAGCTCCTCGGTCTCGGCCGTCCACTCGGTGCCCAGCAGTGCCCACTTCTTCACCTGCTGCACCCTGGCCAGCTTGGCGTTCGCGGCCTCGACCGCCGTCTCCACCTCCTTCATCACCTCCGGGTGCTCGGCCAGCTCCGCCAGCGAGGCGAACGCGATGCCGCGCGCCTGCGCCCAGCCCGGCGCCACCTCCCCGTCGAGCGTCAGCAGGGCCACCGGGTGCGGCCGGTTGTCGCCGTAGGCGAGGGCCTGGCCGACGAGCATGTGCTCCTTGAGGTGGTTCTCGATCTCGGCCGGGGAGATGTTCTCGCCGCCCGCCGTGATGATCAGCTCCTTCTTCCGGTCGACCACCCGGTAGAAGCCGTCCTCGTCGACCGTGCCGATGTCGCCGGTGTGCAGCCAGCCGCCGTCGTCGATGAGCTCGGCGGTGGCCTCGGGCCGGTTGACGTAGCCGCGGGTGTTGAGCGGGCTGCGGGTGAGGATCTCGCCGTCCTCGGCGATGCGGATCTCGACGCCGGGCTCGGCCCTGCCGACGGTGCCCAGGCGGTAGCAGGAAGGGCTGTTGCCGGTGAACGCGCCGGTCGTCTCCGTCATGCCGTACACGTCGATGACCTTGAGCCCGAGCCCGGCGTAGAAGTGCTGCACCTCGGCGGGCAGGGGCGCGGCGCCCGTGGCGGTCCACTCGGCGCGGTCGAAGCCGATCATGCCGCGGATGATCGACAGCAGGGACGCGTCCGCCTGCTCGTAGGCCGCCCGGATCTCGGGGGTGATCGTGCGCCCGTACTGGCCGGCCTCCACGTACGCGGCGCCCGCCCGCATCGCCTGGCGTACGGCGGCCTGCTGCTCCTCCGGCTGGGTGGCGAGCACGGCGAGCAGGCGGGCCATCATCTTCTCCCACACGCGCGGCACCCCGAAGAACATCATCGGCCTGACCTGCCCCAGCGTCTTGCCCAGGTTGGCCAGGTCGGTGCAGAAGTGCACGTGGGAGACCTTGACCAGGGGCAGGTAGAGGCTGAGGATGCGCTCGGCGATGTGCGCGTACGTGAGGTAGGAGATCTGCGTGCCGCGGACGGGCAGGTTCGTGATGCGGTCGGTGGCGGCGACCTCGTAGAAGACGTTCGCGTGGGTGAGAGGGACGCCCTTGGGCATGCCGGTGGTGCCCGAGGTGTAGAGGACGGTGACCACGTCGCCGGGGGTGACCGCGCTCATGCGGGCCTCGACCTCGGCCGGGTCCGCGGCCAGGCGCGCGCGGCCCAGCTCCAGGAAGTCCTCCCATGACATGAACCGCTCGTCCGCGGGCGCCCCCTCCAACATGATGATCCTGCGGAGCCCGTCCAGCTGGGACAGGACGGGCTGCCAGCGGGCCAGCTCTGCCGGGCCGCCCAGCACCGCGTACCTGGCGGCCACGTCCCCGGCCACGAACGCGATCTGCTCGGGCGCGAACGTCGAGTACACCGTGCAGCCGACCCCGCCGGCGTGCACGGCCCCCAGGTCGGCGAGCACGTGCTCGCTGCGGTTGACCATCATCACCGCCACCGACTCCCCGGGTTCCAGCCCGAGCGCGACGAAACCCGCGGCGATCTCCAGGACCCGCTGCCGCGCCCGCGCGTAGGTCAGCGTGGTCCAGCCGTCCCCGTCGGGGTCGGAGTAGGCGGGGGCGTCGGGGTGCTGCTCGGCGGCGTGCCTGAGCCGTTCGCAGACGGTACGGCCGGCGATCTGCCGCTCGATCTCGGCCCGGACTTCGAGGTCTTCGGCCATGGCGCGCGCCTCCAGTCAGTGTTCACTTGCGTGAGTGGCCTGCATCGCACCACACCGAGGGGGTAGCGGCAAGAGCCTGCGGAGAAAGACCCGCGTCCGTCACGTAGAGTGATCGATCGGGTGCACAAAGGGGGCGGCACATGAGCGGCAGGACGTTCTTCGGGCATCCCTGGGGACTGGCCACGCTGTTCGGCACCGAGATGTGGGAGCGGTTCAGCTGGTACGGGCTGCGGGCGATCCTCGCCACCTTCCTGGCCGCGTCACCGGCGCAGCAAGGCCTGGGCCTGTCGCAGGAGACGGCGCAGGCGGTCGTCGGCGTCTACGGCGCGCTCATCTACCTGGTGGCGCTGCCCGGCGGGTGGATCGCGGACCGGATCCTGGGGGCGCGCAGGTCGGTGTTCTGGGGCGGGTTCATCATCATGCTGGGGCACATCAGCATGGCCCTCCCGGTGTCGTCACCGTTCTTCGTGTGGCAGGGCCTGCTGCTGATCATCGCCGGCACCGGCCTGCTCAAGCCGAACATGTCCGTCATGGTCGGACGGCTCTACCCCGAGGGGGACGACGCGCGCAGGGACGCCGGGTTCTCCCTGTTCTACCTGAGCATCAACCTGGGCGCGTTCTTCGCGCCCATCGTGGTCGGCTGGCTGGCCACCGGCGACCGGTGGCACCTGGCGTTCGGCGCGGCGGCCGTCGGGATGGCGTTCGGCCTGGCCCAGTACATCCGGGGCGGCCGCCACCTGCGGGGCATCGGCGAGCGGCCGGTCCACGTGCAGCACCACCTGTTCTGGCGGGTGGCGGGGGTCGCGGCGGCGGCGGCGATCGCGCTGGGCGCGTGGGCGGCGACCGGCACGCTCACGGTCGACCGGCTCACCGTGGCGATCACCATGGTCATCCTCATCGTGCCGGTGGCGTACTTCTCGTACCTCCTGCTCGGCAGCCACGACCTGACCGAGGACGAGCGGATCCGGATGAAGGCCTACATCTGGCTGTTCGTGGCCGCGTCCGTCTTCTGGATGATCTACGACCTGGCGCCGAGCAAGCTGCTGTTCTTCGCCAGGGACCACACCGACCTGTCGCTGTTCGGCATCCCGATCCAGCCGGCCACGACGCAGTCCTTCAACCCGCTGTTCATCATGATCTTCGTGCCGGTCTTCGCCGCGTTGTGGGTGCGGCTCGGGACGCGGGTGAGCACGCCGCAGAAGTTCGCGTTCGCGCTGATCGTCATAGGGGTGAGCTTCGTGGTCATGGCCGTCGCGGCGGCGCTGGCGGGGCCCGGCAGGGTGTCGGTGTGGTGGCTGGTGCTCGTCTACCTCATCCAGGTGTTCGGGGAGCTGTCGCTGAGCCCGGTCGGGCTGTCGGTGACGACGAAGCTGGCGCCCGAGGCGTTCAAGGGGCAGATGCTCGGGGTCTGGTTCATCTCGCTGTCGGTGGGCGACGCGGTCGGCGGGCAGACGGGGCGGCTCGGCCGGGTGCTGTCGGATCCGATGTACTACCTGGTGCTGGCGGCGATGGCGATCGTGGCCGGGATCGCGTTGTTCATGTTCGCACGGAGGTTGCGGGTGATGATGGCCGAGCATCACGAACCGGTCATACGGTAAATATTCCGACGTGTCTGAAATTCTCGACCTTGTCGGCATCTTCGTCTTCGCGTTGACGGGCGCGCTCATGGGCGTGCGCAAACGGCTCGACGTGGTCGGGATGGTGGTGCTCGCCGAGATGACCGCCCTGGGCGGCGGCGTCGTACGCGACCTGATCCTCAACGTCCGGCCCGCCGCCTTCCAGAGCCTCGGGTACGTGCTGGTGCCGGTGGCCGCGACGGTGATCGTGTTCTTCTGGCATCCGCACGTGGCGCGGGTGATGCCGCTCATCCTGGTGCTGGACGCGGCGGGGCTCGGGCTGTTCTGCGCGGTGGGGACGGAGAAGGCCCTGGAGTACGGCCTCGCCCCGCTGCACGCGGCGCTGCTGGGGGTGGTGACGGGCATCGGCGGCGGCATGCTGCGCGACATGCTGGCCGGGGAGATCCCGACCTTGCTGTACGACCGCCAGCTGTACGCGGTGCCCGCGCTGCTGGGGTCGGGGGTGATGGCGGCGCTGTCGGCGTACGGGCTGCACGGCTGGCCGGCCACGCTGGCGGCGGCGGTGCTGGCGTTCGGGCTGCGGATCATGGCGATGCGCCGCAAATGGCGCGCCCCCTTGGCCCGGGGGTCCGGCGAATGAGGCGCTCGAATTGCGGGAAAGCAGACGACGTCGCACGCTGGAAGCGACTAGCGTGAGGGAGGTGACACAGAGCGTGGCGAAGACGATACGCATTGACGACGTCCCGGACGAGACGTATGAGGCGCTCCGCATTCAGGCGGAGGCCGAAGGCCTCACGGTCGCCGACTATCTCCGTCGCCAGCTGCGGCTCATCACCCGCCCGACGACCGCCGAGGTCATCGAGCGAGCGCTTCGGCGGTCGCGGGAGAACGGCCCGACCAACGACGACATCCTCACGGCGATCCACCAGGGCCGCGGCGCATGATCGTGGTCGACGCCCCGGCCTGCGTCCACGCCCTTCAGGCCGAGCGACCCGAGGGATCGCTGCACGCTCCCACGCTGCTCGACTCGAATTCCTGAACGCCCTGCGCGGGCTGGTGATGAGCAGCAAACTCCCCATCGACCGGGCCTCTGGCCGAAGCTCTCGGATGCACGCTGGTCACCACGGATGCCAAGTTGCGGTCCGCGTGCGGGCATCGGGCGGAGGTCGAGGTTTACCCCCTCACACCATCGCGATGAGCGCGTCCACGGGGCGGCGGGGGCCGGTGGGGCCGTGGTCGCGGGCGGCGCGGATGCGGGTGAGCGCTTCCGTCAGGACCTGAGGCGGCTGGGTGTAGGGCAGGCGGAGGTAGCCCTCCAGGGTGCCCTCCAGGCCGAACCACGGGCCGGGCGCGAGGCGTACGCCGTGGTGGGCGGCCGCCTCCGCGAGCGGCGTGGCGCCCGGGCCGTTCAGGCGCACCCACAGGGTGCCGCCCCCGCGCGGCACCGTGAACGTCCACTCGGGCAGGTGCTCGCGAAGCCCCGACACCAGCGCGTCGCGTGAGGCGCGCAGCGTGCGGCGGCGCTCGGCGCGCGTCTCCTCCAGCCGGTCGAACAGCCGCGCCACCACGAGCTGTTCCAGCACCGGGCTGGCGATGTCCACGGCCGCCCGGAACATCGCCAGCCGCCGGGCCAGCGCGGCGGTGGTGCGGACCCAGCCGATGCGCAGCCCGCCCCACCACAGCTTGGAGGCCGAGCCGATGCTGATCACCCGGCTGTCGGTGTCGAAGGCCGCCGCCGGCGAGGTCCGGGGCACCTCGTCCAGCGCCAGCTCCGACCAGGTCTCGTCCACCAGCAGCATCGTGTCCGTACGCCGGGCCGCGCCCACGACGGCGGCGCGGGTGGCGTCGTCCATGAGGGCGCCGGTCGGGTTCTGGAAGTCGGGCATGAGGTAGGCCAGCCGCGCCCCCGACTGGCGCATGGCCCCCGTCACCAGGTCGGGCTGCCAGCCCTCGTGCGAGATGCCGACCGGGACGATCCTGGCGCCGCGCTGCCGGGCCACGTCGATGGCGTGCGGGTACGTCGGCGACTCCACGAGCACCGGGTCCCCCGCGCCGACCAGCAGGCCGAGCACGAGCTGGATGGCGTGCTGGGAGCCGGTCGTGACGAGGATCTGCTCGGGCCGGGTGGCCAGGCCCCTGGCGGTGTAGTGGGCGGCGATGCGCTCCCTGAGCACGGGCAGGCCGATGGGGTCGTAGCCGTTGCCCATGCCGTACACGGACAGGTCGTCCACCGCCTCCAGCATCGCCTGCCGCAGGGCCGACGGCGCGGGCGGGGCGGCGCACTGGAGCTGGACGAGACCGTCGCCGTCGGTGCTGAGCCACGGGTTGTCGGCCGTGGTGGCCGGGTCCGGCAGGGCGGTCCAGCTGCCGGAGCCCTGGCGGCTCTCCAGGTAGCCGCGTTCGCGCAGCAGGTCGTAGGCCGAGGTCACGGTGGTGCGGCTGACCTTGAGGGTCTCGGCCAGGTGGCGTTCGGCGGGCATGCGGACGCGTACCGGGAGCTGGCCGTCCATGATGAGGACGCGCACGCCGTCGGCGAGCGCGCGGTAGTACGGACGCGCCGCCGGATCGATCTTGATGAGCCGCGCCACCTGGGCCGCCGACAGATGCCTCATAAGGCCACTTTTCGTGATTGGCTCTGTTTTGGCAAGTCGGTTGCATGCCAATCTGTGGCCACTATGAGTGAAGCGACCGTCCCCCGGCTCAGTTCGTCCCTTCCCGCGCGCCTCGTCAGGCTGTACGGCGGGCTCGCGCTCTACGGCGCCGGCATCGGCCTCCAGGTCGAGTCCGGGCTGGGCAACGACCCGTGGGACGTGTTCCACCAGGGCCTGGCCCTGCGGACCGATCTGTCCATCGGGACCGTCATCATCGGCATCGGCGCGCTGGTGCTGCTGCTGTGGATCCCGCTGAAGCAGAAGCCCGGGCTGGGCACGATCAGCAACGTCGTCTTCCTGGGCCTGTTCGCCGACGGCGCGATCTTCCTGCTGCCCACCCCGTCGCACCTGGTCATGCAGGGCCTGTACGTGGTGCTCGGCGTCGTCGCCATCGCCCTGGCCACCGTGCTCTACATCGGCGCCGGGATGGGCCCGGGCCCCCGCGACGGCATCATGACCGGGCTGATGCGGCTCGGCCTGTCGGTGCGGCTGGGCCGGTTCCTCATCGAAATCACGGTCCTGGCCGCCGGCTGGCTGCTCGGCGGCACCGTGGGCGTGGGAACGCTGGTGTTCGCGCTGGCCATCGGGCCGTTGACCCAGCTGTTCACCCGCTGGTTCCCCCTGACGTGATCCCGTGAGGGAGTCCGGGCATGACGCGACATGATCGGACCCCCTCACGGGATCGCCCCTCCTCCGAGTAGCGTCTAGGCATGCGGATCGAGGACTACGCCCTCATCGGGGACATGCAGTCGGCGGCTCTGGTGGGCCGCGACGGTTCGATCGACTGGCTGTGCCTGCCCAGATTCGACTCGCCGTCCTGTTTCGCGTCGCTGCTCGGCAGCGAGCGCAACGGACACTGGTGGCTCGGCCCCACGGGCCGCAGACCGGCCACCCGCCGCCGCTACCGGCCCGAGACGCTCATTCTGGAGAGTGAGTGGGACACCCCGACGGGCACGGTCCGGGTGATCGACTTCATGCCGCCGCGCGACCGCAACCCCGACGTCGTGCGCATCGTGGAGGGCGTCTCCGGGACCGTGGAGATGTCCACGCAGCTGCGGGTGCGCTTCGACTACGGCCGGATCGTGCCGTGGGTGCGCCAGAGCGACGGCCACCTCCAGGCCATCGGCGGGCCCGACTCGGTGTGGCTGCACTCCCCCGTGCCGCTGAAGGGCGGCGACTACGCGCACCGGGCCACGTTCACGGTCAAGGAGGGCGACCGGTTTCCGTTCGTCTTCACCTGGCACCCCTCGCACGAGCCGATGCCGCCGCAGATCGAGGCCGACACCCAGCTGCGCGAGAGCGAGGCCATGTGGGCGGAGTGGGTCGCGCGGTGCACCTACCAGGGCCCGTACCGGGACGCCGTGGTGCGGTCGCTGATCACGCTCAAGGGCCTCACCTACGCCCCCACCGGCGGCATCGTGGCCGCGCCCACCACGTCGCTCCCCGAGGACGTGGGCGGGGTGCGCAACTGGGACTACCGCTTCTGCTGGCTGCGCGACGCGACGCTGACGCTCGACGCGCTGATCAGCTCCGGCTACCTGGAGGAGGCCGCCGACTGGCGCGCGTGGCTGCTGCGGGCCATCGCGGGCCGGCCCCAGGACCTGCAGATCATGTACGGCGTCGCGGGCGAGCGCCGGCTGCCCGAGCTGCGCCTCGACTGGCTCGACGGCTACGAGGACTCCCGGCCCGTCCGCATCGGGAACGAGGCCGTCAAGCAGCTCCAGCTCGACGTGTACGGCGAGGTGATGAACTGCCTGTTCGTCTCGCGCACGCGCGGCCTGTCACCCGACGACCGGGCGTGGACCATCCAGCGGGAGCTCCTCGACTACGTGGAGGACCACTGGGACGAGCCCGACGAGGGCCTGTGGGAGGTGCGCGGGCCCCGGCGGCACTTCGTGCACTCGAAGGTGATGTGCTGGGCGGCGCTGGACCGGGCGGTCAAGTACGTGGAGCGGTTCGGCCGCACCGGCCCGGTGGACAAGTGGCGCACGCTGCGCGACGTCGTCCGCGCCGAGATCCTCTCGAAGGGCTACGACGCGCGGCGCAACACCTTCACCCAGTCGTACGGGTCGTCGGAGCTGGACGCGTCGCTGCTGATGATCCCCATGGTCGGCTTCCTGCCGGCCGACGACCCCCGGGTGGTGGGGACGGTGGCGGCCATCGAGAAGGAGCTCATGTCGGACGGGTTCGTGCTGCGCTACCCGCTGGCCGCGGACAACGACGTGGACGGCCTGCCCGGCGGGGAGGGGGCCTTCCTGGCGTGCAGCTTCTGGCTGGTGGAGGTGATGGCGATGCAGGGCCGCAAGGAGGAGGCGAAGGCGCTGTTCGAGCGGCTGCTGACGCTGCGCAACGACGTGGGGCTGCTGGCCGAGGAGTACGACCCCCGCTACAACCGGCTGGTCGGCAACTTCCCGCAGGCCTTCAGCCACGTCCCCCTGATCCACGCCGCGCGCGCCCTGTCATAGCGGGGGTCGTAGCGGGGCCTACGGGCCGGTGAGGCGCCGCTCGCCGGCCGTGGTGATCACGAACACCTGCCAGTTGTAGTAGGCGTAGTAGTTCCTCGGGTCCCGCTTCATCTGGCGGGCGTGCAGGAGGATGGCGTTCACGTACGCCCTGGAATGGTTGTAGGCGTACAGCGCCCGCCGGTAGTCGCGGGGCGCCCCCGAGGCGCGCAGGTAGTTGGCGGCGCCCATGACGGCGTCGCGCGGGTCCTGCACGTCGCCGCCCATGCCGTACGCCTTCCAGGTCCCGGGCATGAACTGCATGGGCCCCTGGGCGCCGACGTTGCTGTCCGACTTCACCCGGCCGAACTTCGTCTCCGCGAACATCACCGCCGCCAGCACCTCCCACTCCACCCCGAACTTGCGTTCGGCCTTCTTGAAGTGGCCGAGCAGCTCGGCGGCGGGCGGGGCGGGCTGGACCTTGAACGTGGCCGAGGGCTTGATCGGGTGGGCCAGGGAGAGCAGCTCGCGGATGGCGGCCGTGTTGTCCTTGGCCTGGGCGGCCAGCCCGGACGGCAGGCGGGCGAAGGCCCGGGCGGCCACCTCGGGGTGGCGGGCGGTGTAGCGGTAGGCGCGCTGCTGGTGAAGGGCCAGGAGCTCGACATCCCGGGGCGGTTTGCTGGCCTTCGGCCAGGCGTCGATCGCGGCGTTGAGCGCGGCGCTGGTCCCCTTGAGGGCGGCGGCCAGCCGGGCGGGGTCGCCGGGGATCTTCTGGTCGGGCGCGGGCAGCGTCCCGCCTGCCGGCGGGGTGGACGCGGTCGGGCTCGGCGCGGACGGGCTCGGCGCGGGTTGCCGGCCGGCCGCCGAGGCCGCCGGGGCCGGATCGCCGCAGGCGGCCGTGGCGAGGAGGGCGGCTAGCGCCATCGCGGCCAGGGCACGGGCGGGGCGGCGGTGATGATCGTGGCGTTCCTCCATGGTCGGCCAACCTACCGGGTACGGCCCGCCCCCGGCGCCAGGCGGGCCCGGACACGCGCCCGGCCTCACCGCTGATCGGAGCCGACCAGCGGCGCGGGTGGCGGCTGCCCGCGCCGCTCGTCGAGGCCGTTCGCGCGCAGCGGACGGCTACCCGCGCCGTGGTCGGGGCCGCTCGCGCGCAGGGTCCGGGGTGAGGCGCCCAGCTCGCGTCTGCAGGCCTTGTTGAACGCCTGCAGGTCCGGGATGCCCACCGCCGCCGCGATCGCCGGGATCGCCAGGGTCGACTCGCGCAGCAGATGCAGCGCGCGGGACAACCTCCTGCGGCGGATGTACGCGACCACCGTGTGTCCCGTCTGGGCCCGGAACAGCCGGGTGAGGTGGTTGTGCGACACCCCGGCGGCGCGGGCGATGCCGGGGACGGTCAGCGGCGCGGCCAGGTCCGCGTCGATGTGCTCCATGGCGGCCGCCACGACGGCGTGCGCGCTGCCGGCGACGGGCAGGTTCGCGATCCGCCAGAGCACCGTCCACACCTCGGCCGACGCCCTGGCCCTGGTGTCGGGGACCGCCGCGATGGCCTGCCGCAGCGAGGCGGCGATGAGCGGCGCCTGGTCCCCCGCGTCCCGCATGACGGGCACGACCCGCCGCTCCTCGCCGCCGGGCAGGCGGAAGTGCGCGTACAGGTGCTCCGACCTGCCCCGGTAGTGGTAATGGACTTCGGCGCCCGGCGGGATCAGGCTGACGTGGCCGGGCTTGATGGCGTGCACGGTGCCGTCGAGCACCAGCTCGGCGGCGTACCCGTACAGGTGGAGCTGCCACAGGTCGGGGAGCCGGAAGACGTCGTGGTCCCTGACCACGCCGTGTACGCCCACAGCCGCGCCGGCCACGGCCGGCGGGTCGGAGAGCGCGATCGTCACCTGCCGCACAGGGATCTGTTCTATCGCAGCGGGGGAAAATGGACCAGTAGTTGATGATTACATCCCACGACACGGCCAATGTCCGGTTCTAGTTTTGAGGCATGCGAACCACTTTGCTGACCTCCGCGCAGGTCGCCGGATTCGTCGCCGCCGGCTATCTGCGGCTCGACGGGATCGTCCCGGACGAGCTCAACGACCAGGCGATCGACGTGCTGGAGGCGGGCATCCCGCGCCCGCCGTACGGCACGCCGGTCACCCAGGCCTACCCCGAGGGATCGTTCGCCCGCCGCCTGATCGAGCTGCCCGCCGTGGCGGGCGCGCTGCACTCGCTCGTCGGCCCCGACCCGACCGTCGACCACCACGCCGTGCACGTCCGCGAGCCGCACAACGGCCACGCCCAGCCGCTGCACGCCGACGCCATCATCGACACCCGCATGGACGCCTTCGACGTGCAGCTCATGTACTACCCGCGCGAGGTGACGGCCGACATGGGCGGCACCCTCGTGGTGCCGGGCAGCCACCTGCGCCGGATCAACGAGAGCGACACCGGCCGCTACCAGAACCTGCGCGGCCAGACCCGGCTCACCTGCCCCGCCGGGACCGTGATGCTGCTCCACCACGGCATCTGGCACGGCGGCCGGCGCAACGACAGCGACGTCCGCAGGTACATGTTCAAGATCCGCTTCAACCCGACCGTGCCGCAGGTGCGGCTCTGGGACACCTCCGACCTGGACGATCCCGCCGTCCTGGCCGAGCTGGGCCGGCGTTTCCCCTGGTACGAGCAGGCGACCGGGCGGTTGGAGGTCCACAACCGGGTGCGGATGTGGCGGGCGCTGACCAACGATCCGTCGTTCGACGTCGAATACTGGACGACTCGCGTGAACAACCGCCCCGGGAGGGTCGCATGAAGCAGCAGGTGCTCGTTCTCTATTTGGCCACCTCCGCCCTCGACGCCCAGGTGGTGGGCTGGTCGCGTTACGACGGCACCGGGCGCACCGAGCCGACGGCCGGTGACGGGGACGAGCCGCCGTACGAGACGGGGGTGGAGGCGTTGCGCGACGGGTGGCGGCTGTTCCAGGCGTCTCAGCTCATCCCGCCGTATCCCGGGCACGAATATGACACGTCGTTCATGAAGCACGAGTTCTTCTTCGAGAAGATGTCGTAAATCCGGACGTACGGCCTTATCGTGTGATCGCTCGATCTGGCCCGAGGAAGGAGCGGGATGCCGGACCTGCGCCCGCTCCGGCCGAGCGATCCCGAGCGGATCGGCTCGTACCGGCTCGTCGGCGTGCTCGGCTCCGGTGGACAGGGCGTGGTCTACCGGGGCGTCGGCGACGACGGGCGCGAGGTCGCCGTCAAGGTCCTGCACCTCGCCCATGAGGAGGACGTCACCAAGAGCTTCCTGCGGGAGGTGGAGGCGGCGCGGCGGGTGGCCGCCTTCTGCACGGCCGCGGTGCTGGACGCCGGGATGGCGGACGAGCGGCCGTACATCGTGAGCGAGTACGTGCCAGGGGACACGCTCCAGACGCTGGTACGGGAGTCGGGGCCGCGGTCGGGCGGGGCGCTGGACCGGCTGGCCATCTCCACGCTGACCGCGCTGGCGGCCATCCACCAGGCGGGGATCGTGCACCGGGACTTCAAGCCGGGCAACGTGCTGATGGGGCCGGACGGGCCGATCGTCATCGACTTCGGCATCGCCAAGGCCCTCGACGCGACGACCCGGACGTCGGTGCCGGTGGGGACGCCCGCGTACATGTCGCCGGAGCAGTTCAGGGGCGAGCGGGTGGGGCCCGCGTCGGACGTGTTCAGCTGGGCGGGGACGATGGTGTTCGCGGCCACCGGACACACGCCTTTCGCGGGCGAGACGCTGGCGGCGGTGGTGAACGGCGTCCTGAGCGGTACCCCGGACCTCACGGGGGTGCCGCCGCACCTGCTGGGGGCGATCGCGGCGTGCCTGTCCAAGGACCCGTCCACCCGCCCGGACCCGACGACCCTGCTCCAGCAACTCATCCGCCAGGCCGGCCCGACGGCCCGCGCCCCCGGCCCCGCCGGGGCGGCTCAGCCCGTCGCCGCATGGGCGCCGCCCGCTGGAGCGGTCCCGTCCGGTTCGGCTCCTTCGGTGCCTCCGTCCGGTGGGGCAGCGCATTCCGGGCCTCCGCCTCCTCCCCAGGGGGCGTGGCCTCCTTCCGGTGCTGAGCCTGTCTCCGGCTCCTCGGCCGTCCGGACGGAGCCCCCTGCCGGGAGCGCCGTTCAGACGGGCCCCGATGCCCGGAGCGGTATTTCGACGGGCCCCGATGCCCGGAGCGGCGTTCAGACGGGGCCCCGCGCCGGCGCCGGGCCGGTGGCGGATGCGGATACGGCGACCGGGCGGGGCCGGTCGGTCAGCCGGCGGGCCGTGTTCGGCGGGGCCGCGGCGGCGGCCGCCCTCGCGGTGTCCGCCTTCACCGTCCTGCGCCCCAGGAACGATTCCCTCGACCCGGAGGACCGGCGTACGGAGCGGCCGTACACCGGAAGCCCGTCCCCCACCGCGACACCGACACCCACGCCGACGCCGTCCGCCGAGCCCTTCGGGACGCAGGTCGCGATGTCCGCGCCCCTGCCCGAAGCGGACGGCGCGATCACGGCACTCGCCGCCACGGGGAGCACCGTCGTGTACGGGACCGCCAAAGGGGCGGTGTTCACGTGGGGCCTGGGCCAGGCGGCCACCCGGCTCGGCGGCGGCCGGGCCACGACGACGGAGGTGGCCGTCGGCGAGGTCGGCGGCACGCCGGTGATCGCCTCCGGGCACACCGACGGGCGGATGCGGCTGTGGAGCCCGACCGGCGAGAGCCTCGCCTCGCACAAGGTGAGCGACCCCGTCATCGCGGTCACCGTCACGGGCGCGGGCAAGGCGGTGGCGGTGTCGCAGAAGTACGACTCCATGAAGGACCTCCGCAGCGTCGTGCGGCTGTGGGACATCTCCACCGGCAAGCAGATCGGCCCCACGATCACCGACCACTTCCAGGGCATCAGAGGGCTGGCGTTCGGCCGGCTGGGCAAGGACGACGTGCTCGTCACGGGCGACGGCGGGGAGCGGGTCCGGGTGTGGCGGCTGTCGAACGGGCGGATGACGCACTCGTTCGGCACCGGGGAGATCGGCGGGATCGAGCGGCTGGCCTGCGGCGAGATCAAGGGCAAGCCCGTCCTCGTCTCGACCCACCTCGACGCGACCCTGCGCGTGTACGACCTGGCCACGGGCAAGCGCAGGAAGAAGTGGAAGTTCAGCGACCGGAGCCCGGACGACCGGGGCACCGTGGCTCTGGTCACCGGACGGCGGGGAGACGTGCCCATCGCCGTCGTCGCCCACGGTCCGTGGAACGACGAGTACGTCACCCGGGTCTGGAGCCTGGACGACGGCGACACCATAGGAGCGCTCGACCTGGATCCCGGCGGAACGATCCCCACGCTGGCACTGGCCGAACGGGGCGGTCACCCGGTGGTCGCCGACACGGGCGGAGAGCGTACCGTCCGGGCCTGGAGCCTCGGCCCCGCCTGACCGCTGCCTCACCCCATCCCCGCCGAAAACCCGGAAACCCGGAAACCGCCGCGCGCAAGGACGCGCCGCACCGGCGCCCGAACTTCCGGCGGGCTCGCACACCGTGCGCCCGCCGTGCCGGTGTTCCGGCCTCCGGCGGGTGCGAAGGCCGGAACACCGGCGGGGCCGGGCACTGCCCCTGCGGGGTGTTACGGGTTGGTGAGGCGGTTGATGAGGGCTTGGGCGTCGCGGGTCAGGATCGTGCGGGACGTGGAGTCGGGGACGTTGGCGTTCTTGCCCGCGGCCTTGATGAAGCGCTTCAGCGCGTCGATCGCCTGCCCCGGCTTGCCACGCTTCTCGTGCCACTCCGCCGCGTCGAGCTGCTCCAGCAGCTCCCGAGCGCCCACGGCGGTCACCGTGCGCGCCTTCTTGAAGTGCGCGATCAGCGCGCGCACGTCACCGTACGAGGTCGTGGTCGAGAACGTGACGGTCGAGGTCACCGTCCGTCCCGCCCGGTCCGTCGCCGTGGCGACGAGGGAGTGGTCGCCGAGGGGCAGCGTCCAGAGGCGTACGGGCGCGCCCGGGGGAACCGCGGTTCCGTCGAGCTTGGCCGTGGTGCCCTCCACCCCCGAGACCGCGTCCGTCGCCGTCAGGACCGGGGTGACGGTGCCCGAGTCGCCGTACGGCTTGGCCTCCACGCCGGTGACCGTCAGCGCCGGGTCCGATTTGTCGATCTTCACGGTGACCGTGCCGACCTGGGAGACGTTGCCGCCGTTGTCGGTGGCCCGGTAGCGGACGTCCTTGGCGCCCTCCGCGCTGAGCGTCACCGGGCTGGCGGCGTTCGCCCAGGTGGTGCCGCCGTCGAGCGAGTACTGGCGACTGGCCACCGTGCCGTTGTCGGTCGCGGTGACGGTGAGCGTGACGTTGCGGGTGTACCAGCCGTTCGCCCCGTCGGGCGAGGCCGGGTTGAGCGTGGCGGTAACGGTGGGCGGGCTGGTGTCCGCGACGCCCCCGCCCTGGAACGTGAACGCGTCCACGTCCACGCCGCCGGTCGAGGTGACGTACAGCCGGCCGGTTCCCGCGGGCGGGTCGGCGAGCGCGGTGGTGATCGTCTGCCAGCCGTCGCCCGGCGGGATCGTCACCGTCGCGAACGGCGCGGCGGTGGGCGACTTCCAGCGCAGGGAGAGCGTCCCCGCGCCCGAGGCCCTGGTCTGGACCCCGGTGATGCCGGTGAAGTTGACCGGGTCGTAGGCGAGCCAGTCCCCCGCGTCGAACGAGGTGATCTTGAACTTGCCCGACGCCCCGTCGTCGGCGGTCCTGGTCACGCCGCTGCTCTGGTCGGCGTGCTCGGCCTGCGCGAGCTTCGGGTTGAGGGTGAGCGCGGCCTCGCCGAGCGCGCCGGGGATGCCGTTGGCGCCGTTGTCGCGGTAGCTCACGACGACCACGCCGTAGATGTTCTCCGTCTCGCCGTGCTCGGGCGCGTTCGCGGGCGTCGGCCAGGCGCCGGTGCAGCCGGTGCCGGTGGTCTCGGGGTGGGCGTGCACGTCGTGCCCGAGGCCGAACGTCCACTGCATGCGCGTGCACACCGGGCTGTCGCCGTCCTCGGCGTCATGCACGGCGATCTTGTACGGCACCGCGTTCCCCCAGTCGAAGAACCCGCCGTCCGGCGGCGTCTGGACGCTGACCTCGGGCGCGGTGTTGCCGACGGTGATCTCGGCCGAGGTGAGGCCCGCCCGGCCGCCGGAGTCGGTGACGCGCAGCCGCGCCACGTACTGCCCCAGCTCGGTGTAGGTGTGCGTGGCCGTCGCCCCGGTGGCGTCGAACGTGCCGTTCCCGTCGAAGTCCCACTCGTACGTCAGCGTCCCCGGCTCGGTGTCCCTGGACGACGACGCGTCGAAGGCGACCGTGAGCGGCGCCTGGCCGCTGGACGTCCTGTCCATGGTCATCCTGGCCTGGGGCGTCTTGTTGTCCGGGGTGTAGTCGATCCGGTAGAGCCCGGCGTCGGGGTTCGCGCGGAAGAACCCGTCGCCGTACTCCAGCACGTACAGGGACCCGTCCGGCCCGAACTCGATGTCCATCGGGCTGTCGGTGATGGGCTGCGCGGCGTCCCGCAGTTCGGCGTTGGGCAGGAAGTGCTCCAGCTTGGTGACCGGCCCGTCCGGGTACGTCACGGTGAACGCCGCCAGGTAGTCCTGCGAGAACTCGGCGAAGAACGCCTTGCCGTCCCAGTACGCGGGCAGCTTGCCGGGCGCCGGGTTGTCCGGGTCGTAGTGGTAGATCGGCCCGCCCATCGGCCCCTGGCCGCCCTGCGGGTCGAAGTCCACGAGCCCGGCCCACTCGGCCGGCTGGTGGGTGTTGTTGTCGCCGTAGTAGAGGTCGGCGGGGACGGCCGGCGGGAGCCGGTCGATGCCGGTGTTCCAGCGCGAGGTGTTCAGCGGCCCCGCCGCGCAGTCGAACCACGGCCCCGGCCGGGCGGTCTCGAAGTCCCAGTCGTTGTAGTTGAAGTTGTCGCCCGTGCAGTACGGCCAGCCGCTGTTCATGGGCTTGGTGAGCGGGGTGATGTTCCACTCGACGTAGCCGAGCGGGCCCCGGTTCGGGTCGGGGGTGCCGGCGTCGGGGCCGTAGTCGGCCCACGACAGGGTGCCCGTCTCCCCGTCCACGTCCATCCGGAACGGGTTGCGCACCCCGGTCACGAAGATCTCCGGCCGCGTCTTGGCCGTGCCCGGCGGGAACAGGTTGCCCTGGGGGATCGTGTACGTGCCGTCGTCCGCGACCTTGATCCGCAGGATCTTGCCGCGCAGGTCGTCGCTGCTGCCCGCGCCGCGCCGGGAGTCGAAGCCCGGGTTCATGCCGGGCGCGTCGTTGTTGGGCGCGTACCCGTTGGCGCCCGGCGCGCCCGCCGGGGTGTTGTCGCCGGTGGCGAGGTAGAGGTTGCCGTCGGCGTCCCAGTCCACGTCGCCGGCCACGTGGCAGCACTGCCCGCGCTGCGTCTCGACCTTGATGATGACCTGCTCGGTGGACAGGTCGAGCGCGTTGCCCGTCCACTTGAAGCGGGAGAGCTGGTTGTAGCCCTTCCACTGGTTCCAGTACGTCTCGTCGGCCCCGGCGGGCAGCGAGTTGGGCGCCGAACCGGCCGGCGTCGTCTCGGGGTACGGCGCCGACATGGTCTTGGGCGCGTAGTAGAGGTAGACCCAGTGGTTCTCGCTGAAGCGGGGGTCGAGGGAGACCGTCTGCAGGCCGTCCTCGGAGTTGTTGTAGACCGGGACGGTGTTGACGATCTTCGTGACGCCGCTGGCCGGGTCGGTCAGCCTGAGGTCGCCGTTGCGCGCGGTGTGCAGGACCCGCCGGTCGGGCAGGACGGCCAGGTCGATCGGCTCGCCCACGTTCTTGGTCAGGGTGATCTTCTCGTAGCTCGACCATTCGGTGGCCGGTTCGTGCGCCTGAACGGGGCCGGCGGGTAAGACGAGTGCGGTGGCGGCCAGGAAGAAGCCGCCGAGCACCGCGAGGGTACGCTGCATGGTGATGCCGCTCCTAGGACGAGGAGTGTCATGATCCGGGCCGCCACGCCTGCCGCTGCAACGGCAGGGATCGCGTGGCGGTCCGGCGTCGTGGTGAGGGTCAGCCGCGCAGGGCGGCCATGTTGCGGTAGCTGAGCTCGGCGTACTGCAGCGACTGGCCCGGGTCCGTGCCGGGCGCGTTGTCCTGCTCGTACATCGGGTTGTGCAGGCCCCTGGAGCGGAGCCGGCCGAAGAAGCGGGCGTAGTCGATGTCCCCGGCCCCGAACGGCACCATGTCGTAGCCGTTGGCGGTGCCCGGGTTGGCGGTGCCGTCCTTGGCGTGGAACAGCGGGAACCGCTTCTCCTGCGCCAGCACGGTGGCGAGCGGGTCGAAGACGTCGGTCTGCGCCGAGCCGTCGGGCGCGGTGTACGTACGGTGCTTGAACTGGGCCACGTGCGCCCAGAAGATGTCCATCTCGAAGTAGACCCGCCTGGGGTCGCTGATCCTGAAGAAGTACTCCAGCTTGCGGATGCCCGAGGAGCGGGTGGGCCGGCCCTGGTCGTCGAGCGGGCCGCTGTCGAGCAGGAACGCGTACGCCGCGTCGTGGTTGTGCGTGTAGAGCTTGACCCCGGCCTGGCAGGCGAGCTCGCCGAGCGCGTTCCACTTCTCCGCCGCCACGTCCCAGTCGGCCTTGTACGCGCTGCCCGTCGGGTCGGAGCCGGTGCCCACGTGGTCCAGGCCGAGGATGTTCGCGATCTCCAGCACCTGCTTGAACCGGTCGAGGTCGACAGTGCTCAGCGGCCACGAGGCCGGGATGAAGCCGTGGTTGCCCTCGGCCCGCAGCCCGTTGTCGTCGAGCCAGCTCCGCAGCAGCCGGGCGCCCTCGACGGTCTCCAGGTTCGCGCCGCCCTCGGCGTTGGCGTGCTGCCGGTACCCGGCGAACTCGACCTGCTGGTAGCCGATGCGCGCGAGCGCCTCGAACACGCGGCGGAAGCCGGACGGCAGGGTCGTGGACGCCGGGTCGCGGCCGATCGCGTCGCGGACGGTGTAGAGGATGATGCCGCGCTTGCCCGGCGGGATCAGCGGCCGGTTCCACCCGCTCTGGGCCTGCACGGGGTCGGCGGCGGCGGGCTGGGCGAGGGGGACGGCGGCCGCGGCGGCGACGCCGGCGGTGGCCGCGAGTAAGCGGCGGCGGCTCAGGCCGAGCGTGCGGCGGAGGGCCTCTTCCTGCTCATGGAGCTGGCTCACGCGTGTTTCCCTTTCTCGAGGGACGCGTGCGCCGACCACGTCACGGCGTAACTGTGCCCGGCTCCACGAGCATGCCACCGCGCGGGGAGCCTGCGACGATCAATTGTTACTACGCCGCGCAGAAGCGGTCAATGGTGCCCGAAAGCCTGATCGACGGCGTCCGGCGCGAGCACGTGCTCGACGACCATGACGGCGGCTCCGACGACGCCCGCCCGGTCGCCGAGCCGGCTCGACCTGATGCCGAGGTGCTGGGTGGCCAGCGGGAGCGACCGGCTGTAGATCGTCTCCCTGACCCCCGCCAGCACCTGCTCGCCCGCCTCGGCGACGTCCCCGCCGATGACGATGAGGGAGGGGTTGAAGAAGTTCACGATCGAGGCCATCACGGCGCCGACCTCGCGGCCGGCCTGCCTGACGAGCCGTGTGGCGCGCAGGTCGCCCGCGCGCATCAGCGCCACCACGTCCCGGCTGCCGTGCGCGTCCACCCCGGCGGCGCGCAGCTGCGCGGCCATGGACGCGCCGCCCGCGACCGCCTCCAGGCAGCCGGTGTTCCCGCATCTGCAGGGGGCCTCGGACGCCGGGACCCGGATGTGGCCGACGTCCCCCGCGGCGCCCTGCGCGCCCCGGTGCAGCCGGCCGCCGGAGATGATGCCGCAGCCGATCCCGGTGCCGATCTTGATGAAGATCAGGTGGTCGATCTCGGGCCCGGCGGCCCAGTGCTCGCCGAGCGCCATGATGTTCACGTCGTTGTCGGCCAGCACCGGCGCGCCGAGCCGCGCCCCGAGCCAGCCGGGCACGTCGAAGCCGTCCCAGCCGGGCATGATCGGCGGGTTCACCGGCCGCCCCGACGCGTGCTCCACCGGCCCGGGCAGCCCGACGCCGACCCCGCACACCTGGTCGAGGTCGCGCCCGGCGTCGGCCAGCAGCTCGCGGAAGGCGGTGGCGACCCACTCCAAGGTGGGCTCGGGCCCCCGGTCGACGGGCAGGTCCGCGGCCCGTTCGGCGAGCACGGTCATGCCGAGGTCGAGCACGGCCAGGCGGGCGCGGGTGGCGCCCAGGTCGGCCGCGAGCACCACCCGCGCGCCCTCGTTGAACGCGAACACGGCCGCCGGGCGGCCCCCGGAGGAGATCGAGTCGTCGGCGGCCACCACCCAGCTCCCGGCGATCAGCGCGTCGAGCCGCTGCGACACGGTGGACCTGGACAGGCCGGTGAGCTGGGCCAGCTCGCCGCGGGTGCGCGCCCGCCCGTCCCGGAGGATCGCCAGCAGCGCCCCCGCTCCGGCGCTCTGGCCGTTGGATCCCGTTGTCATGAGTACTACCTTACTTCGATGATCGACCGACTTATGTTGACAGAAACGAAAAGCCCGATCTATCGTCGCGAAATATGTCGGACATATGTGGGCA
This sequence comes from Nonomuraea sp. NPDC052116, assembly GCF_040680035.1. Classification (NCBI taxonomy): domain Bacteria; kingdom Bacillati; phylum Actinomycetota; class Actinomycetes; order Streptosporangiales; family Streptosporangiaceae; genus Nonomuraea; species Nonomuraea sp. NPDC052116. Next base: position 20,235 of record NZ_JBFAWA010000025.1, on the reverse strand, counting down.
ACAACCCACATATCGTGAGATCGTCCGGCAATTCCCGAGCTCCGGCCCGGGATCAACGCTCTACGCCTTGGAGGATTCGGTCCGGCCCTCGCCCGCCGTCGCGCCGAGACGCGGGCCCCGCAGGGATGCCACCCGGCCGGATCCTCCACAGGGCCTGGTTCCGGCGATCCGGAAACCAGTGTTTCGGGCCCAGAATGCGAACCAGGCGCGGGAGCGCTCCCAATCCTATCAGACCCCGCTTGAACTGCACACATGCCCATAAATTCCGAAATTTTCCTAATTGATGGACTGCGAACGGCCGGCGCAATCACGTCGAGAGTGAGGGCTTGACATCCCAGGCAGGCCCGCCCGCACCGATTCGCGAGTAAAACGTGCCAGATTTCCAGATACCTCGAAGCAAGGCGGATGAGCTGGGCTTTTGTCCCTTAACTACGGTTAGTCAATAGGCCAGACAATTCCGGCGGGTCCGATATTTGGTATTGAGGCCAGCATTGCGGGCGCAGGTGCCATACTGCGCTTGGGAGCGCTCCCGCGAGCCGTTCCCCCCGTGACGCCCCTCCACGAGGACCGGCAGTGAACCATCCCGACCCCCTTCTCGACGCCCGGCGCCCATGGGCCGCGCGCATCTGGTGGATCGCGCTGGCCATCGGGGCGGCCTGCTTCGCCTTCGTCTGGCCGGCCACCCCGCACGCCCGGCGCGGCGTGCCGCGGGTCCCCGCGGGCCACGAGGAGGTCCGGTGAGGGTCGCCATGTTCAGCGGCGGGCGCGGCGCGGCGGGGATCGCCCGCGCCCTGCTGCGGGTGCCGGGGCTGGAGCTGTCCCTGCTGATCAACGGGTACGACAACGGGCTGTCCACCGGCGCGCTGCGCCGCTACCTGCCGGGCATGCTCGGTCCCTCGGGCTTCCGCAAGAACCTCCTGCTCCACCTGGACCCCGGCGACCCTCGGCGCGAGCTGCTCGAACGCCGCCTGCCGGCCGGGACCACGGCCGCGGACCTGGCGCGGCTGGCGGACGGGCCGCTGGACTACCGGATCGCGCGGGAGCTGCGGGTGTTCGCCGGGCGGCTGCGCGCCGAGCCGGACGGGCTCGATCTGGCCGGCTGCGCGCTGGGCAACCTGGTGCTCGCGGGGTCGTACCTGCGGCTGGGCGAGGCCTTCAACGCGGCGTTACGCGCGTGCGCGCACACGTTCGGGTCGCCGGCGCGGCTGCTCAACGTGACGAACGGCGAGAACGCGTTCCTGGTCGCGCTCAAGGAGGACGGGCGCGTGCTGGCCGACGAGGCCGACATCGTCGCGCCGCAGGACGCGGTGGCCATCACCGGGCTGTTCCTGTTGCGCGAGCCGCCCGGCCCGGACGAGCTCTCCGGGTCGCCGGAGCTGCTCGCGCGGCGCGCCGCCACGGTCACGCCCAGCCTCGAGGCGCTGGCGGCCGTCCGGGACAGCGACCTCATCGTGTACGGCCCGGGCACGCCGCACTCGTCGCTGCTGCCCAGCTACCTGACGCCGGGGCTGGCCGGGGCGGTCGCGGAGAGCCGGGCCGCGGCCAGGGTGTTCGTCGTCAACCTCGGGGGCGACCACGACATCCAGGGGCTGACGGCCACCGACCTGGTGGACCGCACGCTGGCGTACCTGGGCGACCCGGGCAACGAGCGGCGCACCATCACGCACGTGCTCAGCCGCCGGGGCGGGTCCGGGGGTCCCGCCGTGCCGCTCGGGGTCGTGGAGCGCGGCTGCTGGGCGGGGGCGCGCTGGATCGGCGCGGACGTCGAGGACGCCGGGCGTCCCGGCACGCACGACGGCCCGCGCACGGCCGAGGCGCTGCGGACCGTGCTCGGCGAGATCCCGCTGGCGCACCCGGCAGCCCGGCTCCCCGGCGATGGCCGGGGAGCCGCCGGCGTCGTCCACCACGACGATCTCGTCGGGCGGCCGGGTCTGGGACAGCGCCGACTCCAGGCACAGGCGCAGGCGCAGGGTCCTGGCCGCGTTGTAGCACGGCACGGGGGCCGCCCTTCGCGAGCCCTGGAACCTCCATGATCTCGCGGCCGGCCCCCGCGGCGCGTCATCTCAGCCGGCCTCCCACAGGTCGCAGTTGTGCTCGGCGAGCATCGTGGCCAGCGGGACCGGCGTGGACTTCCCGCCCGCCCTCAGGGACATGACGAGGGAGGTCCCGTTGAAGGCCGGCCAGCGCGCCGAGTACGCGGCCCGCGGCTGCCCGCCGATCGTGAACGACCCCCAGTAGTGCACCATGTCGCGGGCCAGCCGCCGCTCCGAGGCGTCGAACGTCGGCGCGATCGGGGTGCCGTTGTCGAAGCTCGGCCACAGGTAGGCCAGCTCGGCGGCGTGCCCCGCGCCCCACTCGTAGCCGGCCGGCTCGGGGCTCAGGCCTGGGCCGGTGCGGTGGTCGAAGCGGTAGCCGTACACGCGGGTGTGGGTGGACAGGGCCTCGATGAAGCGCAGCGTCGGGCAGCCGCCGAGGCCGGCCAGGAAGCCGGAGTCGGTGAACACGGCCGCCGCCAGGTACGCCGAGGTGAACTGGTCGGACTGCGCCGGCCACGGATACCTGGCCAGGACGGCGTCGGCGCGTTCGGGGAAGAGACCGCGGACCCAGCCCTCGTACTGCTCCTTGGTCCAGCCGCGGGCGCCCTGCAGGAACGTGCGGCCCTCGTCGCGGTTGGCGCCGACGATCAGGGGGACCCGCTGGAAGCGGCCCGCCCGCACGGCGGTGTCGGGGTTCTCCGGCAGGGCGGGCGTGCCGTACAGGAACGAGGCGAACTGCGGCCCGTCGACCAGCTTGGCCGCGCTCAGCCCGCGCAGGCAGGCCAGGTCGGAGCAGCCGAGCGCGGTGGCGATGGAGGCGCCGGCCTGCTCGCCGTCCGCGTACGGGCGGCTGGTGCAGGACCCGCTCTGGATGATCGCGCGGGAGAACAACCCGGCCGAGGCGGGCGAGGCGAGGTTGGCGCAGACGGAGAAGCCGCCGGCCGACTCGCCGTCGATGGTGACCTGGCGGGGGTCGCCGCCGAACGCGGCGATGTTGCGGTGCACCCAGCGCAGCGCGGCCTGCTGGTCGGACAGGCCGTAGTTGCCGGACGTGCCCGCTTCCGCTGTCAGCAGCGGGTGGGCCAGGTAGCCGAACACGCCGAGCCGGTAGTTGACGCTCACCACGACGACGTTCTCGAGCTGGGCGATCAGGGTGCCGTCGTGCTGGTTGGCCGAGCCGTTCTGCAGGCCGCCGCCGTGGATCCAGAACAGCACGGGCAGCCGCTGCCCGGCCTTCGTTCCGGCGGGGCGGAACACGTTGAGGTAGAGGCAGTCCTCGGTCTCGGAGCGGGGGCCGTTGGTGCTGGCGGCGGCGGGGCAGCGGTTGCCCCACTGGGACGCGTCGCGCACGCCCTGCCAGGCGGGCGCCGGCCGGGGCGCCCGCCAGCGCAGCTCGCCGGTGGGCGGGGCGGCGTACGGGAGGGCGAGGAAGCGGTCGACGCCGTCCGCGCGGGCCCCGCGTACGAAGCCGGTGTCGGTACGCGCCGTCGGCCGGTCGCCGCCGGACGCGGCGGCGGGCACGGGAAGCGCGGCGGCGGCCAGGGCCGCCGCGGCGAGCGCGATCAGTAATCGTCTCATCGGACTGTGACCTCCTGACGTAGAGGCAGGTCCCTGGAGGAGGACCCGACGTGGACGGTACGGCGGCCCCTCGCGAGGGTCCATCGGCCGTCCGACCAGTACTGCAGTGCGCGCAGCGGCACCGTCACGGTGACGCGGCGCCGCTCGCCGGGCGACAGCGGCACCCGGGCGAACCCGGCGAGCGCGCGGGGCGGCATCGGGACCGGCGGGGCGGGCGGCGAGCCGAGATACACCTGCAGCACCTCCACCCCGGCGCGCCGGCCGGTGTTGGCGACCGTGAAGGACACGCTGAGCCCGCCGCCCGCGGCCCGCACCGACAGGCCGTCGTACTGGAAGCGGGTATAGGACAGGCCGTGCCCGAAGGGGAACAGCGGCTCGATGCCGTGCGCGTCGTAGTGCCGGTAGCCGACGAGCACGCCCTCGCTGTAGTCCGCGACGCCGCCCACGCCCGGGTAGCGCTCGGGCTGCGCGGTGGGCACGTCCTCGGCCCGCGCGGGGAACGTCACCGGCAGCTTGCCGCCCGGGCAGGCCCCGCCGAGAAGGATCGTGGCGGTGGCGTCGGCGCCCTCCTGGCCCGGGTACCACATCTGCAGAATCGAGCACACGTTCCGCACCCACGGCATGAGCACCGGGTCGCCGGTGTTGAGCACGACCGCGGTGCGGGCGTTGGCGGCGGCGACGGCCCCGATGACCGGGTCCTGGCCGTTCGGGAGGGCGAGGGCGGCGCGGTCGGCGCCCTCGGTGCCCTCGTTGAAGGCGAACACGAGCGCCGCCCGCGCCCCCTTGGCCAGCGCGGCGGCCTCGCGCAGCGCCTCCTGGCGGCGCTGCGGGGTGACCCAGGCCAGCCTGACCTGCAGCGGCGTGCCGGCGATGCCGGTGGCCGCGACGGTGACGGGTTTGGCCACCCCGGCTTCGAGGCGGACGGTCGTGCCGGCGTTCGTCAGGCCGCCGGAGGTCGCGATGAGGCTGCTGTTGCCGCCGATGAGGGCGCCGACCGAGCCGATCCTGACGCCGTCGAGGGTCAGCGAGATCGAGCCGTTGAACGACGGCACTCCGCCCGTGCCCTGGATGCGCAGGTCGTAGTCGCCGGTCGCGGGCGCGGTGAGCGTGCCCGTCCACGTCCACGACGAGCCGGCGGGCAGGGCGGCCGCGCCGGTGTGGTCGACCTGGGCGGCGGCCTGCGGGGTGCCGCCCTGCTGGGCGCGCTGGAGCACCAGCGCGGAGGCGGGCACCGGGACCCCTTCCAGGTCCACGCCCGTGGCCCAGCGGATGCGGCTGCCCGGGCCGGCCTGGCGGCGCAGGGCGGTCAGCGGGCTCTCGGCGCTCGCGGGGATCACCCTGGCGCTGCCTCCGCCGCCCACCAGGGGGCTGGCCGCGGTGGGGCCGATGACGGCCAGGTCGGCCAGGTCGGCGCGGCCCAGCGGCAGCAGGTCCCGTTCGTTGCGCAGCAGCACGGCGCCGGCCAGCGCGATCTCCTTCGCGGTGCGGGCGCCGCCCGCCGGGTCCGGGGAGGGCCGCGGCCGGCCGCCGCCGAGCAGGCCGAACCGGTCGAGCTGGACGAGGACGCGGCGCACCGCGGTGTCCACCACCGACTCGGCCAGCTGCCCGGAGGCGACGGCGGCGGCCAGGCCCCCGTAGTTGACGCCGAAGGGCATCTCCATGTCCATCCCGGCGGTGAGCGCGGGCGCGCCGCTGTGCGTGGCGAACCAGTCGGACATCACCCAGCCGCCGAAGTGCCATTCGTCGCGCAGGATCCCGGTCAGCAGGTGCGGGTGCTCGGCGGCGTACACGCCGTTGACGTGGTTGTAGGCGGCCATGACGGCGCCCACTCCCGCCTGCACGGCGGCCTCGAAGGCCGGCAGGTAGATCTCGCGCAGGGTCCGCTCGTCCACCTTGACGTCGATCGTCTGGCGGGCGTTCTCGAAGTTGTTGGCCGCGTAGTGCTTGACGGTGGCGATGAGGCCCTCGCCCTGGATGCCGCGGATCTCGCCGGCGACGAGCGCGGCGGCCAGCAGCGGGTCCTCCCCGAGCGTCTCGAAGTTCCGGCCGGCCTGCGGCACCCGGACGATGTTGGTCATCGGCGACAGCAGGACGTCCATGCCCAGCGCGCGGCCCTCCCTGCCGATGACCGCGCCGAACCGCCGGGCGAGGTCGGGAGCGAACGTCGAGGCGAGCGCCACCGGCGCGGGCAGGGCGGTGGCGTTCGCCGTGACGCGCACGCCGGCGGGCCCGTCGGCCAGGCGGATCTCGGGGATGCCGAGGCGGGGCACGCCGGGCACGTACCCGGCCTGGCCCTTGGAGGCGGGGTCGGTGCCGCCGTGCAGCAGCGAGACCTTCTCCTCCGGCGTCAGCTGCCGCAGGAGCGCGTCGACGTCCGTGCGGCGGGCGGTCCACTGCGGCGCGACGGCCGCGGCCAGGGCGGCCGCGCCGAGCAGCCGGGCCGCGTCGCGACGGGTCAGCGACGGGTTGAGCGCTTCAGCCATGTGAACAGCTCCTTCGAGGAACGGGCCGACCGGCTGGGGTCGCGCCCGCAACATATGAGCCGCGGACAGGTTGCGTAACCGCGTTCTCCGTTGAACGGAAGACTTTTCAGAACGTCGTTCGGTGTGTTTCTGGATTGTTACCCATCGCAACAAACTCTGGGGCTTCGATGGCTGGACCCGCAGGCAGCACGGGTTTACGTTGCCGCAAACAACATAAAAACCGGAACATCGCGGGGTGACAGGTCCGAACCGGGAGGCGGCGACCATGACCACAACCGACGACGGCCCGGCCGCGGCCACGATGCGCCGCGGCGTGCACGCGCCCGGCAGTGTCCAACAGCCGGCCAAGCAGCCGGAGGTCCGGACGGCTTCCGGAAGCGCGCGGCGGCCCGCCGGCCGGACCGTGACGAGCCGGGTCCTCAGCGTGCTCAGCGCGTTCTCCGGCGAGTGCCCCAGGCTGAGCCTGTCCGACATCAGCCGCCGCGCCTCGATGCCGTTGACGACGGCGCACCGGCTGGTCAGCGAGCTGATGTCGTGGGGCGCGCTGGAACGCGACCGCGACGGCCGCTACCAGATCGGGCTGCACCTGTGGGAGGTGGGCGCGCTGGCGCCGCGCGGGCTGGGCCTGCGCGAGGCCGCCATGCCGTTCCTGGAGGACCTGTACGAGGTCACCCACCAGCACGCCCAGCTCGCCGTCCTGGACGCGCCCGACGTGCTCTACCTGGAGCGGATCTCCGGCCGGGACGCGGTCGGCGTGCGCAGCCGGGTGGGCGGGCGCTTCCCGGCGCACGCCACGGGCGTCGGGCTGGCGCTGCTGGCCCACACGCCGCCCGCGACACAGGAGGCGTACCTGGCCGGGCCGCTGGCGGCCTTCACCGACCGGACCATCGCGAACCCCGGCCGGCTGCGAGGGGTGCTGGCCGAGGTGCGACGCCACGGGTACGTCATCAGCGACCGGCAGGTCACGCTGGACGCGGTGTCGGTGGCGGCGCCGGTGCGGGACGCGGCGGACGAGGTGATCGCCGCGCTGTCGGTCGTGGTGCGGGTGGGCGGGCAGCAGCCGGGCGCGCTCGTTCCGGCCGTCGTCGGCGCCGCCCGCGGGCTGTCGCGCTGGCTGCAGTCGCACCCGGGGCAGCCCTGACGGGGTTGCCTTTCGCGGGTGTTGTGTGATGTGGTGCGGCTCGCTTTCCTCTTTCGCTCTGGAGGCTTGACCGTGCCGTTCATTGTGGATCTGACCAGCGGGAACGTGGAGAAGGAGCAGCACCCGGGCGAGATCGGCGGGTCCGTGCTCGGGCTGCGGCTGATGGCCGGGCGCACGCCCGCCGGGCTCGATCCGTACGATCCGCGGGCGTTGCTGTACGTGGCGGCCGGGGTGCTGGGCGGGACGGCGGCGCCCGGGCTGGCCAAGGCGGTGTTCCTGGCGAAGTCGCCGCTGACGGGGGTGGCCGGGGAGTCCCACGCGCTCGGGCCGTTCGCGGCGGGCCTGCGCGGGGCGGGCGCCAAGGCGCTGGCCGTCACGGGACGGGCCGCGCGGCTGTCCTACCTGCTCGTCCAGGACGGTGAGGTGTCCCTGCACGACGCCTCGGAGCTGCGCGGGCTGGGCACGGCCGCGACGACGGACGCGCTGCGGGCGCGGCACGGCCAGGGCGCGCACGTGGCGGCGATCGGGCCGGCCGGGGAGAACCTGGTGCGGTACGCGAGCGTGGTGACCGACTATGCCTACGCCGCCGGGCGGTACGGGCTCGGCGCGGTCTTCGGGGCCAAGAACCTCAAGGCCGTCGTGTGCGTCGGCGAGGCCCCGACGGAGAGCGCGGCGGAGGTCGCCGACCCCGGGGCGATCGCCGGGCTGGCCGCCTACTACCGCGACTCGCTGGCCACGAACCCGCTGGCGGCGATCCAGGCAGGGATGCCCGGGTTCGCCGGATGGGTGGGCGATCCGCCCGCCCCCGGGTACGCCGCGGTGCGCAACTTCTCGGTCACCGGCGCGCACGGGCTGCGGGTCCCGTCCGCGGACGACTACGACGGGCGCGCGGTGGCGACCACCGGGGCCTGCCCCGGCTGCCCCAACGACTGCCTCAAGGTGTACGCGCCCCCGGGGCTCGCCGAGCGGCGGACCGGCGGGCTGGGGCAGGAGGCGTTCCTGTCGCTCGGCTGGAACCTCGGGATCGACGACCTCGACACCGTGCTGGCCGCCAACGCCCGCTGCAACGACCTCGGGCTGGACCCGGTCTCCCTCGGCGGCACGCTCGCCTTCGCCATGGAGTGCGCCGAGCGCGGGCTGCTCCCCGGCGGGCCCGCGTTCGGCGATCCCGAGGCGTTGCCCGGGCTGATCGACGACGTGGCGGGGCGCACGGGCGAGATGGGCGACCTGCTGGCCGAGGGCGCGGCGCGGGCGGCCGCGAAGCTCGGTCCCGCCGCGGCCCCGTACGCCATGACCGTCAAGGGCGCCGAGCTGCCCTGCTTCGACCCCCGCGTCCAGCCGGGCATCGGCCTCGGGTACGCGATCGCCCCCGGCGGGCCGCGCTACGACGCGCTGGAGCACGACCTCGACTTCGACCCCGTGGCCGGGCTGGCCTACAGCTTCGGCGAGGCCCGGCGGATCGGGGCGGAGCCCGCGCCGGTCGCCGGGCTCGACGCCGAGCGGGGCCGGCGCACCGCCCGGCTGCTGCGGCTGTGGAGCGGGCTCGACGCGCTCAACCTGTGCGTCTTCGCCTCCTCCCCCACCCGCCCGCTGACCCTCGACCACCTGAGCGCCCTGGTCACCGCCGTCCTCGGGCGGGAGTTCACCCTGGACGACCTGCTGGCGGCCGGTCAGGCACGGCTCGACGCGATGCGCGCGTACGCGATCCGTGAGGGCGGCGGTCCCGACGAGCTGCCGGCCCGGATGCACGAGGAGCCCGTCGCGGTGGGGCCCCACGAGGGCGCGGTCCTGGACCGCGCCTCGTTCGAGCTCGCCCGGGCCGCCTTCTACGAGGAGCTCGGCTGGCGCTGATTTCCCGAAAAACGCTCTTGTCCGGTTTGTGCGGTTCGCGTTATGTTCTGGTCAATCGTTTGAACGAAAGACGGGAGACCATCGGGGATGGCTGTCACGATCGATCTGGGCGGGCGGACGGCGCTCGTCACGGGCGGCGCGGGAGGGCTCGGGTTCGCGTGCGCCCGCGCGCTGGCCGACGCCGGAGCGGACGTCGTGCTCTCCGACCTGGAGGGCCCGCGGCTGAGCGAGGCGGCGGCCGAGCTGGGCGCCGAGGCCCGGCCGGCCGACCTCACCGACCCGGCGCAGGCGGCGGCGCTGGCGGGCGCCCGCGACCGGATCGACGTGCTGGTGAACTGCGCCGGGATCATGCGCACCACCCCGCTGCTCGACATCGAGCCCGGCGAGTGGCTGCGGATCGTGGACGTCAACCTCAACGCCACGTTCTGGCTCACCCAGGCCGTCGGGCGCGGGATGGCCGAGCGGGGCGGCGGCTCGATCGTGACGCTGGCCTCGGTGGCCGCCCGCTCGGGCCGCCCCGACGCCGCCCACTACTCCGCCACCAAGACGGCCCTGCTCTCCCTGACGAGGTCGGCGGCCGAGGCGCTGGCCCCCGTGCGCGTGAACGCGGTGTGCCCCGGCGTCTTCCTCACCCCCATGTGGGACGAGATCATCGCCGACCGCGACCGGCGGTTCGGCCCCGACGCGGGCGCCGGCTACCTGAAGGAGGTCAGCGAGCGCTCCCCGCTGCGCCGCCCCGGACGTCCCGAGGAGGTCGCCTCCGCGGTGCTGTTCCTGGCCAGCGACCTGGCGTCGTTCGTGACGGGCCAGGCTCTCAACGTCGACGGCGGACTGGAGATGAACTGACCGTGCGCCAGACGTTCAAGCTGCTGCCCGAGCTGTTCGGCGACGGCGCGATGACCGAGATCTTCTCCGCCGAGCGGACCGTGCTCGCCTGGCTGCGCACGGAGGCCGCGCTGGCCCGCGCCCAGGCCGAGGAGGGCGTGATCTCCGAGGCCGACGCGCGGGCCATCGAGGCGGCCTGCGTGCCGGCCAACATCGACGTCCGGCGCCTCTGGTCGGAGGCGGTCAACGTGGGCTACCCGATCCTGCCCCTCGTACGGATGATCTCCGCCGCGCTCCCCGAGGGGCCCAACGGCCGCGTCCACTACGGCGCGACCACGCAGGACATCATGGACACCGGCCTGGCCCTGCAGATGGGCGAGGCCCTCGACCACCTGCGGGCCCTGCTCGGCTCGTTCGGCGGCGCGCTGGCCCGGCTGGTGGCCGAGCACGCCGGCACCGTCATCGCGGCCCGCACGCACGCGCAGCAGGCGGTGCCCACGACGTTCGGGGCGAAGATGGCGGTGCTGCTGGCGGAGGTGGCGCGCCAGCGCGACCGGGTGGGCGAGGCGGCGCGGCGGGCGCGGGTCGTGTCGCTGTTCGGCGCGGGCGGCACGTCCGCCGCGATGGGCGAGCGCTCCAGCCAGGTGCGCGAGCGCGTGGCCGGGGTGCTCGGCCTCGGCACCACCGAGGTGCCCTGGCACGTGGCCAGGGACGGCGTCGCCGAGTTCGGCGTGACCTGCGCGAGCCTGGCGGCCACGGCGGCCCGCTTCGCCCGCGAGGTCGTGGACCTGTCCAGGACCGAGGTCGGCGAGGTGCGCGAGGCGGGCGGACACCACCGCGGCGCGTCCTCCACGATGCCGCAGAAGGCCAACCCGATCGGCTGCGAGGCCGTCATCGGCATGTCCGGCACGGCGGGCGCGCTCAGCTCGGGCCTGTTCCGCGCGATGGAGGCCGGCCACGAGCGGGCCGCCGGCGAGTGGCAGGTCGAGTGGTACGTGGTGCCGCTCCTGGCCGAGCTGGCCGCGGGCGCGCTGGCCACGGCCGCCGAGGTCGCCGCCGGGCTGCGGGTCTACCCGGAGGCCATGCGGGCCAACCTGGGCGCCGAGGGCGGGCTGATCATGGCGGAGGCGTACATGATGCGGCTGGCCCCGGCGCTGGGCCGGGAACGGGCGCACGACCTGGTCTACAAGGCGGCGCACGAGGCCCGCGAGCGCGGGCGGGCGCTGGCCGACGCGCTGCGCGACGTGGCGGGACCGGACGATCTGGCGAGCCTGGGCGCGCTGCCCATCCCGCCCGAGTCCTACATCGGCGACGCCGAGGCGATCTGCGCCGCGGCGCTCGAAGCCTGGAGATGTGATGAGTGAACGCAGGCTCGCGGATTTGCTGGCCATGTGGCGGATCCGCGCGTTCGAGGAGAAGGTGCGCGACCTGCGAGCGGAAGGGCCGATCGTCGGTTCGGTGCACCTGTGCATCGGCCAGGAGGCCGTCCCGGTGGGCGCGTGCGACGTGCTGGAGCCGCACGACGCGCTGTTCGCGACCTACCGCGGGCACGGCTGGGCGCTGGCCAGGGGCGTGCCCGCACAGGCGCTGTTCGCCGAGCTGGCGGGCCGGGCGACGGGCGTGAACGGCGGCCGGGGCGGCTCGGCGTACTTCACCGCGGCCGAGTACGGCTTCCACGGCGAGAACTCGATCGTGGGCGCGGGCGCGCCGATCGCGTGCGGGGCGGCGCTGGCCGGCCGGCACGACGGCTCCAACCGGGTGGCCGTGAGCGTCTTCGGCGACGGCGCGATGAACCAGGGCGCGGTGCACGAGGCGATGAACTTCGCCGCCGCGTTCTCCCTGCCCGTGGTGTTCGTCTGCGAGAACAACCGCTACTCCGAGCTGACCCCGATCGCCGACACGGTGCGCAACGCGCGCCTGGCCGACCGCGCCGCCGCGTACGGGATGCCGGGTCACCGCGTCGACGGCAACGACGTGGAGGCCGTGCGCTTCCACGTGCGCGACGCGCTGGAGGTGGCCCGCGAGGGCGGCGGGCCGACGCTGCTGGAGTGCATGACCGAGCGCCTGGTCGGCCACTACATCGGCGACGCGGAGACCTACCGGCAGCCCGGCGAGCTGGAGCGGATCGGCAGGCGCGAGCCGATCGCCCGGCTGCGCGAGGGCCTGCTCGCCGACGGGGTGCCGGCCGCCGACCTGGACGCCGTGGAGCGCCGGGCGCGGGCCGAGATGGCCTCCGCCGCCGAGCGCGCGCTGGCCGCGCCCCTCGCCGACCCCGCCACCGCAAGGGAGCACCTGTATGCCTGACCTGTCCTACGGCGAGGCCGTGAACGCGGCCCTGCACCGCCTCATGGAGGAGCTGCCGGAGACGCTGGTGTACGGCGAGGACGTCGCCGTGCCCGGCGGCGTGTTCGGCGTGACCAGGGGCCTGCGCAAGCAGTACGGCGACCGCGTGTTCGACACCCCGATCAGCGAGTCGGCGATCCTCGGCAGCGCGGTGGGCGCCGCGATGTTCGGCCGCCGCCCGATCGTCGAGATCATGTGGGCCGACTTCTCCCTGGTGGCGCTGGACCAGATCGTCAACCAGGCGGCCAACGTCCGCTACGTGTCGGGCGGGCGGCTGCGGGCCCCGCTGACCATCCGCACCCAGCAGGGCAACGCGCCCGGCGCGTGCGCGCAGCACTCGCAGTGCCTGGAGGCGCTGTTCCTGCACGTGCCGGGGCTGCGGGTGTGCATGCCGAGCACGCCGCAGGACGCCTACGACCTGCTGGTGACGGCCGTGCACGGCGACGACCCGGTGCTGGTGGTCGAGAACCGCACGCTGTACTTCGGCCCGAAGGAGCCGGTCAGGACGGACGGCCCGGTCCAGCCGATGGGCGGGGCGCGCACCCGCCGCGCGGGCTCCGACGTCACGCTCGTCACCTGGGGCGCGATGACGCACCGGGTGCTGGCGGCGGCCGAGGCCCTGGCCCGCGAGGGGGTCGAGGCCGAGGTGCTGGAGACGCCGTGGCTCAACCCGTTCGACACCGGGGCCGTGATCGAGAGCGCGCGCCGCACCCGCAGGCTTGCGGTCGTCCACGAGGCGAACGTCACCGGCGGCTTCGGCGCCGAGGTCGTCGCCCGGGTCGCGGGCGCCGGGGTGGCGCTGGCCGCGCCGCCGATCCGGATCGGCGCGCCCGACGTGCGGATGCCCGCGGCGCCGGTCCTCGCGCAGGCCCTGGTCCCCGACGCCACGCGGATCATTCACGAAGTCAAATGTTTGGCCGCAGGAGGAGGGGCGCTGCGATGAGAGGCGTCTGGCACTTCTCCTTCACGGTCTCCGACCTCGGCAGGTCCGTGGAGTTCTACCGCGACCTGCTCGGGTTCGCGCTGGTGCACCGGCAGGAGCAGGACAACGACTACACCCGCAGGCTCGTCGGCTACCCCGACGCCGTGCTGCGCGTGGCCCAGCTCGCCGTGCCCGGCCAGCCCCGCGGCGTCTCCACGCACGACCTGGAGCTGGTCGAGTACGTACGGCCGAGGGGCGCCCCGCGCGACCCGGCCCGCCACCTGCCGGGCGCCGCGCACCTGGCGCTCACCGTCGAGGACGCCCTGGCCGAGCACGCCCGGCTGGCGGCGGCCGGGGTGCGCTTCGTCAACCCGCCCGAGGCGATCACCGCGGGGGTGAACCGGGGCGGCTACGCCTGCTACTTCCTCGACCCCGACGACATCACCTTGGAGCTCGTACAACCGCCGGATAACCCCTAATATGTGCACGCTCAAACGATTGATCACGTGAGGAGGCTGGATGACCGTCGTCGACGCCCACCAGCACTTCTGGAACCTGGAGACGGGCTCGTACCCGTGGCTGACGCCCGAGCACGGGCCGATCCACCGCACGTTCGAGCCGGCGGAGCTCATCCCCCAGCTCGCGGCGGCGGGGGTCGGCCGCACGGTGCTGGTGCAGTCGATGGACTCCTACGCCGACACCGACGCCATGCTCGCGCAGGCCGACGCGTACGACTTCATCGGCGCGGTGGTGGGCTGGGTGCCGCTGCACCGGCCCGGCGAGGCGGCCGAAGCGCTGGAGCGGTACCGGCGGCATCCCAGGTTCGCGGGGGTGCGGCATCTCATCCACGACGAACCCGACCCCGACTGGGTGCTCCAGGACCCGGTGATCGAAGGGCTCGGGCTGCTGGCCGCGGCCGGGCTGCCGTTCGACGTGGTGGCGGTGCTGCCGCGGCACCTGGAGCACGTGCCGGTGCTGGCCGAGCGGGTGCCCGGGCTGCGGATGGTGATCGACCACCTGGCCAAGCCGCCGATCGAGGAGAAGGGCTGGGAGCCGTGGGCGTCCCTGCTCGCCCGCGCGGCCGAGTGCCCGGGCGTGTACGCCAAGGTGTCCGGCCTGAACACCGCGGCCGACGCCGCCACGTGGACGGCCGGGGACCTGCGGCCCTACGTGGAGCACGCGCTGGAGGCGTTCGGCCCCGAGCGGCTGATGTTCGGCAGCGACTGGCCGGTGGCGCTGCTCGCCGGCGACTACGCAAAGGTGTGGCGGGAGACGAACGTCCTGCTGTCGGGGCTCTCGCCCGCCGACCGCGCGGCGGTGCTCGGCGGCACCGCCACCCGCTTCTACGGCCTCCAGGAGGCGCCATGACCCGCCGCCACGTCCTCGGATTCCTCGCCCGGGAGGCCGCCGCGTGATCGACGTGTTCGCGCCCATCTCCGCCGCGGCCGACCTGTCCATCCCGGCCGCGCACCGGCTCCCCGTCGCCGTCGTCGGCGCCGGGGCCATCGTGGACGTGGCCCACCTGCCCGCCTACCGGCAGGCCGGGCTGGAGGTGACCGGCCTGTACGACCTCGACGCCGATCGCGCCGCCGAGGTGGCCCGGCGGCACGGGGTGCCCAGGACGTACGGCTCGCTGGAGGAGCTGCTGGCCGACGAGCGCGTGGCCGTGGTGGACATCGCCGTCGCGCCCGGCGCGCAGCCCGGCATCGCGCGGGCGGCGCTGGCGGCCGGAAAGCACCTGATGTGCCAGAAGCCGTTCGCGCCCGACGTGGCGACCGGCCGGGGCATCGTCGACCTGGCGGCGGCCGGCGGCCTGAAGGTCGCGGTCAACCAGCAGCTCCGCTTCGACGAGGGCATCGCCGCCGCCCGGGCCATGGTGCGCGCGGGCTGGATCGGCGAGCCGACGGCGATGACGTTCACCGTGAACATCCTCACCGACTGGAGCGCCTGGGACTGGCTGGTCACCACCGACCGGCTGGAGATCGTCTACCACTCCATCCACTACCTGGACGCGATCCGCTCGATCCTGGGCGACCCCGAGCTGGTCTTCTGCACCGGCAGCCGCACGCCGGGCCAGCTCGCCAAGGGTGAGACGCGCACGATGAGCACGCTGGTGTACCCGGGCGACCTGCGGGCGCTGGTGCACGTCACGCACGAGAACCGCACCGGCGACCAGGAGGCGTCCTTCCGCCTCGACGGCACGCAAGGCGCGATCAAGGGCACGCTCGGCCTGCTGTACGACTACCCGCACGGCCGCCCCGACACCCTGGCCGTGCACAGCCGGGCGCTGCCGACGGACGGCTGGCTGCCGTACCCGGTGACCGGGCGGTGGCTGCCGGACGCGGTGGCCGGGCCGATGGGCTCGCTGCTGCGGGCCGTCGCGGAGGGCGGCGAGCCGGAGACCTCCGGCGCCGACAACCTCGGCACGCTGCGCCTGCTCGACGCGCTCTACCGCTCGATGGACACCGGCGAGAGCGTGCGCTGCCGCCCGGCGGACAGGGGAGGATCGTCGTCATGAAGCGTTCCCGGGTCACGCTGGCCGACGTCGCCGCCGTCGCCAAGGTCGACCGGGCGGTCGTCTCCCGCGTCGTCAACAAGGACCCCACGCTCAGCATCCGGCCCGAGACGCGGGAGCGGGTGCTGGCGGCGGTCGAGGAGCTCGGCTACCGGCCCAACGTGGCCGCGCGGAGCCTGCGCACGTCACGGGCGCACATGTTCGGGCTGTTCATCCCCGACTTCGCCAACCCGGTCTACGCGGAGATCATCAAGGGCGCGGAGGCGGAGGCGGCCTCGCAGGGCTACGTGCTGGTCACCGGCAGCGCGTCGGGCGCGGCGCTGGGCGACTACATGGACCGGATCGGGCAGGGCCGCATCGACGGCCTGCTGCTGGCCGGGACCGGCGACGAGTCGGGGCTCATCGCGCAGCTCGACCGGTCCGCCATCCCGTGGCTCATGCTCAACAACCGCAGCAGGAGCGTCAAGCGCTACGTCATCCTCGACGACGCGCGGGCCGCCGCGCTGGCGGTGGAGCACCTCGTACGCCTGGGCCACCGCCGCATCGCCCACCTGGCGGGCCCGTCGCGCGCCGACACGGCCACGCGCAGGTCGGCGGGCTACTCGGCGGCGATGCGCGAGGCCGGGCTGCCGGAGGGGCCGATCGTGGCGGCCGACTACACGCCGGCGGGCGGGGCGGCGGCGATGGCCCGGATGCTGGCCGCCCCCGAGCGGCCGACGGCGGTGTTCGTCGCCAACGTGGCCTCGGCCATCGGGGCGATGGAGGGCGTGCGCGCGGCCGGGCTGGAGATCCCGCGGGACGTCTCGATCGTCGCCGTGCACGATCTGGAGCTGGCCGGCTACCTCAATCCCGCGCTCACGACGGTGCGCATGCCGCTGGGCGAGCTGGGCCGCCGCGGCGTGGCCCTGCTGGCCGGCCTGAAGCCGGACGACACGGTGGCGGAGGTGCTGGCCGGGCCGATCGAGCTGATCCAGCGCCGGTCCACGGCTCCCCCGCCGTAAGGCGTCACGAAGATCCGCTGCGGGCCCGGCCGGGAGGCGGGCGACGCCCTGCGCGCGGGCCCATGATTTGGGACGACCGATTCCACCCCCATTGACAGCCCCGCAAACCGCGTCCTACGTTGTGCGAAACGTTTCGACCCCAGCGGATCGGCAGTGGCATGTCTTCGATACGTGACGTGGCGGAGCGGGCGCGGGTCGCGGTGAGCACCGTGTCCGCCGCGCTCAACGGCACCCGCCCCGTGGCGGCGGACACCCGGCGGCGGATCGAGCAGGCGGCGGCCGAGCTGGGATACCGCCCGAGCCTGCTGGCCCGCGGCCTGCAGAGCAAGCGCACCCGCATCCTGGCCCTGCTGTACCCCACTCCGCGCAGCGGTTTCGGGCTGACCGAGATGCAGTTCGCCACCGGCGCCGCGGAGACGGCCCGCGAGCTGGGCTACCACCTGCTGCTCTCCCCCGAGCACGCCGAGCCGGTCGAGGAGCTGCGCCACATCACGGGGCTGGGGCTGGTGGACGGCGTGCTGCTGATGGAGGTCGGGCTGGACGACGAGCGCACGGAGTTCCTCCTGGAGGCGGGCGTGCCGTTCAGCATGATCGGGCGGACCCGCGACCCGGGCTCGATCGACTACGCCGACATCGACTTCGCGGCCACGGCCGCGGCCGCCGTGGCGCACGTGGCCGGGCTCGGGCACCGCAAGCTGGCCTTCTTCAACCTCTCGGCCGACCAGCACGCGGCGCGGTACGGGCCCGCTATCCGGGCCGGGGCGGAGTTCGCCGAGGCCGCCCGCGCGGCCGGGATCGGCTACGTCGACGACTTCCGGCCCGGCTCGGCCGACGAGGGCAGGCAGGCGTTCGAGCGGCTGGTCGCCGCGCATCCCGACACGACGGCGCTGGCGGTGATGGACGACCACGCGGCGGTCGGGGTGATCGCGGCCGTGGCGGCGCGCGGCTGGCGGATCCCCGAGGACCTGACGCTGCTGCTGGTGCTGTCGTCGGCGCGGGTCGCCGAGATGTTCCACCCCAGGCTCACCACGCTGGAGCCGCCGAGCGCCGAGCTGGGCGGCCTCGGCGCCCGCATGCTCATCGACCGGCTGGCGGGCGACGGCCCGCCCGCGCAGCGGCTGCTGCCCTGCCGCCTCGTGGTCGGCGACAGCTCCGCCCCACCCCGCGAAGGCGAAAGGACCGGATCGTGACGGAACGACTGGGCACGCACACGCTCACCGCCGGGCGCGGGCTGCTGTTCGGCGGCGACTACAACCCCGAGCAGTGGCCGGAGCACGTGTGGGCCGAGGACGCCGAGCTGATGCGGGCGGCCGGGGTCAACCTCGTCACGGTCGGCGTCTTCAGCTGGGCGCGCATCGAGCCGGAGCCGGGCAAGCGGGACTTCGCCTGGCTGGACCGGGTGCTCGACCTCATGGGCGAGGCCGGGATCGCGGTGGACCTGGCCACCCCCACCGCCTCGCCGCCGCCGTGGCTGGGGCACCGGTGGCCGCAGACCCTGCCGGTCGACGAGGCCGGGCACCGCCTCTGGTACGGCTCGCGCAACCAGTTCTGCCCCTCCTCCCCCGTCTACCGGGAGCGGGCACTGGCGATCGTGCACGACCTGGCCGACCGGTACGCCGGCCACCCGGCCCTGGCGTTGTGGCACGTGGGCAACGAGTACGGCCAGGTCTGCCACTGCGACGACTCCGCCGAGGCGTTCCGCGCCTGGCTGCGGGAGCGTTACGGCGACCTGGACACGCTCAACGAGGCGTGGGGCACCACGTTCTGGAGCCAGCGCTACAGCGACTGGGCCGAGATCCTCACCCCGCGCCGCGCCCCCTACATCATCAACCCCTCCCAGCAGCTCGACTGGTGGCGCTTCTGCTCCGACGCGCTGCTCGCCCACTTCCGCGCCGAACGCGACCTCCTCCGCGCCAGGACCCCGGATATCCCGGTCACCACCAACTTCATGGGCCTGTTCAAGCCGGTCGACTACTGGTCGTGGGCGGACGAGGAGGACATCGTCTCCAACGACCACTACCCCGACCCGTCGGACCCGCTCGCGCCCGCCCGCACGGCCCTCACCCACGACCTCATGCGCGGCCTGGCCAAGGGCAGGCCGTGGCTGCTGATGGAGCAGGCCGCCGGCGCGGTCAACTGGCGCCCGCACAACCCGCCCAAACCACCCGGCCGGCTCAGGCTGGAGTCGCTGCAGGCGCTCGCCCGCGGCGCGGACGGGCTGTGCTACTTCCAGTGGCGGGCCTCCCGCTTCGGCGCCGAGCGCTTCCACTCCGCGATGCTCCCCCACGCGGGACCGGACACCCGCCTGCACGCCGAGATCCGCGCGCACGGCCGGGAGCTGCGCGAGCTGGCGTCCGTGGCGGGGCGGCCGGTGCCCGCGCGGGTGGCGATGGTGTTCGACTGGGCGAGCTGGTGGGCGCTGGAGGAGCGCGGCCGGCCCAGCGACCGCCTCACCGCGACCGACCAGCTCTTCGGCTACTACCTGCCGTTCTGGCAGCGCGGCGTGACCGTGGACCTGGTGCCCCCCTCCGCCGCGCTCGACGGTTATTCCCTGGTCGTGGTGCCGAACCTGTTCCTGCTCCGCGACGCCGACGCCGCGGCCCTGACCGCCTACGTGCGCGGCGGCGGGGTCCTGGTCGTGGGCCCGTTCTCGGGGATCGTGGACGAGCGGGCGCACGTGCGTACCGGACGGTTCCCCGCGCCGCTGCGCGAGGTGCTCGGCGCGTCCGGCGAGGAGTGGCGGCCCGTGGACGGCCCGGTGCGCTGCCGGTGGGCCACGGGGGCGGAGTTCACGGCGCACGCCTGGACCGAGCTGGTCGCCGCGGAAGGGGCCGAGACGGTGGCAGAATTCGCCGAGGGCGGGCCCGCGCTGTTGCGGCACCAGGCCGGGCAGGGCGTCGCCTGGTACGTGGCGACGATGCCCGAGCCGGACGCGCTCGGCGAGCTGGCCGCGCGGGCGCTGGCCGACGCGGGCGTGCGGGGAGTCCTGCCGAACCTGCCGCCCATGGTCGAGGCGGTACGCCGCGGCGAGGTGCTGTTCCTGCTCAACCACGGCTCGGAGACGGCACGCGTGCCGCTCCCCCACCCGGCCACCGACCTGCTGACCGGATCCGCCGTGGACGGCCAGGTCACGCTGGCGTCGCAGGCGGTCGCGGCCCTCGTTCAAGGAGCGGATTGACCTCCTCCCCTCGTAAACGAGGGGAATTCCAACCGTCGCCGGTTGGCCTTCCTGCTTCACCGCCGGTCGCCCGCCCGAGAGGACTCTCGTTGAGGTCTTACACCAGCTCCACAGGCGTTTCAGCTCTCCGCCAGCCCGGCGGCGAGCACGTTGCGCGCGGCGTTGACGTCCCGATCGTGGACCGCGCCGCAGCCGCAGGTCCATTCCCGGATGGTCAGCGGCATCGCTCCTTGCAGGGCCCCGCAGGCCGAGCACAGCTTGGAGGAGGGGAACCAGCGGTCCACCGCCACCAGCGTGCGCCCGTACCAGGCGGCCTTGTACTCCAGCATCATCCGCAGGTCGCGCCAGGCCGCATCCGAGAT